>NZ_JBJQOQ010000011.1:0-146909 GCF_046036945.1 Brevibacillus sp. B_LB10_24 | reverse complement strand
CAAGATAAGGGGGTATGACTCAAATCCAATTTCGGGGCTTAAAAGAAACTGTTAAACGTTCCTTTGACCTTAGACACCATCATATGCCGAATTGCGAAATCGACACTACTGTGTGCTGCATCTACATCCCACTTAAACTTTGCCATGAAAACCCTCCTGATAATATTCTAACCCATTTACATAACAGAATAGACGAATGAAATAGATTTAATACTTCATGATCCATACCGAGCTTGGCTCTAGAGACAATTAGGTCACTAACTGTTGAGTTCTTGTTATATTGACTTTGTAACAATATTCCGATTCACCAATTGGGATTTTGTTCTCCATCTACATGATACCCGTATCAGGTTTGTTGAACGCAAAAAAGCACTTGTCGCCCATTATAGACAATCAAGTGCTCTAAGGTAAAAGTTATCCAAGTTAGCAATATCCACTGAAATGAGAACGTCATCTCGCCCGGTTCTCGTTGGTCTACTGTATAGTATGCTCGTATCCTAGTCCATTAGTAATTCCCTTTATTTCGTTACCGTAAAGATCGTATCATTTTCTTTAAGATGCTTTATTTTATCCGAATAATCTTGTTCTGCCTGGTTTTTTGTCAGTATGTTGCTGGAGACTAACAAGTCATAAAATGACTTCAGCATCTGTGTTGATATAGTCATGGGAAATCGCTCAGAAGTAATCATCATTCTCTGCCCATCAATTAGGACAGAAGCTGTTTTTTCAGGCTGTACAAGCTCAATCTGTACGCCGTTCCCGTCCATTACAAAATACATTTCCTTTCCATTTTCAAACACTAAATGTTTTACTTCTGCCCCGTTTGCTAAGCGACTCTGGATTTCTTTCATTGAATAGCCCGGATTCGGATCATTTTTCAGAAGCCAGTTAGCAAAATCTTTTGCGTCGACACTGTCGGTATCATAATTTTTCCAAACTGACCCGTTATCCTTACTAATCAGTATGGAGTTATCATTTGTTATACGCAGATACATCTCATTGTCCAAATAAACCGCCCTATATTTTGAAGAGTTAAGTTTGTCAATCAACTCCGGTACATCCGATTTGGTAAATGTTAAATCAATCGGCATTAGGGCTGTCGTGGATTCGCCTTGGTATAAAGCGGGCGTACTTTCGGTCATAGTTATTTCGACACCAGGGGCCGCTTCCATACTGTTCAGTGCAGAAGTCGCAAAGACCGTAACGGTTCCGGCCACAATCACAATAGCGAGCAGTATCGCTGTGATCGAGGTTTTCTTAGTTTTCATAATAGATATAATCCTTTCTTCGATTGAGTTTTTGGAAAAATTACTGGTTAATGGGGACAGTCCACTCTTTTTTTCTTCCAAACGGACAAGTGCCATAGCATAAACGGGTTTTATGCTTTCCCCAAATGTCCATATAACCTTTTCATCACAGGATAGCTCTATGTCGCGGTTGGCAAGAATGTACATGACCCACACGAAAGGGTTAAACCAATGGATACACACGCTGGAGGCAAGCAACCACTTTTTGAGCGTGTCAAATCGTTTGATGTGTGTATATTCGTGGGTAAGGATAAGCGCAAGTTGTTTTTCATCGGTATAATCTATATTTTTCGGCAAGAGTACCACAGGCTGAAAAATACCATAGGTGAGCGGAGTCAAAATTTTATCTGATTGCCGGATATGTACCTTTCGCCATAAAGGATTCGTCTTCTGCCATTTTCTGATGAAATCACTTTTAATCGGTAATGACATTCTGTAATTATGACGACACCTTACATGCGGGATGAAGAAAAACAAAGCGCATGACGTAAAACCAATAAGCCATACCAACACAAAAGGCGATATTGGTGTAGCCGTCTGTAGTGGTACGGTTAGGATCGTCATACTGTCTGTTATTGGTGGCATGATAACCGTGCCGCCATTTAAAAGGGTTGAGCTTTCCGTTATGGGCGTTATCTCTTGTACTGTAAACATCTTTCCTAAATAGTTAACTGCCGTAAAAATGCTAAATTGCGAATGAACAGAAACAGGAACAAACAGTCGGAATAAGGCGATACCCCAAAGCACGAGAAAGGTCATTTTGGGCACTTTATGAAGGAGTAGGAAACGAAAGAACACAACCGCAAGAATGAAGATGGAAGCCGATATACTCATTTCAAGTAACGACATCCCCCACCTCATTGCAAACGCTCAATAATTTGTTTTAAGCGGTTAATTTCCTCTGTCGTCAACTGTCTCTGCCCCAAAAGCGAAGCAATCAGCCTGTCGGGGGCACCATTATACATCTTATTGATCAGTTCTGTTGTTTCATATTCCTGCGCCTGCTCCCGCGTAACTAACGCACGGCAAACGAAATTTGGATCTTGCCGTTCAATCGCCCCTTTATCAAGGCACCTCTTGATGATTGTATAGGTTGTTGTCTTACTCCAACCCACTTTTTCCTTCGTAATTTCCGCAATCCTCTTTGCAGTGGTGTCACCATCTCTCCACAAGATTTCCATGATATTAAGCTCGCTGTCGAACAGCTTCATAACCATTTGAAAGCACCTCATTTCGACCTTGTTCTACTGTAGTAGAATTATATATGCATTCTACTAGAGTAGAATCGTTTTGTCGAGAGGGTTCAATAACTGTTGTTAACAATCACAAACATGTTCAAACAACTACTTTTCTTTCTTTATACTTCCCTTCAAGAAAATTCCATGTAAGCCTGATACTCTCCCTTATAAGGTTTACCATGTTCATTTCAACCCTCGTTATACAATAGTTATCTGCATGCAAAAAAGGCTCACTCCATTTGTAACAAGTGGAATAAGCCTCCTAAGTGGTGGTCAAGTTTATATAATCAAATTTGTAAAGTGTGTTGCGAGTTTCAGTTTACGACCCTTCCTGCAAGAAGTAAACCAGCAATTATCACGATCGCCCCCGTTAGCCACCATTCTGGCGAATGCGGAGATTAAGTCGAATTTTATAGTTATGAATCACGGAACGATTTCAAAAACGGTCCCTTGGTGAAAATCAGCCACCTTCATAGATCCATTAACCCCTAAATATAGTCTGGTTTGATCCAGATTCGTTCCCAAACTAACATAATAAGCTGATCGAGATCCAAAATCATAATCGGTTTCAATAACACTAAAATCATTTAGTTTACAATCAGTTCGTACCCTGGTATAAGCTAAAACCCCTCTCACTGGAGGATGAGATCCTTTTCTGGCAAGATCGGTAAACACAATGCTTCCCGTTAAATCGGGGATTTCATTCCCCATATAGGGCTGGACTCCTGTAAGCGCAGTTCCACCAAATTTATCTGGCCTTGGATCTTTATGAAAATAACTCGTTAAAGGCGGAAGACGCCTTACCGAAGTTTTTACTGCATCATCGTAATAAGCAATTGGTTTCTCATCCAAAGTTGGATTTGCCGAGCAGCTCTTCATCATCAAAGTAGGAAAAGCACCTTCCCACCCTCGCCAGCCAAAGTTAATAAATCCTTCCTGGTCAAGTTCAGCATTCATGAAAGAAGCTTGAACAAGCTGGGTAACCGGTATTGGTTTATAATGAACGAATGAAAAAATCGACTCTACCAAATCCTGTCCGACAATCCCCACATATTTGATATACTGATTATAGAACCTTTGAAATGAAATGCCTGGAATATTGCGAACCCCTTTGGCAATTACCGTAAGCATCTCCTGAATAGGTGCGGGAAGTTCATCAAAACGTGTGACTACGGGTGGATTATAATTAAATGTATATGTAACTACATCAATTTCAATAATTTTGCCGGCGATTTCCATATCATCCTGACTTAAATTAAATGGATCGTAGCCTGATCCACCATCTCCGGTAGTTAAAACAAGTTTTCCTGTTTCTGGTGAAAAGTTTAAGCTACTGACACCATTATGATTTAAAAATGGTCTTCTTACGTTAAGTATTGTCCGTCGCTTTTGAGGTTGACCATTCGATTGTAGAATCCATTCTTCAACTGTATCAATATGATCGTATTGTGTTTCTCTATTTGTCCACTTTAGGTTTAAGGTTTTAGGATCACACGGATTAGGCTTAAAAGATTCAAAAGCACCTGGAAGGGCACCTGGACCTTGTGTTCCGGCTACTGAAAAATGAAGATAGAAAAGACCGTTATAATGAAAATTGGGATGAAACGCCAGCCCTATCAACCCCCGTTCATCATATCCACCACTAGAGACACCTAGTTTTATGATTCGCGGGCTAATATCTAAAAAAGTCCTTATCACTCCGTCTCGTATGTATAAGATCTCCCCTACCTGGGTAGTAACAAATAAACTTTCAATTGAATCACCTGGAAGTACAGCTGTTTTCAAAACAGTGGGCATATTTATCTTACTTACAATGGGGCGTAAACGAACCTTGACTTTTCTCAACTCATTTTTGCACTCCCTCCTCTTGTTACCTTTAGTAAGAATATGATAAGAACTGTGTCCTTAGTACCGGTAACATCTTTAAACTGAGCTACGCTTCCTTCCGGTCGAGGAAACGCTGCAGCCGTGAGCTGATGCCGCTTTCAGCGGGTAGCTCTGCAGAGCCAAACGATACAAATGCTTGTGTTCGTCAGCGTCAAGCTGGAGGGTGACGGCCAGCCAGTTTTTTCTGGCTAACCATAGTTGCATCTACTTCCACACCCTACGTAAGTTCAATACTTCCTGCAGATACCCCCATACGGATACGGGGCTCATGATAATTTGATAGCCTAATGTGAATAGGACCAGTCCGAACAAATTTTTTCTGACTCTTAAGCCGAGCTTCCGGAATACGGATTTCTGGTAAGTAAATAAAATATAATAGCTGAGAAATGTAATGGGCAACACTAATAAAGATAGCGGTCCGACAATCCAATACTTCCCGCAAAAAGCGAGGAAGACGCCTGGTATCCAACAAAAGGTGTACGTAAAGTCGATCAACGGCATAACGAGGTTTACTCCTGTCAGGTATTTCCCGGCAATGTGGGGCTGCTCCCAAGGCTTAACCGCCTTTAACCCTTCGATCATCCCCCTCGCCCATCGGCTCCTTTGTCTAATAAAATGCACAAGTGAAGTCGGGACCGTTGTGAAGGAGACAGCCGTCGGCTCGAAAAAAACTTTATATCCTTGTTTCAGGAATTTCCAGGTCAGGACAATATCCTCACCTATCACATCTGGCCAGCCGCCCATCTCCTTTACTACTTCCGTCTTATACAAACTGAAAGCACCTTGTGCAACCAACGTCTGCTGATACATGCCCTGCAGCCTCTTCACAGAAGCAATTGCCAGAAAGTAATCCCATTCTTGAATTTTCCCAAGCAGAGTACCCCGGCTATTTCTTACAAGTACCGCGCCTGCAACCGCGCAAACATCTGGTGGAGCAGACACCATTCTGGCCACAATATTGTTGATGGCATCCTTATGTAGTAATGTATCGGCATCCAGTGTCAGGACCCAATCCGTTTTTACATATTTTAGACCTGTATTCAAAGCATAATTCTTTCCGGGCCTTCTTTCGTTTACAACGGTTATATTTAGCCCCAGAAGGGAACCGAAGATGCGCCCCATCGCTGAAGTGCAGTCTTTTGAATTGTTGTCGATTACGATGACATGTATTTTGCCGGCGTACTCTTGCTTGGCAATCTGCGCTAATGTGTCCGTGATCCCCTTTTCTTCATTCCAGGCGGCAATTAACACCGTAACCGGAATATCTGGTCTTTCTACCTTGAATTTGGGCTGCCGGTCGAGTAGTAAACTGCATACCATAAAAGCGTTCAAATACCCAGGTATGTAGGCGATGCCCGTTATCGATAGCAATGCGAGAGGAAAAGATATGATCTCAGCCAACTCAACGATCCATTTTTTTGACAAATAGATCGAGAAGGCAAGCCATAGCATCGAAATAACGTGCGCTATAACGAACTTTACCATGACAGGAATGTACAATCCCGGTTTGTATGACGTTGTGATCGTTCTTGCATCCGCGTTGTGATTAAGTTCCAAGATATGTCCTCCAACTGCTCGTTGTAGCTGCACGTCTACATTCTTGTCCCATAATACAATTGCATTTGTTTATTCTAGTAACTGCAGCATATGAACTGCTAGAAAAGGACAAGTACAAGTACTGTCTCTACCTATTCCAAAAAATGATGCTCGGACAAAGCTCAGTGACAAACGAGCTATAAATTGCGCCGTATGATCGTCTCAAACCATTTCCATGGAAGCACCGTTTTGGCAAACGCCGCCAGCAGGGCGCCTTGGCCCATTGTATAGCGAAGCTTGGGACGACGTTTCTTGGCAGCATTGACGACGGCCCGTGCAACCTCGATCGGGTTCGGAGCCGTTTCCGCCGAACGGCGCGAATAGCGCAGAACGGCTTCCATTTGTGCCGCATACGGCGAGTCGGGCTTCGTCAGTATCGAAGCGAATCCTTTCTGCCATATCGGCGTCTTATACGAGCCCGGCTCGATCAGGACGACCTGAATGCCGAACGGCAGCATTTCCAGGCGCAGCGCTTCACTGAATCCCGCGACGGCAAACTTCGAGGCGGCGTACGGCCCATAACCGGGAAAGCCGATTTTGCCGCTGACGCTGCCGATGTTGATGATCCGGCCGGATCTTTGCTCGCGCATGGCGGGCAGCACCGCTTTCGTCACAGCGACGACGCCGAAGAAATTCGTGTCCATTTGCCGCTGCCACTCGGCAAGCGGAATATCCTCGACGAATCCGCCGACTGCAAACCCCGCATTGTTCACAAGGACATCGATGCCGTCATATTCGCTTTGCACGTCCTGAATGACCGCTTCCACTTGAGCAAAGTCCGTCACATCCATTGCCAGGCAGCGTACAAAAGGCGATACGCCCGCATTCGCCGCAGCGGCAATCAACTCTCCCTGCTTGTCGACGTCGCGCATCGTTGCGATCACATCGTACCCTTCCTTCGCCAGCTCAATGCAGGATAACAACCCGAAACCGCTCGACGAGCCGGTGACCAGCGCGACCGGACGACGGCTTCCGTTTGTGTTCCGATTCATGCTGCTTCTCCTCCCGCTTCATGCATTTACACTTTGAAGATCACCGTTCCCTGCTATAATCCACCGCGGCTACAGCATCCACTTCTGCATCAGCGGAACGCCGACCCGGTTGATCAGTATGGACAGGATCGACCAGCATAGTCGGCAGTAAAGGGGCAGATGGCGGTCATGCACGACATTGTATTCGAGATGCCCGATCGGGCCGGGGGTTTCTCTTGAATTGTGCTGCGCCGAAGCTACTCATGTTCATGTATGAAATACGTATACCTAACAGCCCAGCGAAAAAACTTTAGGCATTCACCCGTTCCGCCACTTGTTTTACTGCCTGTTCCGCCGTCGCTTTTGCCGTACGGATGCAATCGGGCAAGCCTACGCCCTCGTATCCCGCGCCCGTAATGAAAACGCCGGGGAGCGTCTCGCTTAATTGCGAACGGAAAGCGGCTAGCGATTGAACATGTCCTACCGGATATTGCGGCATCGAGCGGCGTAGGCGTGTCACTTCCGTAAACAGCGGCTCTGCCCTCAAGCCCATAATATGGTGCAAATCTTTACGCACGAGCGCGATCAGTTCTTCGTCGGGCAGATCGACGTAATGCTCCTCACCGTCGCGCCCGACGTAACAGCGCAGCAACGCTTTGTCGCCGGGGCTCGTATGCAGCCATTTAGCCGAGGTCCATGTACAGGCCGTAATGGCCGGACCTTCTCCCCGCGGAACGAGCAAGCCGCTGCCGTCCAATACTTGGGCGATGTCCTCCCGCTCGAAGGCTAAGACGACATTGGCGACGGATACGTAATTGATCCGCTGCAACGTATCCACATTGAGATGCGGCGCCAATAGCGGTGCAGTTACGAACGCTGGCGTCGTCGCGATCACGGTGTCTGCCGCGAGTCGGCGTCCGTCGTGCAGTTCAAGGAGATAGCCGCGCCCTTCCTCTTCGGATAAGGGCTGCAGCTTCTCTACCGCGGTTCCGGTCCATACCCGGACGTCCGATGCCGATAGCTCGCGTGTCAAGGCGTTTACGATGCTTTGCAGCCCTTGGCGGAACGTCAAGAACACCGTATTCTTGGCGATTTCCGGCTGGCCTTCCGGAATGTTCGGTTTTTGCCGGTTGATTCTCGTTCCTTTAATGAGGCTGCCGTATCGTCTTTCCGCTTCATGGAATTGCGGGAACGTCGCCTGCACGCTCAATTTATGCGTATTGCCCGCATAAATGCCGGCGAGCAGCGGCTCGACTATATTTTTCAGCACTTCGCCGCCCAAACGGCGGGTAATAAATGCTCCTAGCGATTCGTCCTCCAGTTCATTGCCGGACTCCGGGGTGCGCGCCGGCATGTACAAGTCCATTAAAGCGCGCAACTTGCCGGGCAAGGAGACGAGATCGCTTTGCATAAAAGGGTCGATTTCCGTCGGAATGCCGAGTACAAGTCCGGGTGGCATACCTCGAAGCTTCCCTTCATGCCAAATATACGTTTTTTTCGCTGCCGGATTGGTGGCGACCAGTTCATGCTCAAGCCCGAGATCCCTTGCCAGGTCGATCATGGCTTGTTTACGCGCTAGAAACGAATCCGGACCTTTCTCGATCACGAAGCCATCGCGATGCAGCGTATTGATTTTACCGCCGAGCACGTCTTCTTTTTCCAACAACGTAATTTCGGCCGCAATCTGATGTTTTTTACAAGTTTGATAGATATAAAAAGCGGAGGCTAATCCGCTGATTCCCCCGCCAATGACGACAAAACGATGCGCTTGCTCTGCCATTTGGTCTACTCCTTTCCTTCCCATTGCTTCCTTACCACATCGGCCAACGTCTCTATAAATAACGGATCGGTATTCAAAGACTCCGTCCGCGCGAACTTGATGCCTAACTCTTTTGCCAGTGCTTGCGCTTCGATATCCAGGTCGTACAGCACTTCCAAATGATCGGAAACGAACCCGATCGGGGCAACCAGTATGTTTTTCGCCCCGTCTTTGGCGAGCGCGCTCATCGTGTCGAGCACGTCCGGACCGAGCCAAGGCGTTGCCGTTCTTCCTGCGCTTTGCCACGTAAACTGCCATTGCGGCAACCGGACCCGATCCGCAATGAGACGGGACGTTTCCAATAACTGCTCCGGATACGGGTCTCCCATCTCGACAATTTTCTCCGGCAAACTATGGGCGCTGAAGAGAACGCGGACTTGATCGCGCGCCACCCCTTGCCGCTCGAATTGCTGCAGCGAATGTTCAACCCGCTGTACCAGCGCTTCGATCAGCTTGGGATGGTCGTGGTAGCTCTTCACGAACGATATTTTTAAACCGAGTTCGTCCGCCTTCGCCTGGGCCCGCTGGTTGTACGCCCCTACGCTCATGACCGAATAATGCGGCGCAAGCACGACGCCAACCGCTTCGCGAATACCGTCCTTCACCATCCGCTCCACGCCGTCTTCAATAAACGGACTGGCATGTTTCAAGCCCTGGTAGCAAACGAATTGTACATCGCCAGCACTCCGCCCGCGATTTAACGTTTCCTCCAAAGCCGCAACTTGCTTGTCCGTATTTTCCCTTAACGGAAATACTCCGCCGACGATCGCCTCGTAACGGTCCGTTAGCTCCTGCAACTGCTCAGGGGAAGGCTTATTTCCGCGCCGAATATGAGTATAGTAAGCTTCGATCTGATCCATGCTTTCTGGCGTACCGTATGACATCACCAGTACGCCGATTTTTGTATGTGCCATTTCCATCCCTCATTCTAGTTTTGTTTCAAAGCCGATTCCGAATAAGTATGCACATATGCCGTCAGTTCCCGCAGTTTGTCCAAGGACGCTTCCGGAAACAAGCCATGCCCGAGGTTGAAAATATATCCTGGCTGCTCGATGCCTTGATCCATAATTTGCCGCGCATGCTCTTCGATGACGGACTGCGGCGCGGTTAAGACGAGCGGATCCAAATTGCCTTGCACGGCGAATTGGTTGTCCAATCTCCGCCGGCCTTCCCGAATTGACACGCGCCAGTCAAGCCCGATCACGTCGGCCTCAAGATTACGTAAGGACGGAAGCAATTCGCCCGAGCTGACTCCAGGGAAATATATTTTCGGCACGTCCAAATGTTGCAATTCCGCAAAAATGCGTGTAATCGTCGGCAAAACATAACGCTCAAAATCATGCGGTGCCAATGCCCCCACCCAACTGTCAAACAATTGGAAGGCTTTGCCGCCCGCGGCGATATGCGCCCGCAAGTATTGGATAACCATATCCCCGAGCTTGTCCATGAGCGCAAACCAAATGTCCGGCGCGCCGTACATCATCTCTTTCGTACGAATATAATTGCGGGACGGACGTCCTTCGATCAAATAACTGGCAATGGTAAACGGCGCGCCGGCAAATGTAATGAGCGGGACTTGAAGCTCGCGGTCCAATATGCGTATCGTCTCGATGACATGCCCCAAATCTCCTTCCACGTCGATCGGCCGTAAATTGTCGACATCCTGCGCCGAACGAATCGGATTATGTATGACTGGTCCGACATTGGCTACAATATCAAAATCAATGCCTAGCGAAGCGACCGGATTCATAATGTCGGAGTATAGAATCGCCGCGTCGACCCCTAATTTATGGATGGGCATAAGTGTAACTTCCGCAGCCAGTTCAGGTATACGGCAAATTTCGAGCAAACTGTATTTTTCTTTGATTTTACGATAATCCGGGTCGTATCTGCCAGCCTGACGCATGTACCATACCGGGATTTTATCCACCGTTTGTTTGCGGCAAGCGCGAATAAATCGATCGTTATAAGCCATTCGTCATACCTCTTTTCTTTATTTTGTCCCTCGTTTCATTCGCCTAAAATACATTATGCCTATTTTCTGATCCCCCAACAACAGTAATACGCCGGCTTCCTTTGACAATCATGTGAATGATGTCACAAACAAAGGACTCGAAGACTGATATAATATAACTACCGCCTTAAAAAGCCAGGGATTGATATCTGAAAGTGATCGTCTTAATTTTGGAGGGAGGTTTATTGAAGAGGAAACAAATGAAATTACTTTAGGTTGGTGAAATTTCATGATGGAAGATTTGATAATGCTTGTCCTGATTGTACTTGTGGCTTCCTTATTACAAACAAGCACTGGTTATGGCTTTTCTATTATCGGAACGCCTTTTTTACTATTACTATATCCGGTTCATACAGCAATCCAAATTAATATTATTCTTTCACTTTGTCTTTCGGTTTTCATGATTTTAAAAATTGGAAAAGAAGTAGACAAACCTTTGTTAATCAGATTAGTGAAAGGTAGTATTACTGGGGTGGTGTTGGGGCTCGTTGTTTATCTTTACATAGATATGCGACTGCTCAAGATGGTCGTTGGAGCACTAATCCTTATTTTAACGGTTCTGCTTGTCTTAAAACGAACGATAAAGCGAACAAGAAACAGAGACATGGTGACAGGGGGTATCTCAGGACTGTTAACAACGAGTATCGGGGTACCCGGTCCTCCTCTGCTGTTGTATTTTTCTGGGGCTGGAACAGATAAGGCCACTCTTCGAAGTACGACTTTGGCCTATTATCTCTTTGTTTATTTTGTAAGCTTAGTCATGCAAATATCGTTTGGCGGAACTAGTAAAGAGGCATGGATATCATCTCTTGTGGCGATACCTTCCCTTTTTGGTGGAATTGTGCTTGGGCAGTTATTTTTTAAATGGATTAGTCAAAAAACGTTTCGATTCATAACTTACGTCATCCTTATATTTACGGGCGGCTATTTGTTGATCACTAGTTTCTAATTTTTTTCGTTGATGGTGGACTGTTTTCAGCTAAAAATAAGGACATGCCTAGTTCGTCGGCATGTCTCATGTCCACATCGAAAGCGGAGAGCAATCTATATTTCTTGCCAGATAATGGGTGAGTTACAGCCGGATGGGACATCACCCAGGCGACGGCAAGCGTTGCAGGGTTTACGCCATGGTCTGCAGCATAAATTCTGCTCTACCTGATTCCTTCAAAAGAAAATCTGGACGGAGATATATCAGATGCCTACTGTAAAACACTGGAGAAAATCGAATTGGCCATACTTGCGCTTGAAAAAATTCCTTGACACCAAAAGATAACCAGTTTAGAGATCTATACGTCATAAGCACCGCTCAATCATCCTTGATTTCCGGTCAAATGAGCGTAAATCTGTCGCTGTCGGGCAAAATAAGTTCGGGACTGTACAAGCAGCGTCCCTATGACAAAACGAGGGAGTGAGATGGATGGCTGAAAACAACAATGGCAATCGGCAAGGTACCGGTGGCCGTAATATCACCAACGCATTAGGCGGCAACGCTGGCGAGGCTGCAGGAACCTTGGGCGGTGCTGGTGTTGGTGCTGCCGCAGGTTCTATTTTTGGGCCGCTCGGTACCGTCGCAGGTGCTGTCATTGGCGGAGCGGTAGGCAACCAGGTAGGGGATCGTTTCGACAACGAAGGCTCCGAGAACCGAACTGAACAGAATAAACAGCCATAGCAGTTTACGATAGACATCATCAAAGCGAACCCACCGTAAAGGACCAATCCTTACACGGTGGGTTTGAATCAGAATGCAAAATACTTGGGACTCGTTTTTTCACCTCTTCAAATAAGCTCCTGCTGTGAATCCCAGTAAAGCAAGTAGAATTCCCAAAATATAGCTTATGAACAGATACGGAACAAAGGTGTTCCACTCTTTCCATTTTCCTAATTGAATGAGCTCCCATTTGAAAGTGGAAAATGTCGTAAAGGATCCGATAAATCCTGTACCAAAAAATAAAATACACACTTCTGAGGGGCGCAGTCCTGCCAGGAAGCCAAGCAAAAATGTCCCAAAGATATTTACGAACAGTGTGCCATATGGCATTGAGGATGCGAAGCGTTGATGTAGCTGGTAGGAGTCATTAGCCATTAGGCGTTTATGGCGAACTCCATCGCCTTATTTTTTTATGATGAAGGCAACTCTTCCGTAGCTTTATTCCCTTTGTTTATCGATTGAGAATGACCTCAATTGGAATGGCTATCACCAAGCCTTCTTTGATCAGTTTTTGCAGCTCGGGGATCATTTTTTTCACTATTCCCGCTGTACCAATAGATTCGATGACAACAGGCCTCTGGGAAGAAAAGAAGGAGAACGGTTTATCCATTCCGTGTATGACCGTTGACCAGATCAGATGATTTTCCCGGAAAACTTCTAGAATGTCGTCGTGTACCTTGCGTCCAAACCATTTCCCTTTCGCTTGGGTGTATATCTTAAGCATGACATATTCATCATCATGTAAAGTCAACTCATTTGCAAACAATCGATAGACTGGTGTTGTAATCATTTTTCCGTGAGGGATCATGTGGCTTAATTCGGGTATTGGTTGTTCAATACGTTCCTCCTCTTCAACCGTCTCAATGGCAATGGGTAAATTATTTAACTGGATGGACTCAAAAGAAAGGACTCGCAAATCATTCTTCTCTCCAATACCTTCGTCGGCTCGAATACAAGTCAGATCCGAAAATCCCGTTTGCTGAAGAATTTGGGCAATATCGCGATATAATAAACGGTTGTCTTTGCCGATTTCAAACTCCCCTACCACAATTTGAAGCAGTTTTTGCAGCGACATCACGACCACCTCTTCAGCATTTGATCCGATGGGCAACAACAGGAGAAGTGATGGAACCATGTGACTTACCCCAGTGAATGCTTCATGGGATCAAAAAGAAACGGTTAAATGCCGCAGGGCAGCTGTTTATTTTTTCTGTTCTTTCCTTGTCTTGCCCTAGGCCATCCCCCGTTTTCCCGGCTCCTGAACTCCTAACTACTCACTCCCGGCAAGTGCTACATAATATACAGGATAACTGTCTGGGCAGTCGTATGACACCGGGTTGACTCGCATGTTTGGAGCAACCGATGCCCGAACGGAGGCTGATCAATGTTTACATTAAACGGCAGCGAGCTTACGCATTTTTTGTTGGCGATGGCTTGCCTACTGGCTACGGCCAACTTTCTCGGGTATGTCGCCGAACGCCTGGCGATCCCCCGGGTAATCGGGGAAGTGGCTGCCGGACTGGTGCTTGGCCCTACCTTTCTGGGAAGTGTTTTTTTCGATAGGTTCAATTGGCTGTTCTTAGGGTTTTCGGCTGAGGACAAACTGTTCGGACTCGTCTGTCAAATCGGATTAATGATGCTCTTGTTTACTTCTGGATTAAAGTTTCAGACGCAGTTCAACAATCACGACCTCAAAATCGTAGCCGCAATCGTCGTCGGCTCCACCGTTCTTCCATTTGCCATCGGCTGGATATCGACGTCGGTGTTTCCGGTTACTGCCTACCTGGGACCGGCCAACAACTTATTTGCTTTCAAAATCGTCGTCGCCATCTCCATTGCGGTAACCTCGATTCCAGTCATATCGAAAATATTCCATGATCTTGGAATTATGCATTCGCGCTTTGCAAAGCTGATTGTGGTCATTGCCGGAATCCATGACGTCCTGCTGTGGGCCGCTTTGGGCATCGCCACCTCCGTTGCCGGCCAAGGGGGTGAGGCCACTGTCGGAACCATTTCCCAAAGCTTGGCGGTCACGGCAGCTTTTATTGTCGGTTTCCTGCTGGCGGCTACTTTTCTGTTGAAACGGACAACGTCTTTGAAAACGAACGTCCTGTTCCGCTCCTCCCCGCTGGGATTCGTTTTGCTGATCTTGTTCGGCACCGTCGCCGCCGCTGGCTATCTTGGCGTGGACACCATTTTTGGGGCCTTGCTGGCGGGGATTGCGGTCAAATGGTCCTTGCCCCAAAAGCTTTTGCAGCGAATTGAGCATAGTGTCGGTCATATGTCGTATTCCTGGTTCATCCCCGTCTATTTTGCCACCGTCGGTCTTCAATTGGATCTCGCCCATCAATTCGATGTGTTCTTTTTCGTCAAGTATCTTGCGTTTGCAACCGCCGCCCAAGCGATCATCGTTTATGCGACTTCCCGGATGATACGCCTGGATCGTTTGTCGAGCATGAATTTCGCCCTCGCTATGAACGCCCGAGGAGGGCCGGGGATCGTCCTGTCCACCATCGCCTATAGTGTTGGGATTGTGAACCAGGAGTTTTTTGCCGTGCTTGTGATGCTGTCACTAGCTACTTCCTGGTTGGCGGGTTCCTGGCTTCGCTTTGTGCTGAACAAGGGATGGAGACTTATGCCCGGGGACGAATACTTGTCACCCGAACGTCCGAACGATTATGTTGCCGACCCGACCAAATCTTTATAATTCAAACGACAGGAGGAGGCTGATTCGCCCTGATTTTTTCTAAGCACTGGGCTAGGACGAGGATTTTGCCGGAGTTCTATCTGGTTTATCTGGAATGACTCTTCTGGCGAACAGGAAATGCTCGTACCAATACTCTCCCTCTTTTTCGTCCTTGTGAATATTGCTTATAATGACCCCGGTACCCGGTTCATATGTATGAAGGATTTGTCCGTCACCCATATAGATTCCCACATGTCTTACCTTGTTTAATCCAGTCTCGTTGGGAAAATCTTCATCAGAAAAGAACATGATGTCGCCTTTGCGCATATTTATGAACGGTACCTCTACACCTTGTACTGCCTGCTCTCTCGCATGATAACCTAATGGGATACCGTGTCTTGCGTAAAGATATTGTACGTAAGAAGAACAGTCGAATGCTTTATCCTCAAACCTTGGTGTACCATAAACATACGGTTTTCCCCAATAACGCAACCCGTCTGCGATAATCGAATCAGCCGTCTTTTTCCATTCAGGAGTATCTGCTGCTTGATTGATGCGAAGTGGAGCGACATGGTCAGCTCCAGGGGTTCTACTCCCATCGTATCCTTTTGTCCGTGGTCTATTATCGTCATTGCAAGCAGACAATCCCCCAGCGATGAGGATCGTGAGTAACAACTTTGTTATTTTTAACAAATTGGCGTTCATAGACCCTACCTCCTTAAACTAATGTTCGTTTTCAGGAGGTATGCTATCCGTGTGAAAAGATGGGTAAAAAACAGCGGCGGTTAAAGACTTTCTTTTAAAGTCTTTAACCGCCGCTGCTGCTCATTTGCCTGAAACCGTATTTCATATCCCCGCCCAAACATCCTTCACATAGCTTCCTTTTGCCTGAAGGGATTCCAGCCAGTTTTCAGCTTCCTGTTCGTCAACCCCATGTACAGACTGATAAGCTTTCCGCAGCTCGCTTTCTACATCCGGAGCCATTTTACTGCCGTCTCCACATACGTAAAGCCTTCCTCCTTGGTCAAGAATGCGGATGATGTCTGCTGCATTCTGAGCCATCAAATGTTGTACGTATGTTTTCGGTGCGCCTTCCTTGCGGGAAAATGCCGTATGAAGCGCAACCACTCCGTCTCTTTGATATTGTTCCAGTTCTTCACGGTAGATAAAATCCACGTCATTCCTGCAGCCGAAGTACAGATGTGCTTCACCAAGAGATTTTCCTTCCTGCTTCATCATCGCACGAGCCTGCAGGAAACCGCGGAAAGGCGCTACCCCGGTTCCCGGACCTACCATGATAATCGGTGTCTGCGGGTCTTCCGGGAGTTGGAATCCAGATTCGGGTGTACGGACAAACATGACAAGATCTTCACCCGGCTTGCGTTGGGCCAAGTAATGGGACGCAACTCCGCGATATTCCCCTCGCCCGCTCCAGGCAGGGCTGCGGACCACTCCTACCGTTATGCTGGCGCGTTCGGCATTCATCCGCGGGGAACTTGAAATCGAATAGGTTCTCGGTTTTAGCGGGGGCAAAAGCTCCAAAAACTTCTCAAACGGTATTTCGCATGCTTCGTATTTTTCGACGAGGTCAAGCATCGTAACCCGTCTTTTCAATATCTGTTCTTCGTAGATTCCCTCCCCCAGCAAAGCTTCCAATTCTCGCTTATGCGGAGGACAAGCTGTGTAAGCGGCCACTTCACGGATTTGGGCGCGAGTCGCAGCCTCCTGCACTTCTACGCTGTGGCTCAGAAGGTCGACGAGAGAGACTGGCCGACCCAAACGCAGGTGGGAGGCACTGACTCCGCTTGCGGTCAAGATTACTTGATCGTTCCCGCTCAAACCAAATCGCTGCAGAATGCGGTCGACATTCTCTTTGCTGTTCCTCGGGAAGACTCCAAGGTGATCGCCCTCCTGATACGCAACCCCCTCGGGCAGCTCGATCTCGATATGCCTTGTGCTTTGCTCGCTGCCTGACTTCTGAAGTTCACGGTTTTCCGCCACCGTGGCGCGTACGGCTTCGTACGACTCAGCGAGAGGAGTATCTGCAAAGCCGCTGACAAACTGGATGTTCAGTGTACTCCGTTCCTTCTCCGCATTTTCGTTCAACTGCAAGTCGAATGTCTTCATCGCATCTGCCCACATTTGACTTTTCCAGGCATCCAGCTGCTTTTCGAAGTCTCCGCTCGCATCAGCTTCTCCGCGTAGCGAAAACCTCGTCGCTCCTTTTTCGGCGAGCATCTCGTCGATGTAACGCGGTACCTCTTGATACGTGGACGCCCAGTTGTGATCTCCGCAGCCAAATACGGCATAGGTAACTCCCGCAAGTTCCCCCGGTTCAACCTGTTCCAGCCACTGAACGAACTGACGTGCATTGCTTGGCGGTTTTCCGTTATAAGAAGAAGTGATGACTAAGAGGGCGCCTTCTTTTGGCAAGTGGCCTAACCGATCATTCAGCGGAGCTGCTTCACTGCGAATCCCGTGCAGGCGGGCGATGTCCGCCAATTCTTTCGCAATCCGCTCCGCCGTGCCCATATTGGACCCGTAAAGAACCAGCAGCGGCCTGTTGTTCACGCCCATGACGGAAACCTTCCGCGATTGATTTTCCTGAGCAGGAGCATTGGCAACGTTCTCTTCAGGTTTGATCGCGATGGGATTGGGCACCTTCTTCTCCCGCAGTTGAACACGCATGGTAAAATCATCGGGTTTCAGCGTCAGGGTTTGTTTGACTTTCAACTGATAGTTCCTATGGTCAATCAATTGAAAGTGTTGAAGAATCATCCCAAGGACCAAAGTCGCTTCGTGAAGGGCGAATTGCATCCCGATACAAGCCCGTTGTCCATTCCCAAAGGGTTTATACGCATGGTTTGGAACTTTGGCAGGGTCTTCGAACCGTTCCGGACGGAATTGTTCTGCATCTTCCCCCCATGCTCCTTTATCCCGATGAAGCTGAGGCAAAATCACGGAAACGCTTTCCCCTTTTTTAATTGGATATTGTCCTCCAATCAGGGTGTCTTCCTTCGCAAAAAGACCGAATTGAGGAGCGGTCGGCCATAAACGCAAGGATTCTTGCAGAATCATGCGGACGTATTTCAGCTGCAGGACTTGTTCATAGGTGGGAACAGAATCTGTCAATACCCGGTCCACTTCTTCGTAAGCCTTTTTTAATACGTCCGGGTTCTTTAACAAAAAGTAAGTGGCAAAGGATAATAAACCGCTCGTGGTCTCATGTCCTGCGATGAGGAAGGTAATGATTTGATAACGAATATTTTCATCATCCAATGGCTCCCCGGTTTCAGGATCTTTGGCGCTCAGCATTCGAGCCAGCAAATCCGTTTCCCCATGATCGCCACTCGCTTTGCGCTCTGCGATGATTTTATCCACCAGGGAGAACATCGATTGAATATCGCGCTCGTACTGACGTTTTGTTTTGACCATCAGCTTGTTTTGGATCGGCAGCCGATTGCGATAATGCATGGCTTCATCCAGAGCGCGAACCATACTGACAATAAAAGGATTTGGCGTTTCCCTGTAGTAACTGTTGAAACGATAGGTAAATCCACACAAGCCAATGGTGTCCAAAGTGAGCCGTGTCATGTCGTCTGGAACGTTGATACTTTCGTCCGGATTCAATCGGGCCCATTTTTGAACAAGCTGCAAAGCGATGTCCACCATCATGTCATGATACCCCTTCATCGCTTGCTGGCTGAAGGAAGGCATCAGGATGTTATGCGCCTTATGCCAATTCGGTTCTTCCGTAAGACTTGTGAATAGTCCATCTCCGGCAAAATCACGAACTTTAAGCAAGTGACCAATAGCCTTGTCAAAACGTGACTCATCACATACATCAGCCACCAAGTCAGGGCCCGAGACGATCAGCACAGATCTTCCAAGTGCCTCGAAGCGAAAAATTGGACCGTACTCGTCAGCGATTTTACAGAAAGACAAAGTCGGTGAATCCTTATCGATTAAGGGTAAATTCCCAAGTACGCCATATGTTTTCGGTTGGGGGATCGGCATGAATTTTTCCATAAAGAAAACTCCTTTTTACCATATTTTTGTAAGTGTTTCAGCGATGTTGTTTTTCCCCAAGCAAACCGTATATAACAAAATCAGCAATTCCTTCCTCGAGGTTTTCAAATGGCATTTTTTCCGAAATGACTTCTTCTTGTAACTTTTCGAAGTTGAGGATGAACCAAATCACACTGGTAATCCCAATTTCGTAAATGAGAATCTGGGCTAGGGATCTGTCTTCGTTTGAAAACTTATTCAGCAAGTTTTCCATATATTTGCCTTGCGTATACAACTGCTTCCAAAACATCCGTGCAAGCTAAGGGACGAATCGGCATCCATATCTACTTCGACGGCGGTGGAAGGAGTGACACAGGCGAGGCAACGATTCATTGCCCTGATTCAACGATAAATCGACAACAAACTTACCTTCCGGGATCGAAGTCCCGCCGTCATGTGCGATGGCGTTCAATTTCTCCAGCACATGGACAAGATCCTTATGGTTGAAAAGCTGCTTATAGCTCTTCAAACTGGTCACCAGCGATTTGAATGTCATTGCGTATAAATAATTTCTTGTCCATTTTATACGATTTCATGAGGCCGACGCCGCCCATTGCTCCTTGATGGGTGAAGATGGGCAGCCCGGCAAGCGTTAACGTTTAGGCCAGCTCAGGCGTCAGCTCTTCCTGGCTCCGCTTGTCTTTGCTGGCTACCCTCTCTGGCTGCGTTTTTTTTCTTTCCCTTCGCTGAATAAAGAACAGCGTTAGCGGGATGCACAGAAATACCGGGATGGCGGATACCATGAACGTCTCGCCTATCGCGCGGACGGTCGCCTCCTTGGCGATCATGCCACCCAATGCGCTGGCCGCCATCGCTTGCGACGATGCTGCGTCCAGCCCCTGCGATGAGTAAAGGGCGCTGAGCTGCTGCATCACCTGATTCGCTGTGTCATTCGTAATCGAGATGTTTTCGCTGATTTTTGCCGAATAATACGTGGAAAATTGGCTCATGAGCATGGTGAAGATCGCAATCGCCATCGAGCTAAAAACCTGCCTCGTCACATTAGATAGTGGTGATGCCCTGCCTACCTGATGCGGCGGCACTGCGTTCATTCCCACCGTACCAAGCGGCTGCATACACAGTCCGATGCCGATACCCCTGATCGTCAAGACCATGTTCAACCAGCTATTCGGCGTATCCACGGCCAGATTGCCCAAGGCAAATGTAGTCACAGCGGTTATAGACAAGCCCACCAGCCCAATCGGGACGACGCCAAACTTATCGAACAGCTTTCCGCTGATCGGCATCATCAGAGCCATCGCCACCGATTGCGGCAAGAGCAAAAGGCCGGTTTGAATGGCGGACAAGCCCTGAATGCTTTGCAGATAAATGGGGATCAGGTATGTGCCGCCAATCATTCCCATTGTGATCAAGCTTGAAGAAATGGAGCTTATGGTAAACCGCAAATTGGCAAAAATCCGCAGGTCAAGGATCGGGTCCTTATGCCCAAGCTCCACCCAAATCAACAAAATCAGGCTAAAAGCCGCAACAAACAGCAGGCTGACGATGTAAAACGATGTCCATCCCTCTGATTGTCCTTTGCTCAAAGCAAGCAGCAGGGTTCCGAAGCAGGTGATGCTGAGGATCGCCCCCCACTTATCTAGTGATTGGCCTGCTTTTTTCTCTGTTTCTTTGAGCAGCACCATTCCCATGAACGCAGCGAGCCCACCTACCGGAACCATCAGGAAAAACAGGCTGCGCCACCCCAGATGCTCTACCATCAAACCGCTCAGGGTTGGTCCGATAGCAGGTGCAGTCATGGCCGCAATCCCCCATATGCCTAGAGCCGTCCCCATCTGGCTGCGCGGAAATACGCTGTAAATAATCGTCATCCCGAGCGGCATGATCAAACCGCCGCCGATCCCTTGTACGATGCGGAAAAAGATTAACGTGATGTCACTCCAGGCAATGCCGCACAGGAGCGAACCAACTGTAAAGCCGGCAAGTGAAATCGTAAAGATCGTTTTATAGCCAAATTTGTCTCCCAAAAAACCGCTAAATGGAATCGCGACTGCCGATGCCAGCATGTATCCCGTCAGGATCCACTGTGTGACATCAGTTGTTGAGTTAAGTACGGTGGTAATTTTTGGCAAAGCGACATTCAACAAACTAGAGTTAAGTACGGCGGCAAATGTCCCCAGGACGATCGCCAGCAGCGAGAGCCACTTGCTGGAGCCGCTGCCGCTTGCATCTGATTCCAATTCCCGTGTCATGACTCCACTCCCTCTTCAATCCGCACTTTCATTCCCTCAGCCAGCTCTTTTGCGGGATTAATCACGATGCGATCATTGTTCTCCAGGCCGTTCGTAACATAAACCCATTCATCGTCCTTCGGCTTAACGGTAACAGCGGTCTGATGCAACATGTCTCCTTTTACCACATACACGTAGGTTACATCATCTTTGTGAAACAATGCGGAAGCAGGCACTTCCCGGCCGTTTTGCGGTTCACCTGTTAAGGATACCAGGGCAATCATTCCAGCCTTTAACATTCCCTGCGGATTGTCCACGAGCACGCTCACCCCCGGCTGCCCGACTGCCATCGCTCTGACGGCAGGAACTTCATCATTCGACTTGTCCGTTGGCACAGCGCTGCAGCCTGTTGAGAGTATGGCCAAACCTGCGAGCAAATGCACCATCCGATTCCTTCTTCGTTTTTTCATCGCTATCGTCCCCTTGGTTACCCTTTCACCTTGATTTTGATGACCGCATTCGCTCCTGCAAACAGCGGTGTATCAGTCTGTACTATCGCAATTTTAATCGGTACCCGCTGTTTCACCTTGGTGAAATTCCCGCTGGTGGCAGGCAGCAGGGCAAAGGTGGAATTGGTCGCATGACCGATCTCAGAAACCTCACCTGTGAAGGTCTGATTGGGGAACGCGTCAACAGTAAAACGGACCGGCTGCCCCAGCTTAATCCGCGTCAAGTCTGTTTCTTCAATATTGGCTTTCAGATATAGCTTGCTCTCGTCAACGATCAGTGCGATGGCTTGAGATGCCGAGACCACTTCCCCTGCCTTTGCGTTGACCTTTATCACCCTGCCGCTGATCGGGGCCCGCAATGTCGCATGTTCCAACTGGTAACCGGGCAAATTGGAGGGATCCAGATTGCCGACGATCTGATCTGCCAGCACCTGCTCTCCTTCTTTGATGGTTAACGACTTTAATTTCCCTGAGATTTGCGGCATCACGCGATATATATCGCCGGCAACTTGTGCGTCCTCTGTGGAAATATAGTGGGCACCCTGGTACCAGTAATAGTAACCAATGCCTCCGCCGGAGAGGATGAGCGCAAGCAAGATCACTGTCAGGATGATTTTCTTCTTCATCGTTTCTCCCCCATTTTCTCCCTTTCATCAATACACCTGCAATCTGGAGTACCTGCGAGTACCCGCAGCGAGTTCTTCAGCTCAACTTTTGTTCGTTGTGCCCATCACATTCATCAACTCTGTTCTTTGCTGCTCCAGCTCGGCTACAAGTTCGGCAAGCTCCGGCTCCCTTGCCAGCAGGGCGAGCAAGGCATCCATCAAAAGAGATGTATACTGTTTGGCGTTTGCTTCTTGCTCGATCAGTACGATGGCCTCCTGCAGCTTATCCCCCTCTTCCAAATCGGATGATAATCTGCTGATTTTCTCCTGCAAGCGTATCAGCGTCTGCTTGAAGTTTTCTTCATATAGAGGCTGATGCCGTTGACTGTTCGAGTCGTACAACAGCGATTCGTCGATCATCCCCGGCAAATCCCGCCGCCCTTCAAAAACTGCCTCCAGCACCGTACATACATACCGTGTCACGACATCCGCGTCAATTCTGCTGGCATGTACGTACGACAAATAGATAAACTCCCGGATGATCCCTTCCACGCAAAGAATTAAGTCTCCCATGATTGGTTCGACACCTTCTCCAAAGGCATCTCTGAGGCTTATCTTGTATTCTTCCATGATGGCGTTGCGACCGGATTTCATCACATTCATAATGTTCTGACGTTCTGCTCCTGAAAAATTATCCAGAATGTACGCTCCAAAAACACCTCTTGAATAAGAAAAGTCCCAAAATAAACGAATCTTTCTTAACAGTTTTTCTTTCCCGTTAATCGCTTTCTCCGCATGCAGCCCTCTGACTGTTTCCAGAAACTCCTGTTCGGTCAAGAGGAGAATGTCGCTGATGATGGTTTCCTTCGACTTGAAGTACTTGTAGAAGGTAGCCTTTGAAATTTTGCATTCCCTGGCAATATCGTTAATCGAGGTCTGTTGAATTCCTTGTTCCTCAAACAGACGTTTGGCTGTCGATAAGATCTGGTGCTGCTTTTCGTCCATGGAAAACGCCTCCCCTCGGAAGAACTTTCAGGTACTATTGGAGTACTTGTCGGTACCGTTTAGTATTATATATATGATTCGGGTACAGATGTCAATCCAGATCATTCGACATCAAATCCTCTTGATAGCAAAAGAAAAACCCTTGAAATCAAGGGTAGTGTTCCCCGTGAAATCCCCAATCTTTGGGCTGTCACTATTACATTGTAACGACTTTCTTGCAGTGTCTTCATGATTTTGTTTCGTTCTGTTTTTCTAGAGGAAACTGGGAAGTAAAATGAACCATCTGTTCTCTTTGGAACGAACACTTTGTGCAGAGAGATACAATGTGTTACCGCGTTTCTCAACAAAAAAACCCTGTACCAGGGTTTTCCATTTGATCTATCACCAAGGGCTGTATACTCTCCCCGTACAAACTAGTCTTGAAAGAATTCTTTTATCCGCTCCATAAAAGCCTTCGCTGCCTGGCTCAAATAACGGTCGGAGCGGTAAATGATCGCCAGGCTGCGGCTTGGCGCGCCGTCCCTGATGCGGACCGTGCGCAAAACCGGATCATTGATTTGCCGAATCAAGGGATATGGCTGTACCGTTGCGCCTATATTCGCTTTCACCAAGTTCAGAATTGAAGTGGCCGAACTGGTCTCGAGAATGGAATTCAGCTGAAAGCCGTGTTTCCGCACAGACTCCTCCACTAAATCGCGCCCCATAAAACCTTCGGGATACATGATCATCGGAAGACCTCTTAACTCATCCACGTCAATGCTGGTTCGGCTGGCCAGCGGATGCCTCTCGGACACCGTTAGCACATACTCTTCCCGGCATAAAGGAATGGCAACCAGGCGGTCATTTGGCTGGACGTTGGTGCCGATGCCGATATCCACTTCGCTTTCCAGCACCTGCCGCATAATATCAATGGAAGCGATGACCATTAACTTCACCTTTGGAAACGCATGATAAAAATCGATGATCAGCTGTGTAATCCGGTAATCCAGATCGGATGGCATGATCCCGACCTTGATTGTTCCGCTTTGAATATGGCGCAAATCTGCGATCGAATCCTTTACATTTTGTAACGTGTCCAAAATCTGAGTGCCGTAGCTAAGCAGCATCGTACCAGCCTCGGTAAGCGCAATTTTTTTGCCGATTCGATCAAACAGCGGCATGTGCAGCTCATCCTCCAGCGCCCGAATTTGCTGGCTGAGCGTTGGCTGGGTAACGCCGATTTTTTCAGCAGCCTTGGTAAAATGCATTTCTTCGCATACAGCCATGAAATAGTGAAGCTGACGGATCTCCAAGCAAACACCCGCTTTCATAAGAGATACTAATGATCATAATAGAAATCATAATATTGATCAATCAAAATACCTCTTATACACTGTTCTAGACACGGATCAGAATTTTTACAATAGAAAATGGAGAGAATGTACGATGCGTTTTGTTTTTTTGCTTACTGCTCTTTTTCTCGCTTCGCTCAATTTGCGTCCTGTCATCACATCTGTCTCGCCTTTGCTGGGGACGATTCGGGAGACGCTTGGCATGAGCGGTTCCATGGCCAGTCTGTTGACTTCCCTGCCTGTTCTGTGCATGGGTTTCTTCGCGCCTGCGGCAGTTAAACTAGGCAGCCGCTGGAGCATTGAACGGACCATAGCCTATTGCCTCCTGCTAATCGGTGTTGCTACTGCTGCAAGGTATATGGTCAACTCTGCATGGCTGATGCTGCTTACCGCTTTTTTGGCTGGTATCGGGATTGCCATTATTGGTCCGTTGTTGTCCGGATTTATCAAGGAAAATTTCGCGAACCCCACGGCGATGGTCGGGGTCTATTCTATGTCCCTTGTCGTCGGGGCCGCCTTTGGATCAGCTTTTTCCGTTCCATTGCAGACCGTCTTTCGCCATTCCTGGCAAGCATCCGTCGCTTCCTGGTCGGTCTTGGCTTTTATCGCCCTTTGCTTCTGGTGGAGACCAGTCTGGAAGTCGCCGAAATCAACAGTCCCTGCCTTGGCCGGTGCCCAGGCCAAATCGAAAAAAAACGATTTGAAGCTTCCACTGACAAATAAACGGGCTTGGCTGCTGACCTGCTTTTTCGGGTTGATGGCGTTCATGTTTTACTCCCTTACCGCCTGGCTGGCTCCGATCGTAGAAGAACGGGGCTACGACAAACAAACGGCCGGAATGATTTTGACGTTGTTTACTCTCGTGCAAGTACCGGTCAGTTTTCTCCTCCCGATACTGGTCAGCCGTTTTCAACGCAGAGTGGTCTGGCTGATTGGCTGCTCGTTGATGGAGTTGGTCGGCCTCGCGATGCTCCAACTTCCGGTGACTCCGTGGCTGTCCTGTATTTTTCTCGGGATCGGTGCGGGAGGTTTGTTTCCGATGGCTTTAATGCTTCCGATCGATGAGACCGCGAATACGGAAGAAGCAAGCGCGCTCTCAGCCATGACGCAATCGGGCGGCTACATGTTCGCTTCTCTGGGTCCCTTTTGTGTGGGCTTTATCCATGATGCTGCCGGCAGTTTTCCCCCTGCGATCATGGGAATGATGACCGTGGTAGTGATCATGATTCTCATTCAGTTAAAAATTGGAAATAGAAAGGTCAGACATGTTCATTCGCGAGAAAAGGTCTCGGCCTGACATGGATGAACACGTGATAGGCGATACAGCCGACATATAAAAACAGATCACTTGACGGGCAAAAGATACCATTACGTGATCTGTTTTATGATGTTGACTTGCAAAAACTGCCTGTTATGTAAACGAAAGGCTGCCGCTTCTGCTGGCAGCCCTGGTTGAGATACGTTACATATGTTCTCCTTGTCATGCTAAGAAATTACGAATCCCATACAACGAAAGCAGATTTAATGATTACGCAAGTATCTTCCCGTAATCGACTGCTCCGCATGGATGATCTGCGCCGGTGTGCCCTCGAACACCACCTGACCGCCCTTGCTGCCTCCGTCCGGTCCCATATCGATGATCCAATCCGCTTGGCTGATCACATCGAGGTTGTGCTCGATGACGATCACCGTATTGCCGGCATCCACGAGGCGGTTCATGATTCCCAAAAGGTGACCGATATCTGACATATGGAGGCCGGTCGTCGGCTCGTCCATCACGTAGATGCTGCCCTTCTTATGCAGCTCGCTTGCCAGCTTGATGCGCTGGCATTCCCCGCCCGATAGCGTGCTGAGCGGCTGGCCGAGTGTAAGATAGTTCAGCCCCACATCACTCATCGCCTGGAGCTTGCGCACAACCTCTTTCAGATCAAAAAAATCCAATGCCTGCTCCACAGTCATCTCCAGCACTTCTGCAATGGACTTGCCGTTCAGCTTGTACGCGAGCACCTCTTCCTTGAACCGTCTGCCTCCGCATACTTCGCATGGCAGCTTCACGCTGTCGAGGTAGGCAAGGTCTGTATACACAACACCCAGCCCTTGGCAGTTCTCGCAAGCGCCCTTGGAGTTGAAGCTGAACAAGCCTTGGCCCACCTTGTTCGCGGAAGCAAACGCCTTGCGCACATCATCCATAATGCCCGTATAGGTCGCGGGATTCGAGCGTGTCGACACTCCTACCGCCGATTGGTCGATGACGACCGCATCCGGATGCTGGCTGAGGAATACTTCGTTAATCAGCGTACTCTTGCCCGAGCCGGCGACACCCGTAACTGCCGTCAGCACTCCGGTTGGAATATCTACACTCACGTTCCGCAGGTTGTGCAGTGTAGCATCTTTGATGGACAGCTTGCCGGATGGCTGCCGAGGGTCGTGCTTCAGTTGGAGCGGCCGCTTCATATGGGTGCCTGTCAGTGTACCTGACTCCAACAGGCCTTGGAAGCTTCCTTCATACACGATGGCACCGCCGCGGCTGCCGGCGTGAGGCCCGACGTCGACGATATGATCCGCCACCTTGATCACATCGGGATCATGCTCGACGACAATCACGGTATTGCCCTTGTCACGCAGTTTCTGAAGCAATCCATTTAACCGGTGTACGTCACGGGGGTGCAAGCCAACGCTGGGCTCATCGAAGATGTAAGTGACATCCACCAGACTGCCGCTCAGGTGCTTCACCATCTTGACCCGCTGCGACTCGCCGCCGGACAATGTATCCGTCTCACGGTCCAGCGTCAAGTAGTCAAGTCCGATATCCACCAGATGCTGCAGCCGCTCCGTCAGCGATTTGACGATCGGCGCAGCGACAGGATTGTCAATCTCCCGAATGACGCGTATGAGCTGTCCGACCTCCATAGAGGACAGCTCCGCAATGTTGTGTCCATTGATCCTGCAATTGAGCGCAGCCTGACTGAGTCTCGCGCCGCGGCAGCTGGAACAGGTACCCTCGGTGATATACGGCGCAACAGTTTGTTGTGTGCGCTCGGAATACGTCTTCAGATCACGCTTGATGTACTTGTTGGTGAACTTCTCGATGACGCCTTCCACCGTAATGTTCACTGTCTTCCCGCCAAACTGCGTCGCCACTTTCCTCGCCTTGCCGTACAGCAGTTGTTCCAGTTCCTCTTCCGAATAATCGCTCAGCTTCTTGTCGGGATCGAAGGGCCCCGACTGCACGATCATCGCCCAATCCATGCTGTTTACCGCATAGCCAGGCAGCATGATTGCCCCTTCATTCAGCGACTTTGACATGTCCAGCGCCTTGCTCATGTCGACGCCCAGCCTGCGACCGATCCCGTTGCACTCGGGACACATGCCTTGCGGATCGTTAAACGAGAACATGTGCGCTTGTCCAACATAGGGCTGACCCACTCGGGAGAAGAGCAGACGGAGAATGGGAGAGATATCGGTAATCGTGCCCATCGTGGAATGGGAACCGCCGCCCAGCCGCTTCTGATCCACAATTACAGCCATGCTCAGGTTTTCGATCGCGTCTGCATCCGGTTGCGGAAAACGCGGCAGAAAGTTGCGGACGAACATGCTGAAGTTTTCGTTCAGCAGGCGCTGGGATTCAGCGGCGATGGTATCGAAAACGATCGATGACTTGCCGGATCCGGATACCCCGGTGAAGATCGTGATCTTCCGCTTGGGAACGCGCAAGGATACGTTCTTGAGATTGTTTTCCCTCGCACCCGAGATTACGATATACTCCTGATTCGATTCGCTCATGCTTCACACCCTTCCCATCGTGTCAATTTTTATTTGTATCTCACATTATACCATTCATCACGCAGAGAAAGCCGTGGAGCGACATAGAAGTTGGAGTGTCGATCTAAAGCTCGAGCAACAAGGTCGCCAAATAATCCCTTCTTTGGCTTCACCACCAGCGCTTTTGCTTACATTTCATATTCTCCTTTAATCACAAAAAACGAGCCCCGAATGGTTCCAGCCAGTTTAGACTTCTGCTTCGCAAACTTAAACTTCTCTTCTAACTCCTTTGGTACCTCCATCCCCTCGGAAAGTTTAAAACCAACGGCCCGCTTCTTAGAGTCATCAACTGTATACATGACGTTGACCACAAGACCATCCTCATAAAAGACATAGGCCATTTTGATATTTTCCACTTGAAAACGCGACGTTTCCAAGGGTTTGGCCGAAAACTCAATATCACGTTCTTTTTTCAGAATTCGGTTCACATAATCGAGGGTCTCCTGATCTTCGCTAGCAGGTGTAACCGTAAATTCATGCTTGTATTTGTTCATAAAGTAACGGGCTTCATTCGCACGTAAACCAGCAAGCGCTTCTGCTACAGGTGAAGACTCTAAACCAGCCGTAGTCACATTTTTGAAATCAACGATACTGGACATTTCCATCTCTCCTCTTATCTCTTTGTTTCCTCACAACAAGAATTCACAAGATGTTACTGGTCCGTAAGGGAAGTTGCTTGGCGTCATCATTGTACAAAGAGCAAACGGCGAAGCACCAAGCCGTTTGCTTTTTTCTTGATGTTTGGTACCAAAAGCGATTACTGTTCCAACACCTTTTCAAGCTCGCCGCACCATTTACTCCAGCCATACTTAGCGCCTTCGAGTCCTTGAACGTTTGAGAAACCGGTTTGTTCGAGATGGAGGTTAACCTTTCCGTCCCCTAAATCCTGCAGCGTCCAGGTGACTGTGTGCTTCTCCTCTCCGCTGGCCCAAGTATAGGACAAACGGTTTGGTGCGTCCACGATAAGTACTTCTCCGTCAATAATTCCATTCCACCATTGGGTCGGTTGAGCGCGAAACTGAAAACGGTGTCCTACAACGGGCTTAAAATCATTATCCATTGCCTGACCGGTGTGGATGTCGACCACCCACCTGGCAAGCTTGCTTGAATCGGTTAAGGCGGACCAAAGCTTCTCGATTGATGTCGTATACTGAAAATCCAAGGTTAATGATAAACTCATTCTTCTTCCTCCTCTAATAGTTGGTTTAAGCGCAACATATTCGTACTCCAGAACTTGTTGTAGAAAGCCACCCAATCTTGAACTTCTCTGAGTGGAGAGGCGTTTAGCCTAAATCGCGTTTCTCTGCCGACTTTTCGGTCAAGTACCAGTCCGGCCTCTTTCAGGATTGTCAAATGCTTGGATACAGCTGTACGGCCCATTTGAAACTGTGACGTTAACTCATGAAGCGGTTTCTCCTCTGCCTCTGCTAACAGACGAATCAGTTGGCGCCTCGTTGGATCTGCAATCGCGTCAAACACATCCCGAAATTGTTTGTTTTCGCTCATGGCACCCCCCTCCAAAATATTATTTTCTGTAGGACAAACCTATTGGTAGTACGGGGGAACAGTTGAAGCTTATGCAGGTTCCAAACTTTCCAAATGACTAATTGCTAATTGGACACTATTTAGTGTCGATTTGATTATAGGCCACCATTTGGTGTCGTGTCAACAACATTTGCTGCGCTGGAAAAGTTGCCTGCGGCATCGCAAGGCGTTGGAAGTCTCTTCAAAGCTTGCAATCACTGATGATCAGCAGGAAATTATCAATAAGTTTCCCATTTTCTTCTGTTTCCGGACTCTTAAGCGAAAACGATCGTTTTGTTCCCGTAAACGATCACTTTGTCCTCTACATGCCATGAGATAGCTTGTGCCAAGACGTTTCGCTCTACGCGGCGCCCAGCCACCTTCAGATCGGATTCATTCAGGCGGTGATTGACTCTGATGACGTCCTGCTCAATAATCGGCCCCTCATCGAGATCATTGGTCACGTAGTGTGCGGTTGCGCCGATCAGTTTTACGCCGCGCATAAATGCCCGTTTGTAGGGATTGGCGCCAATGAACGCGGGAAGGAATGAGTGATGGATGTTAATGATTTGATTGGGGTAATGCGCGATGAAACGCGGAGAGAGTATTTGCATGTACCTTGCCAGCACGAGGAAGTCTGCCTTTCCCCGCAAAATCTCCAGGGCTGCCTGCTCCGCTTCTTCTTTGGTTTGCGTATTCGTCGGGATGTGGTAAAAAGGAATTCCGTAAGATTCCACGGTATCCTTTACATCGGGATGATTGCTGATAACCATGGGGATGTCGACGAGAATCTCTCTGGACTTCCAGCGCCATAAGAGTTCGACTAAACAATGGTCCATCTTGGATACAAAAATTGCCATCCGTTTGGTTTGACTCCCCTTGCTGAGGCGCCATTCCATCGGGTACTCCTGTGCCATGTTGGACAGATCCTGCTCCAATTGCGGGTAGGAAGCTTCAAGCGAATCCAAATCAAAGAGGATGCGCATAAAAAACATGCCGTCCCGAGGGTCTGTCGTATGCTGATCAAACTGTACGATATTTGCTTTGTAGCCAAATAACAGGTTGGATACGGCAGAGATGATCCCCAGACGCTCCGGGCAGGAGATCAACAGCACAGCTCTGTTTTCCTTTTTGGCCAAATCGTGATCCATTTCAATCCCTCCGTTTTTATTCCCCCATAATCAACAGGGAGTATGGATATTGAATATTCTTCCCCCTATCACGGGCGTCTTCTCATACGTAAAAAAAGACAGGGGAAAGAAAGATTACGATCATCTCCCTTTCCTCTGTCCTTTTACCTGAGAGTTTAATTCCGCCTTGTGGCGCAGAGTATTCCCCTTTGGTGGCTTTTCAGCGCTCTCCAGAGGTACGTCCAATCGCAGTATCTTTACCTGAGAGATTAATCCCAAAGGGTTTTTTGGGACTTGCTCCTTCGGTGCTAAACCAATCGTCTAGTCTCTCCTGCAATCTTCATCCGCAGCTATTGAAATGATAGGAACATTTTTTCCAGTAAAGCACGGGTACCATATTCTTGTCAATTCGAAAAAGAAACGGTATTCCGTCAATTCAACCTACTCTCATCTTTTATGTCTGGCGATGAAGTCACAAATCCGTCTTACCCCTTCCAACAGCTGCGATTCTTCTGTTGCAAGAGATATGCGGACCATTTTGCTGGTGAGCTCTCCAAAGGTGGTGCCCGGTGCTACCGCCACTTTTTCCTCTTTCAGCAAATCCAGCGCCAGCTCATCGGCTGTCCGATCCAGTTCCGACATATCAACCAGCATATAGAAAGCGCCGTCCGGTTTGAACGCTTTTACGTTTGCCTGTGTAAACAAATCGTATGCTTTGTCCCGTCTCTGTTTGTAGCTTTCCCTCATCTCCTCAACAAAGTCCTGCGGCCCGCGGATCGAAGCCTCGGCTGCTTTTTGCGAAATGGAGGAGGCGCAAGAGATCAAGGGCAGCAGCACTTTTCCCATTAGCGCGGTAATTTCCGGATTGGCCACGGCGTAGCCGATTCGCCAACCGGTCATCGCGTAGTTTTTCGACGCGCCAAATATGCTGATAACACGGCCATCGGTGTCAAACGCCTTTGGACTGATATGAGTACCATCGAAGACAATCCCGTCGTACACTTCGTCCGATATCACGTACAGATCGTGTTTGACGGCAAATGCCAGCAATTCCATGATCTGTTCCCGCGTCAGCACGGCTCCCGTCGGGTTCCCCGGGGTATTGATGAAAATCGCCTTGGTTTTCGGTGTAACCAGTCGTTCCAGCTCCTCCAGATCAGGGGCAAAACCGTTCTCCATCCGCAAATGATATCTTCTGGCTGCCGACCCTTGCGCGAGTGCCATCATTTCATAAGCCGGCCAGCCCGGATCGGGAATCAGGATTTCTTCATCAGCGTCGGCAATCGCCTGTAAACAGGCGGTCAAAGCCGTTACTGCACCGGTGGTGACCAGTACCTGTTCACTTGTGATCGTTAAGCCATAGCGGCGGGCAAGATGCTCACACAGTGCATCCCGCAGCGATGGAAAGCCGTACACCGAGGTGTAGCCAGTAAAACCTTCGTTCATGGCTGCAGTGGCTGCTTCCCGGATATGCAGCGGCGTATTGGCGTTAGGTTCACCCACTTCCAGATGAATGGCATCGGGAATCGCCGCGGATAGCTCCATGAGCTGGCGGATTCCTGAATGAGGCAGCCTGCTTCTCGTTTTGGACAATTCTTTCATACTCGTATCTCTCCTTCGCGTTTTGGATACACGATCTTAAAAGTACGTAGATGAGTCTTACCTATTTCTCTGTTTTTTAATATGATAAGGTTCATAGATACCGGTGTCTCCATCCAATTGGTTTGCATCTGGGAGCCAACCAAGCTTTATCAGAGAGTCGTCACATTTGCAGACCGCAAGACGAGGTGAAATACATGTTCCTATCCGACTGGAAGCCAAATCGCGCCGACCCGGTCCCTTTGTATAAGCAGATCACGCATTTCATCAAGCAAAAAATTAGCAATGGGGAGTGGCCGCTAGGGAGTAAAATTCCCACGGAGCGGATGTTAGCGCGAGAGTTCGGTGTCAATCGAAGCACGGTCGTAACTGCTTTTGCCGAATTGACTGCCGAGGGCCTGATCGAGGGGAGCAGCGGAAGCGGAACGAGAGTGGTAAACAATACGTGGTCGATCATGGCGGCCAACTCGGCGCCCGATTGGGATGCCTATACCAGATCCGGTGTCTACCGGCCCAGTCTGCCCACCGTTCAAGACATTAATCAATCGGAAAACAGTCCAACGATCATTCGTCTGGGCACAGCAGGTCCTCCCCCCGAACTTTTTCCGACTGACATGCTGCAATCCATCCTGCCCAAGCTGCCGGCCATGATGAAATCGCTGGATTACGAGGATCCCAAGGGACTGCTTTATCTGAGACAGCAGATAAGCGATTACGCGAGGAAAAGAGGAATCGTGGCCTCGCCATCCTCCATCCTGATCGTATCAGGAGCGCTGCAAGCTCTTCAACTGATCTCGATGGGTCTCTTGAAGCGGGGATCTGTCGTTTTGGCGGAAAAACCTTCCTATGTCCAGTCTCTGTCTGTGTTTCAATCTGCGGGAATGAGGATGGCAGGGCTGCCGCTCGATCAAGATGGCCTCGTGACGGATGCGATTCCGCAGCAGAAGCGGGAGCTAAAGGCGGCGATGCTCTATACAATCCCCTGCTTTCACAACCCTACCGGCATCTTGATGGCCGAAGAGCGGCGCAAGCAGCTGCTGGCGATATGCGAGCGGGAGCAGCTCCCGATCGTCGAGGATGATGTCTATCGGGATTTATGGCTTGACCACATTCCGCCCGCTCCGTTAAAAGCAAGGGATAAAAACGGCTTGGTGCTGTACCTGGGAAGCATGTCGAAGACCTTGGGGCCTGGACTTCGCATCGGTTGGCTGATCGGCCCGGATCCTGTCATCAACCGGCTGGCCGACCTCAAAATGCAGTTGGATTACGGGTCGAGCTCCCTGTCGCAATGGACCGTCGCTGAGTGCCTGAGAAGCGGCCTGTACGAGCAGCATTTGCTGCAGACAAGAGAGACTTTGCAGAGACGCCGGGAGGCCGCCTTACATGCGTTGGACACATATATGACAGGAATGGCCTCGTGGAGCTGCCCCTCTGGCGGATTTTTCATTTGGCTGCGGCTGCATCGTCCTGTTTCGATGCGGGCGCTGTTTGAGAAAGCCCTCCAACAAGAAGTTTTGCTCTACCCCGGGAATATTTACGACCGGTCTGATCACCATCATCTACGGCTTTCATACGGCAGTGCATCGCCGGCCGAATTGGAAGAAGGAATTTCGCGATTGGCGAAGATCATTCAGAAATTTGAACGATAGGCCAAAAGAGCCGATATCCCGCCTAAAGGAGGAATATCGGCTCTCGTGCTTACTGGATAAGATTATTGGACGAAATCTTCCTCTGTCAAATCCATATTGACTCCCATGGCGGCACGGCTGCCGTCGGCTGCGGCATAGATCAATTGGGAAGGTGCGATGTATGAAGCATCCCCGGCGGCGTATAAACCAGGTATCGAGGTTCGTCCCAATGGATCCGTCTTGATCCCGCCGTGCTCCGTCCGTTCACAACCCAATTGTTCTCCAAACGGTGTACTTTGCACAAACTGGGGAGTCACGAAGCCGCCAGTCCGCGGAACTCTGATCCCATCGGCAAAGCGAACCTGCTCAAGCTGTCCGTTTTGGCCGATAAAAGCCGCAATTGGCTGCTCCCTGACTACGACCCCCTTTGATTCCAGCTGTGTTTTTTGCTCATCCGACAGGGACGCCATGCCGTTCGTACAGACGACCAAATCCTCGCTCCAATTGAGGACCAGTTTAGCAATATGAAAAGCGGACGGATGTTCGGAAACAACGACAAGCGGTTGATCCCGCAGCTCCCAGCCGTCGCAATAGGGGCAATTGAACAAGCTTTTCCCGTACAGCGGATAAAATCCATCGATCTCGGGAAATATCTCCTTTACGCCAGTCGCCAGGATCAGTTTTCGCGCTTGAACGCGAAGGCCCGCCGAATCGAGCAGCTCAAATCCGGATGCAAGCTTGCCAACGGAAACAACCTCGGTTTGCAGATGATCGACTGACGGGTAACGCAGGACTTCCTCATAAGCAATACGGCGGAACTCGCCCGGTGTGGTGCCGTCTCTTGTAATAAAGCCGTGGGAAGCATGTGTGACGGCATTTCTCGGCTGATTGTTGTCGATCAAAGCCACCCTTCTCCTCGCCCGGCCAAGCACAAGGGCTGCATTCAACCCGGCGGGTCCTCCGCCAATAATCGCGCAATCATACATCATGACATTCATCTCCTTTAAATAGATATTAAAGACTTATTATATCTGTAATAAAGCCAAAAATTTTTAATAGCAAACCAACCCCGTTTTCCCATAACGGGGCCTATCCTACACTTTCGCTAGCTTTTCTGCCAGGTCAGCCAATTTCGTTTGTTTGAGATGCTGCTCCATCTTCTCTTCGGCTTCCTTCATTACAGCCTGGATCAGGCATTCTTCGCCGTGGACAAAATCGCATTCAAATAGAGAAGCCGTGCCTTCAATGGCCTGGATAATGTCCAAAAACGTGATGTCGTCTTTTTTGCGGGACAACCGATAGCCCCCATTAGCGCCGGACACCGATTCGATCATCCCCGCTTTTACGAGCCTTGTCAAAATTTTGGAGAGATACGTTGGAGAGACGCCTTGAGACTCCGCCAGCTGTTGAACGCCTACCGGCTTGACCGGAGAAGCGGCCATGAGTGCAAGCATGGTATGCAGGGCATAATTGGTCGCTTTTGTAAATCTCATGATGGCACCTCATTTACAGACTTAATATATCTATAATATCTTTAGAGTGGTTGGTATGTCAAGCCTTGGCTTCAAATCGCCCGGTTGTATTTTTCGATTTCCAGGAATGCCATGAGCAATATCCTGGTTGAGGCTAATACAGGTGTATCCAGGAAAGTGATACGTTTTCTTGGGTGCAGGAACAGCCCCATGCTTTTTCAAAAAACGCCCGCCAATATCATCCAGTTCTTTTGTCGTCATTCCCGCGCGTGCGTGACGTTTCATTTCACGTATCGTCCATGCAACGATTTTTCCAATTTCCTTTAGGGCATCAATGTCTTTTTGAGATCCGATTGTCATAAATGGTCCCCTCCGCTTTTAGATATTTTTATCTTACTACAAAGGAGGAATTTTCCATTAGCCTGCTATGATATTTTATGCCAGCATTAGAAATAGTTCATACTCATTGCTTCACGGACCTCTTCCATTGTTTCTTTTGCTGCAAGGCGTGCTTTTTTTGTCCCTGAGATGAGTATTTCATCTATTTTTTTCGGATCGTTTTGATACACGATTCTTCGTTCCCGTATTGGTTCAAGCAGGTCGTTAATCCTTTGCGTAATGTTTCGCTTGCATTCCATACACCCGATTTGCCCTTTTTTACAGCTTTCATAAATCTCATCGGAGCCTTCTTTACGAAATGCTTGATGATAAGCATAGATCGGGCAAATATCAGGATGGCCGATATCCGTTTTGCGAATTCGGGCTGGATCAGTCGTCGCTTTTTGTATCTTCTCCTGCACCTCTTCTCGGCTAGAATCCAGATAAATGGCATTTCCAAGGCTTTTACTCATTTTTTTGTTTCCGTCTAGACCGACAAGCCGCGGAATGTCCCCGATGAGCGCTTGAGGCTCCACTAACACAGGTTTATAAAGTTGGTTAAAGCGGCGGACGATTCTCCTGGTCTGTTCAATATGAGGCAGCTGGTCCTCGCCTACAGGAACCAAAGCCGCTTTACAAAAAGTAATATCTGCTGTCTGACTTACGGGATATCCAAGGAATCCGTAGTACATATCTTGGAACCCGCGCTCCTTGGCTTCCGCTTTAATCGTTGGATTGTGGCGCAGGGAGTTGACCGTCACAAACATGGAAAAATAAGTGGTTAACTCGGCAATCTCTGGGATCAAAGATTGAATAAAGATCGTTGCTTGATCAGGGTTAATCCCTGCGGATAAATAATCCAATGCCACATAGCGCAAGTTTTGCTTGATCAACTCAGGTTTTTCGAAGTGAGTCGTCAGCGCCTGAACGTCTGCTAGCAGTAAGTAAGTTTCATATTGGTTTTGCAGCTCCACTCGGTTTTTTAGGCTCCCGACGTAATGTCCAAGGTGAAGTTTTCCCGTAATCCGATCACCTGTTAAGATGCGTTCTTTCATTTTTAATCCTCCTCATCATGAAGCTTGGGTCATATAAACTTGAGATCCACCAACCGTCATCCATGGACATCCCCCCTTTCAAGGAACACAAATAAACCCCGCCCGGTAAAGGACGAGGTTGTCGTGGTGCCACCTTTTTTAATCGCAACAAGCGATTCACTCTCAAGTACGGTAAGAAACAGAAAATCCTTACGATACTCCTCTCTTGATAACGGAGAGAGAATCCCGGCAACGCCTACTCATCGTTCAGCGAAGCGATTCAGAAGCCCATTCGGCATCAGGTAAGGATCGGTTCACAGCAACCACCGACTCTCTGAACCTCAGATCTGATACGTACTTGCTCTTCTTCAACATCGTTCATTCCTTACTTCACTTATGAAAAACTGACTAACTGAATATGATCCATAAGTTAAATGAAAATTTGTAACCACCACGTCAGCATGTGACGTGGTGGTATTGCTTACAGTCATTCGACAAGCTGTGCCTCTGATGCTCTTCCGTAGGGCTTTGCCATCAATCGCTCCCACATCGGGATAAACTGCTTGATCAACGGTCCGATCGCCAGGGCCGTTACCAGTGTCCCCGCCGAGACCGGTCCCCCGAGCAGAAAGCCCACAATCATAACCGTGCACTCAATCCCGATCCTGACTTTGCCGATGCCCCAGCCCATGCGTTCATGCAGGGCCAGCATAAAGCTGTCACGCGGTCCGGCTCCCAGCCGCGGCGAGATGTACATGCCCGTGCCGAAGGTATAGATCAGCAGACCGGCAGCGAACAAGACGACTCGCTCGATGACTGTCTCGCCGATAGGGATCCAGTTCAGCCACATGAACAAGTCAATGAACAGCCCAAAGAAAAACATATTCAAAAACATGCCCACCGTCGGTCTGATCTTGGCGATGACATAGGATGCGAGAATAATCAGCGCACCTACGATTTGCGACCACATTCCGATGGTCAGGCCAAACGTCTTCTGCAATCCGATATGCAGTGTATCCCACGGAGCAACGCCTAAATTGGCTTCTATCATCATCCCGATCCCAAAACCCATCACGGCCAATCCCAGCATGAACATGCCGTATCGCACCGTAAGCGGATGAAGCCAGAACTTCCTTCCCATGATTCATCCCCCTTTTTGGGGCGGTTAACCCCTGTTCTTCTGCCCTATTCAGGACATGCAGGGGGGTGATTGAGAGAATGCTGCCCAATGTCGTCCATACATAGCTTTCACCTTCTTTCCTGCCGAATCCATCATTCGATTGTTTCATGAACCACCATTAAGGGGGGAAATGGGATCATGTTTGAATGGAAGTCCCATATGACTGACCCGCTGAATGTTGTTGCATGATTGCCGCTTGATTTGAAACCCACACCTTCTCATTTTATACAAATGATGCAAATTGTCTATCAAAATAAAAAGCACCAGAATCATCTGGCGCCAATCCTGCTCTCAACCTTCGTTTACTGCTACCGCTTCCCGCAGCGCTTCAACCGATACCCGGTCAATAAATGTAGAAAATTTCTCCTTCTTTTTTCCATTCTCCTGAAAATACCGAATCAAATTCTGTACAAGCGGTATCAATTGCTCTTCTGTGACCGATGAAAGGAATAGCCGGGCGAGCTTGGCCTTCAATCCTTTGCTTTCTCCTCCCACGTAAATATCGAAGCTATCCTTCATTTTGACGACTGCGATGTCTTTCAGCAACGGCTCAGAGGTTCCCAGAGCGCAGCCGGCATACCCGATCTTTAACGGGGAGGGGACCGGATGGCCAGCCACTGCTTCATCCAACTTCTTCGCTGCAGCCATTCCGGCCTCTACTGCTCCCCGGCAAAAATGGCAGGTGATCAGATTTTTGGTGTAAAAACCGGCAGGCTGAATTTCCAGCCCGGCCTCTTGCAGTTTTTCCTTGATTTCTTCTTCGCGTTCTTCCTGCACTTCCACGTAAAGCTGTTTAAACGTCGTCAACTCAATTTTGGCGTCTTCGCCTACGATCGTACCGAGCACGGCCAACTGCTCCGGGCGAAAAATGGTTCCTCCCACCTCAAAACCGGGTGTAACCGCCAATTTCTTTTTCCCCATAAGCTGGTACCCCTCTTTCGCTTATATCCGATACGAGTATCTTGTTGATTTTTTCAGACTCTCGCCCTTTGCAGCCGCAGGGCATTGAGTACGACGGAGACAGAGCTTAAAGCCATCGCTGCACCGGCGATCCACGGTGCCAAAAGCCCGATCGCCGCGACCGGAATGCCCAGCGTGTTGTAGCCAAGCGCCCAGAACAGGTTTTGCCGGATGTTGCGCATCGTTTTGCGGCTCATGGAGATGGCGTCGGCAATGCTGTTCAGGTCACCGCGCATCAAAGTTACGTCGGCTGCTTCCATCGCGACATCTGTGCCGGTTCCGATCGCCATCCCGATATCTGCGACGGCAAGAGCGGGTGCGTCGTTGATCCCGTCGCCGACCATGGCCACTTTTTTGCCTTGTGCCTGCAGCTTTTTCACTTCTTCCGCCTTTCCTTCCGGCAGGACTTCTGCGAGCACATCATCAATGCCCACCTGCCCCGCGATGGCCTTTGCTGTACGTTCGTTGTCCCCGGTGATCATGATGACTTGAATGCCCATCTGCTTCAAGCGCGCAACGGCTTCTTTGGACGTTTCCTTAATCGTGTCGGCTACGGCCACCATGCCGGCGTATTGGCCGTCAATGGCGATCAGCATCGCCGTTTTCCCTTCTTGCTCCAGCTTCGACATGGTTTCAAACACATGCGCTGCTTCCACGTTGTATTTCGCCATCAGCTTGCGTGTGCCGGCGAGCACTTCTTTGCCTTCCACGACCGCGCGAATGCCGTATCCGGGAATGGCTTCAAACTCGTCTGTACCTGGCATGTCGATGCCTTTGGCCGCAATGCCGGAGACGATTGCTTCTGCAAGCGGGTGTTCCGAGTTCTTCTCGGCAGCACCGACGAGACGGAGGAAGGAAGCTTCATCGATGCGATCGGCAACGACATCCGTCAGTTCCGGTTTCCCTTTGGTCACGGTGCCTGTCTTGTCGAGGACGATCGCTTCGATTTTGTGCGTCGACTCCAAATGCTCCCCGCCTTTAAACAGCACACCAAGCTCTGCGGCGCGGCCTGAACCGGCCATAATCGATGTCGGAGTCGCCAAACCGAGTGCACAAGGACATGCGATGACCAGGATCGCGATGGCTTTTTCCAGCGAACCTGCGAAGTCTCCCGGGGTCACCAGGAAAAACCAGACCAGAAAGGCGACAAGGGCGATACCGACTACGATCGGTACGAAAATGCCGGAAATCACATCGGCGATCCGTTGAATCGGCGCCTTGGATCCTTGCGCCTCTTCCACGACCTTGATAATTTGCGCGAGGGCCGTCTCCTTGCCCACTTTTGTCGCCTTCACCTTCAGTCGGCCATTTTTGTTGATGGTCGCGCCAATGACGGTATCTCCCGCTTTTTTCTCAACCGGAATGCTCTCTCCGGTCAACATCGACTCATCGACAGCGGAAATCCCTTCGATGACTTCGCCATCCACCGGAACCTTTTCGCCCGGCTTCACCAAGACGACGTCCCCGACAATGACTTCCTCCACCGGGATGGTCAATTCCTGTCCATCGCGCACGACGAGGGCGGTTTTGGCCTGCAGTCCCATCAACGTCTTGATGGCCTCAGACGTGCGGCCCTTGGCCAGTGCTTCAAACAGCTTGCCGAGAATCACAAGGGTAATCAAGATCGCACTTGTCTCATAATACATCGCTGGAACGTTATGTGCTTCACCTAATGCCATCGCCCATTGAAGTGTTAAAAATAGACTGTAGAAGTACGCGGCCGACGTTCCAAGCGCCACCAGGACATCCATATTGGCGCTTTTGTTGCGAAGCGCCTTGTATGCGCCGACGTAAAACTGTTTCCCTACGTAAAACTGAACGGGCGTTGCCAGCACCAGCTGCATCCATGGATTCATGAACAGATCCGGCACCCAAATCCACGAAGTGAACGAAAAGTGGCCCACCATCGACCAAAGCAAGGGCAGCGAGAGGAGGCTAGAGATCAGCAGTTTGCTTTTTTGCCGGGCGAGTTCCTGTTTGCGGTACTCTCCCTGCTCCGCTTCTTCCTGTTTGGGAACCGCTTTGTAGCCAAGCTTCTCTACTTTCGTCTGCATATCGGATACAGATACATCGGCCGGATTGTACTCGACATGGGCCGTCTCTGTCGCGAAATTGACGGTGGCTTTTGAGACCCCGGGCAATTTGCCCAGCCCTTTTTCAATCCTCATCGCACAAGCAGCGCAGGTCATCCCGACCAGCTGCAGGTCGATGGAATCCTTCGCCGTGTCGTAGCCGAGCTTCTGGATGCGCTGTTCCATCTGGCCGACATCCACTTTTTTCGGATCGTAGACGACGGTTGCCCGTTCCATCGCAAAGTTTACATTTGCCTGCCCGACGCCTTCCATCTTGTTCAAAGCTTTTTCAATTTTTATGGCACAAGCGGCACAGGTCATCCCTGAGAGCTGCAGCGTCGTTTGTTTCATCTCATTGCTTACGGCTTCCATACTAGTCCCTTCTTCCGAGGCGGTCTTCTCGTTTGGTTAACTCAAACGACGGTATACCCCTGTTCTTCTATTGCTTCTTTGATCGCATCCAGGGTGATGCTTGCTTCGTCGTAATCCACCGTTACCGTACCGTTGGACAAATCCACTTTTCCTTTTGCTCCCAAATCCTTCATGGCACCCTCGATACTGTTTACGCAGTGAGCGCAGGACATTCCTTCTACTTTCAGGGTTACGTTTTTCATGGTTCATTTCTCCTTGTGTTTGGTATGGTTATTTCTCATGCAACCGGGCCGCTGATTCGGTTTATTTTTACCCGGTGTGTATGTTTTCTTTCCGAAGGCACTGCACAAGCCACCTGCAATTCTTCAAGGCAGAGTTCTTTATCTGCTGCCCTTCACCTCCTCTCTTCGATATTTACTATACCCCCCTATACTATATTTGTCAATAAGCTCTGCTACATTGTACGTAAAAATTTGTCAACAAAAAAACTTCCCTGCACAAAAAGGGAAGTCAGACTATATAGGCGCGGTATCGCAGAGATCATTGCTTTACATGACTTCGCGATTAAAGAGCAGTCCAGCCGCCGTCAATCACTTAGTGACAGACAGATCTTTCTTCCGCTGAGCCACCTGTTGTGACAAGCTGCCTTCGGTGGAGCAGGAGGTCAATAATCAACATTAGAATTTAACATAGCCTTCGTCAAAAGAATAAACCTCGCTGGCTTTCTTCATGATTCATCCATGTTTTATATAAACAAATTCACTTTTGCATGAGCAGCATCGCCAAGATACGCTGCCACTCCGGCATACTCCAGGCCGTCGATGAGCTCCTCCTGTTGCAAGCCCAAAAGATCCATCGTCATTGTACAGGCAACCAGTTTTACTCCTTGTTCCTGTGCTAATTCGATCAGCTGCGGCAGGGACAGTGCGTTGTGCTTTTTCATCACGTGTTTGATCATTTTCGGGCCCATTCCTAGGAAGTTCATTTTAGATAATCCCAGCTTGTTTGTCCCCCTGGGCATCATCCAGCCAAACGCTTTCTCAAGCCAGCCCTTCTTCACCTTGACCACTTCGTCTTTGCGCAGGGTATTCAAACCCCAAAACGTAAAGAAAATCGTTACTTCATGGTCATAGGCAGCAGCGCCGTTGGCAATAATAAATGCGGCGATGGCTTTATCCAGTTCACCGCTAAACAAAACGATCGTCGTTTTTTCGCGTTTCTTATCCATGTGAAGATCTCTCCTTTTGTGACTGTATGCCTGTCCCCCATTTCATTCATGGTCCTAGGAAAAAAAAAAGACTCTATACGCACAAAGAAAGTAGGGATATAATAAAACCAAGTATTTTAATCGGAAAATGGTGATTAATCCATGTTTGCCTTTTTGAATAAGGTTCTTCTTACACATACATGTGACACATGCAATCATTCCCTGGAAGCCATGCACACCACATTAGGCTATGTGAAGGTCTGCCCGGAAGGTCATTACCGGGAGGAAACCTACTACCATCTCGGAATACGGATTGTGTACGATGATTTGAAATAAGCGAACACGTTGATGGTGTTCGCTTATTTCTCTGCCTACTTCTTTCTTACAAAAAACGTAAAGACTCCATTTTCCTCTTCATGCTTCATCATTTCGTGGTTGGTTTGCTTTACCCAAGCTTGAAAGTCATTTACGGAACCTTTATCCGTTGCGATTACTTTCATCACCTGTCCCGGCTCCAGGCTGTCTAAAGCCTTTTTCGCTTTCACAATCGGCATAGGGCACGCCAATCCTTTTGCATCAACGACGATATCTGCTTGCATTTTTCATCTCTCCTGACGATTTAATTTGGGTTTATTTATCGTGAACCGCACAACGGTTTGGACCGATTTCCATTTCGCGCTGTTCTTCTTCGCTGGGGGAGAGTTTCCCCATATTCGTCTGGCGAATTTCTTGATAGGAATGGGGCTGCGGCGGCAAATTCTCCGTTACTGTTCTTCTGAATTCCGCTTCATCCTGGATATTTAAACCCGGATTCATCCGGAACAAGTCCCCCATCCGGGCAGCAACCCTGCCTCCCTCACCCAGTTCAGATCCTTTTCCAAAGTGGGCGGGAAGGACAATCAGCTCATCCGAAAGCTCCTTGTAACGTTTGTATAAGGTATTGCGCAGATCCTGGACCCAGTCCTCCGCTTTGCCGGCCAAGTCTGGACGGCCGATGGATGCGATGAACAAAATATCGCCTGTCAGCAAATACGTATCGTCTACCATCAAGGAAGTGCTGCCGATTGTGTGACCGGGAGAGTAAATCGGTTGGATCTTGATGGTGGTGTAGCCGACGGCAATCTCTTTGCCCTCGTTCAGTTTTTCGTAGCTGAACGTTACCTCTGCCGCATCTTTTGGCGGGAGCCAGTAGGCTGCCCCTGTTTTCTCGGCTAACTTTTTGCCGCCGGAAATATGGTCTGCGTGCAGGTGGGTGTCGATCGTATGCCTAATCGATACGTTCATCTCTTGGGCAAATTGCTCGTAAACTTCTGTCATTCGCGAAGTGTCAACGACCGCCGCCTCACCGTCAGAGATGACCATGTAAGACAGGCAGCCTTTGCCGATCCGAACGAACTGATAAATCGCACCGCCCGTTTTTAAGTCACCGATTTTAACGGGTTCCACATGCTCACTCCAGGCTTTCATCCCGCCTTCAAGATAATAGATATCGGATCTTCCGGCTTCGACGATTTGCTCCGCGACAAATTTGGATGAACCTTCTTTTGCGCAGACTACGAGCACTTTTTTATGTTGGGGAATCTTGTCCAGTACAGAGTCTACGCCCTCGAGCTGTTCAAAGTACGGAATATTGATGAACTCAATCTTATCTCCTTCGATTTTCCAATCGTTGAATTCACTCTCATTGCGTACATCGAGGATAAACCATTCTGCTCGATCGATAACGATCTGCGCCAGTTCTTTGGCAGACATTTTCTTCATGCCTGCGGCTGCGTTCATTGTCATAGCGATAACCTCCCTGCTTCAGAGTGTGATATACATATACCCCTATATGTATTATTATCTTGTACGAGACTGTTTGTCAACCATATGGGATTAAGATCCTTTACAGGGGAACATCATGTCAACAAGCCGCCAAATCCGTTGCAATCACGGTATTGGCGGCTTCTTTGGATATGAAGTGATTCACCTTCCGTTACTTATACATGCTCCAGATAACGCTCCTTCATCTGCGCGAGAACATCGTCCCCCGGCTTCTCCCAAATCTCCCGATTGAAGATCTCCACCTCGATCGGGCCTATGTAGCCGGAAGCCTCAACCGCCTTGCGGATGCGCTGGATTTCAATCACGCCATCCCCCATCATTCCCCTGGCCATCAGCAAATCCGGGGTTGGCACGATCCAGTCCGAGACGTGGAAACCGAAAATACGGCCGCTTGCACGGGCAATCTGGTTATACAGATCCGGATCCCACCAAACGTGGAAGACATCGACGATCACTCCAACATCTGTGGGGCTGTACTGCTCTGCCAGATCGTTTGCATGGGCCAGAGTCACAATCACCGAACGTTCCGCGGCGTACATCGGGTGAAGCGGCTCGATCCCCAGCCGCACACCGCACGCTTTTGCATACGGTACGAGCTGTTCGATTCCTTCCGCCACCCATTTTCGGGCACTGCCGATATCTTTGTCCGGAGCCGGCCCGCAGACGAGGACGAGGACCTCTGCTCCCAATTCCGCCGCTTCCTCCACGGCACGGCGATTATCATCCAGCCTCTTCTGGCGTTCTGACACGCTTGCAGCGGGAAACATACCACCCCGGCAGATACTCGAAACGCGGAGTCCTGCCTCACGAACGAGTTTTTTGCTTTCCGCAAGCCCCGTTTCGGCAATCTTATGCCGCCATAGGCTGATCCAAGGGATCTGCGCCTGGACGCAGCCATCCACCGCTTCGGACAGGCTCCAATGCTCAGTCGTAATCTGATTCAAGCTTAGGCGCTCGATCGTTTGCAGCTTTTCCATAAGGCCCTCCTATCTAATGCCCGCAAGAGCGAGGACGAGGCGCATGCGCTCGCTTGCCATTTCGGGATCGCGCAGCAGGCCAGCCTTGTCGGCGAGAACGAAAATTCCCGAAAGATGAACGACCGATCGTGCTCCCTCCGCCCCGCCGATCATCCGAAAATGAGACTGGTGACCGTTCAAATACGCCAGAAATACGATGCCTGTCTTATAGGCATAGGTTGGCTCCTGGAAAATGTGCCTGGATAACGGCACGGTCTTCTCCAGAATCGCCTCGTAAAGGCTTAGATCCCCTGCATCAAGAGCATGCAGTGCAGCGGCAGCCGCCGGGGCGATCGCGTCGAAGATTCCGAGCAGGGCGTGGCTGTACCCATGCTGGTCGCCCCGAATCAAGGCTGGATAGTGAAAGTCGTCCCCGGTGTACATCTTGACGTTGTCCGGCAGCAGTCTGCGCATTTTGATCTCTTTGTCTGCGTCCAATAGAGAGATTTTGATGCCGTCCACTTTGTCACGGTGTTCCCGAATGATCCGCAGGCAGACCGACATCGCTTCATCGACATCTTCACATCCCCAATATCCTTTCAACGCGGGATCAAACATGTCGCCCAGCCAGTGCAGGATCACCGGCCGGGACACCTGACGGAGAATTTTCCCGTAGACCCGATCGTAATCATCCGGCTGCTTTGCACAAGCTGCCAAAGCCCGGCTAGCCATCAAGATGATTTGCCCGCCTTTCTCCTCGACAAAGGAACACTGCTCTTCATAGGCTGCTTCCACTTCATCCAGCGTTACTCGTGCTCCCGGCATCAGATGATCCGTACCCGCCCCGCAGGCGACATGTCCTCCCACAGACCGGGCTTCCGTAATGGAGCGTCCGATCAGCTCTTGCGCCTGCTGCCAAGCAAGTCCCATCCCCCGCTGGGCTGTATCCATCGCCTCCGCGACCGAAAATCCCAGCGACCACAGATGATGGCGATACTGCATGGTCGCGCTCCAATCAATCCGGGACTGGTGCAGGGGATCGGCGTCCGCCAAAGGATCGCATACGACATGCGCCGCTGCAAAAGCGGTTCGACACTGCGGTTTTCCCGAGGGCAGCGCGAAGGAAGGGCCGTTTCCCGGTGCATACGCAAAAAGTGAGCCGTTCCGACCAGGCAATCTTATTTCCCGAGACATACTGATTCCCTCCTTACACGTCCAACTTGGGAACGTCGACCCAGCGGCGTTCACGCCAGGAAACAAGCCCTAATTCAGCCAGTTGCGTACCTTTGGCGCCTTCCAGCAGATCCCAGGGGAACGGGGTATCCGCAACCACATGCCTCAAAAACAGCTCCCACTGAATCTTGAAGGCATTGTCGAAGACCTGATTGTCCGGCACCTGCTGCCACTGATCGAAGTAATTCAACGGGCTTGGCATGTCCGGGTTCCATACCGGTCTTGGCGTGTTCACCCGATGCTGAACTTTGCAATCGCGAAGTCCCGCCACGGCGCTCCCCTCTGTTCCATCCACCTGTATTGTCAGCAGATCTTCCCTATTGACCCGCACGGCCCAGGAGGAGTTGACGTGCACGATTATCCCCCCCTCCAGTTCAAATGTGGCATAGGCCGCATCCTCTGCTGTGCATGGATACGGGTCTCCCTTTTCGTCCACGCGCCGGGGAATGTGGGTGACGCCGAGAGACGAGAGGGCGCGAACTTCCCCGAAGAGATTGTCCAAGACATACCTCCAGTGAGGGAACATATCCAAAATCATGCCGCCGCCGTCTTCCGCGCGATAATTCCAGGAAGGCCGCTGCCCTGGCTGCCAATCCCCCTCAAACACCCAATAGCCAAACTGCAGGTTAACGGACAAGATCCGCCCAAAGAAACCCGCATCCACAAGCCGCTTCAACTTCAACAGTCCGGGCAGGAACAGCTTATCCTGCACGACGCCATTCTTGATGCCCGCTGCACGGGCCAATCGGGCCAGTTCGAGAGAGTCTTCCAGATTGGAGGCGGTTGGCTTTTCGCAGTAGATGTGTTTTCCCGCTAAGATTGCCTTGCGAATGTCTTCGGCCCGGCGGTCGGTCGTCTGGGAATCAAAATAGATGACGTTATAAGGGTCTTCCAAACACTCCTCCAAATTGGTGCTGTAGCGTGCAAGGTTATGCGCCTCCGCTAACCCCTGCAGCTTCTGCTCATTTCTGCCGGCAAGGATCGGGTCCGGCATGATCACATCCCCGTTCGGCAGGGAAACGCCCCCTTGATTCCGGATGGCGACGATGGAACGGATCAGATGCTGATTGGTTCCCATTCGACCGGAAACGCCATTCATGATAATGCCAAGCTTGTGTACTGTCATACGATTTCTCCTTTCATGAAGCAATGGATATGATCAAACTGTACAAATTTCCATCAGGAGCGTCTTCCGAATAGCGGAAATGCGTTCTGAAAATTGGAACTCTAATTGACAGGTTACGGCGATATTTCTTCCAGCCGCTGTTCCTTGGTCTCAATTCCAAACAGTCCGAACAAAATGCCCCCGACCAGAGCGACAAGGCCGAAGCCCAGAAAAACGTAGGGTATGGAGGAATCCGTCAAAATGTAGCCGACAAACGTCGGGCCGATGATCGATGCCAGCCGGAGCCAGGCGGTGGCGATACTGGTACCCAGTGCCCGCATTCGTGTCGGATATATCTCGGGTGTGTATAAGTACAGCGCCATCGCAACAATCTGCACCCAGGCATAGCCGAGCGAGGCCCACAGCAGCACCTGGCCCGCTGATGTTGCCCCCAATAACCACAAAACCAGGAAGCAGGCGGCTCCGAACACCATCGAACCGGACAGCCACAGTTTTCGTCCGACCTTGTCGATCGTCATCGCACAAATGAACGCGCTTACAACACCCGCCAAAATCAAGATCAAACCGTAAAGCAATGACTGTTCCACGGAGAGATTGAAAACAGTCTTGAAGATAGACGGCACCCATGTGCTCACTCCGTAAAAGGCAAGATAAGAGGTAAACCAGATGGACCATACGACCAGCGTCCGTTTTCGGTAGATGCCTTGGAACAGTTCTTTAAGACGCGTTGCCCGCTGATGTTCTTTGATCGGCACGATGTTTGGCGCTGGCAGCTCCGTTCCTGTCCGCAGGCGAATCTGGTTCTCGATGAAGGTCATGGCTGCCTCTGCCTCCTTCTCTCTGCCGACTTCAGCCAGCCACCTCGGCGATTCTGGCAATGACCGCCTCATGTAGAGCACCAGCAAGGCAGGCAGTCCGCCGATGATAAAGATCCATTTCCATCCCATCACCGGAACAATAAAATAGCTGAGGATCGCTACCGCCAGCAGTCCGAAGGAAAAGATCAGTTCGTATAAGAGAACGAATTTTCCGCGCTTTCGGGCCTTCGTGATCTCGTTGATATAGGATGCCGCGATCGGAACCTCTCCTCCCAGGCCGATCCCCTGGATAAATCGGAACAGCAGCAAAGAACCAAAGCTCCACGAGGCTGCGACCAGAAAACTCATCATGGAGTAAATCAACACCGTCCACATCGCCATGCGCAGCCTGCCTACCCTTTCCGCAAAGATCCCGCAAATCACTGCGCCGATCAGCTGACCCAGAAAACCGATCGATATGACCAGCCCGATCTGTCCGGGGGTCAGGGAGAACTCTTTGATTAATACCGGGAGCGTATAGGCGATCGCCAGTGCGTCAAACGCGTCAAAAAAGGTGGCGGCCCCCACGATCATCCGCGCTTTTACTTGCCATTTCGTCAGCGGCAAGCGTTCAATTCTCGCTGAAATTTCTTCCAGCTTGGTTGGAGAATTCATTTTTTTCGCAACTTCCATTCATCCATCTCCCTTCAGGGTGCATTTTCTGAATTCGAAAACAATTTTATAAAAATACAGTCAATTCCGTCTTATCAAAAAAGGAACTGGACTCGCAAAATGAGAAGGAACCATCATGACAAAGCGTGCATCTCTCGAAATTTGTTCGGGGAAATCCCCATCACATTTTTAAACGATCGATAGAAGGTAGAGATGTTTTCAAAGCCCACCTCAAAACAAATCGTGGCGATGTCCTTGTCTGTCTCTACCAGCAAATCCTTTGCCCGGTCGATTCTGACATTGTTCAAGTATTGCATGGGCGTCGTCTTGAATCTATCTTTGAAAATATCATTTACATAACGGACACTGATCTCAAACAGTGCGGCCAGATCTTTGGTGGTGATATCGCTGAAATAATGGGTCTCCAGATAGGAACGCATGCGTTCAGCGCGAAGCGTGTTGGCGTCCGTATAGGAAACGGCTGTCCTGCTTCGCTCCAGCAGAATCAATACATTCAGCAAGGAGACGAGAATCGCGTAGGTAGAGATCCGGTCTTGATTCCGCTGTTCGAACAGCATTTTCTTTAGGTGAAGCTTGATTTCACTCGCTACGACCGGGTTTAATCCAAGCACGAACGACTCTTTTTTTAACAGGCGGAAGAAGTCTGGATTGATGATCGACGTTAAAGAATCTTCCCGAAACGACAGAACCAATACCGTCAGTCCGGAGTGGGATTCAATGGCGTGATTGGTGTAGGGAACGATGAAAGAGATCTGATTTTGACCAAAATGATGGGCTTTTTGCTCCAGGGTGATCGTACCCACGCCGTCGATGGCATACAGAATCTGGTAGATCTTATGATGGTGCTTTGCCACCAGCCCCCCATTTTGATGCTTGCTTTCATAGATGAAAAGTCCAGTTTCCGGCAAGATAAATTCACTGTAGGACATGCTTAACCACTCCATCTTTTTTCACTTTTTCTCATTCTAACAAGAAAAACCCGCCTTACGAGTAAGGGCGGGTATATTCTCAGTACAGCGAACAGCTCAGGCCGACAAACCGTTTTATCCCCTCCCGCAGCTGTTGTTCGTTCAGGTAGGAATAGCTCAGTCGCACCCATGACGTATACTCCCTAAGCGGATCGCAGATGGAACCAGGTACAAAAGTGATGGATTGCTCAATCCCTTTCCTTAAAAGACTATCCATCGGGATCGACTCAGGGAGCTTCATCCATAAATTAAAGCCTCCGCTAGGGCTGGACCAGTTCCAATCCGTGACAGACAATTCTTCTTCCATGATGTCCTTTCGAATAGTCAGTGCAATCCGAAGTTTCGCCAAGTGCTGCTGCAACCGTTCGGAAAAGAAATAGTGCAAAAAGATCTTTTGATTCAGCAGCGGTGCCCCGCTGTCCGATAGTGATTTCGCCTTGAGCAAAAGTTTCATCAAGGATGGACGGCATGCCACAGTGGCAATGCTGAGGCCGGGGGCGATGTATTTGCTGAAGCTGCGCAGATAGATGACAGATCCTTCCGTATCATAAGCAAAGAAAGGAAGTGGAGGTTCTTCGTCAAAATAGATATCGCGGTAAGGGTCATCTTCTATCAGTAGACACTGGTATTTTTTGGATATCTCCACCAATCGCTTCCGCTGCTCGGCAGGAACGGTGTAACCCGTCGGATTATGGAAGGTAGGGTTCATATAAAACAACCGCGGCTTATATCTTTGCATGAACATTTCCACCTGATCCAAGTCATAGCCGTACCGATGGATCTCGATCGGGATGATGTTAGCGCCTTGTCTTCTAAAGATATCAATGGCCGGACTGTAGGTGGGCCTCTCCAGTAATATTGTATCTCTTGCTTTTACCAGGACTCTGGCAATCAAATCAATGGCTTCCTGAGAACCGGATGTGATCAGCAATTCATCAGCAGACAGGTAGAAATGATACGCATGGATAAAATAACGGCACAGTGCTTCCCGCAGTTCCTGATCTCCCTGTGTGGTAGAGTAGGTTCCCAGCACTTTGGGATACAGATCAAACACTTTCTTCACGTATTCCGAAAAATAATGATTGGGCAAAAGATTAGGGTCGAGCAGTGCTTTGGAAAATTGATAGGCCGCCTGCACCTGATGGATTTCGGAGAGGTGGCTTTCATGTACGTAGGCAGAAACAATCGGGTCATGCTGTGAATTCACTGGCAGGATGCTGCTGGGTTGAACGTAATAGCCCGATTTATCTTTTACGTACACTTTTCGATTCTGTTTCAGCAATTGATACGCTTTAAAAACTGTCAGCCGATGCACATGGAAATCCGCAGCCAGCGTTCGGACAGAAGGAAGCTTTTCATGTGGCTTCCATTCTCCGCGAATAATTCTCTCCAAAAGATAGTCATAGACTTGTTCGAAAAGCTTATCTGAATGAGCGTTTGAGAGTACCTCCTTTTTCATCCATGCCACCCCCTTTTCCCCTATTATATAGGACTGAACCGAAAACTGTTCTGTTTCATCTCATCTGTTCTGCTCCTGCTCGTTTATGATGAAGAAAAAGGAGGAGTAGAAATGATACTGTTCAATTATTTGCTGATGTGTTTGATTTTTGGGACGACTTTTTTGGCCATCAAGGTAGGAATTGATGCAGGCGCATCGCCCTTTTTCTCAGCGGGCATTCGTTTTTTTTTGGCAGGCGCGATCCTGTTTTTATGGATGGCGTGGAGAAAAAAGGCAAGTGTATCGATTCTGCTCCGGAAGGAGATGTTTCTTACCGGGCTTGGATTAACCTTCGGTGTGTTTGCCTCCTTGTACTGGGCGGAACAGTATTTGAGCTCTGGGATCGCAGCAGTCTTATCGGCAACGGCTCCCCTCATGATTCTGCTGCTTCAGACCGGCCTTACTCGTCACAGTCTCTCCGTTACATCTTGGGCGGGCTGCCTCGTAGGATTAACCGGTGTGATCTTATTGCTTTTACCTGGTGTAACGATTTCGATTAACAAGTTTTGGATATATGGCTGTGCCGCGGTCCTCTTGGGCCAGGTCTTTTATTCTGCCGGTGCCGTGTATTCCCGCCGCGTGGTACAACGATTTCAAGATACATCACCGATCACTTTGAATGCAGCGCAGATGATGTACGGCGGAGCGATGCTTCTCGTTTTATCGATGTTCACGGAACCGGTGCACATGGAATCTATGCTGACCCCAAAGGCTGTCCTTTCGCTTTTATATTTACTTGTCGTTGGTTCCATGCTGGGTCACACCATTTTCTATTGGCTTGTAGCGAAAACCAATCCGGTGTTTCCATCCACTTGGCTCTACATCTCTCCATTGATTTCCCTTTGCCTGGGGGTCCTCTTATACAACGAGCCTCTCACATTGTTGTCGTTGGTCGGAGGGATCACGATCATCGTTGGAATCGTTCTGGTCAACATGGATAACTTGAGACAGTTAGTAGGCAAAAAACAAGCATTTGAAGTAAAGTGATCGAGGCAACAACGGGGATTGTCAAGGGCCCTTTCTGAAGAGATGTTCTCCTTCGGATGCCGTGAACGTTTTTCATGCGGCTTAAGCAGACATGTGTCCCGAAATGTAACATACCTGAGCCATGTTCCATACAAGGCTCAGGTATGTTGATTGGCTAACCCAAAATTTGACTGGGTACCTTTAGGTGACTTTCCCTACTTTGGCGATACGCAAGGATAAGTACTCTTCTTTCGTTATGACAGATATCCTCCCCCCATTCATGAAACGTATACAGAAGGATCATCAAACCTTCTAAGGGTAGGATACTATCGCCAATCTGCAAAGGCTATTTTATTGCTGCGCTGCTTGCTTTGCCTTTCCATAATACGGACATCGCAAAAGCAGCAAACAGGACGATTGCGGCAAATAGATACGGAGCGTGAATATTCACGTCGAACAGGACGCCGCCGACGGCAGGTCCGACGATAATGCCAAGACTTGTATAGGTCGAATTCATTCCTGCCACAAATCCTTGATTATCACCCGCCAATTTGGAGAGGAATGTCGTCACGGCAGGGCGAAGTACATCGCAAGCGAAAAATACGATACACGTCACAGCCATCATCCCCCAATAGCTGCTGACAAAGACCGTGACGAGAATGAAAACAGCGGCCAAGATCAGCGTGCCATGGATCAACCGTTTTTCGCCAATCTTCTCTACCAGCCTCTCAAAGAACGCAATTTGTGCAACCACCCCGGCAATGGAACCTACAGTGATAATCACCGCGATATCTTTGGACGTAAACCCGAACTTCGCATCGACAAAAAGGCTGAACATCATTTCATAAGCCGCGATTCCAAAAGATAAGACAAAGACGATCATCAGCGGGACAAAATAGATGGAATGGAATGATTTTTTCATTTCTTGCAAAAAGCTTGTCCTCATTTTCCCGGTTCTATTTTTCTGAAGCTGTTCCTTCGATAAAGGTTCTTGCAGAACGAGCAAGGATATGAAAGCGGCGATGAAGGCAAACCCTGCTGCGAAAAAGAACGGCGCACGTATCCCGAGCTCGGCGATAAACCCGCCCAGACCAGGACCGATGATGAACCCGGAACTGATGGCAGCAGCTTGATATCCCAGCACTTTTGCCCGGTTGTCCAATGATGTTCTGTCCGCTATATACGTGATAACGGCCGGCATGATAAACGCGTCACTCACACCTCCCAGTATCCTGGAAAGAAACAGAATCCATACCTGATTTCCTACTCCGAATAAAAGCTCCGAAAAAGCAAAAAGCAACAGCCCGAACACAATCATTTTCTTTCTGCCGACGGTATCCACCCAGACACCGGTCATCGGAGATGCCAAAAGCTGCGCAAAGGCAAACGCAGAAATCAAAATTCCCACTGCTTCACCGCTCAAGTGCATTTCTTTTGCAATGGACGGCATGACAGGGACGGCAAGACCAATTCCTACGTATGCAATGAACAAATTAAACAAAACCAAACCTAAGGAGATCTTTTCTTTGTTGACGGTAAACATGTTATTTCCCCAATCATATGAATTGAAACGAGACTATCGACTACCTTTTCTTCTTTTCTTCGGAATCCGCGATAGCCCCGTTGATTTTTTTCATCGTGTCAACCACTTGCTTCAGATCTTCGATACCGATCCGAGAGCAGTATTTTTGGACAAAATCTTCATCTGCCTTGTCGATCAAATCGGCGAATTTCTTCCCCTCTTCCCCAAGTGTGATGAGAGCTTCACGCCGGTTGTTCGGATTGCTTTCACGCACGATAAAATCCCTTTCTTCCAGCTTTGCCAATACCTGGCTAACGGCGCTTTTGGATATGGAGAATTTCAGTGCGATCTCGTTTGCCGTAATCCGCTGATTTCGCATGATGAAGAGCATCATGTTCTCTTGTTGAACAGTCAGATTATACTCATCTATTTTTTTAGCGCCTTTGTTATAGATCATGTAATAATCGTGAATGGTATCGTGTAATTCGTTCACCACTCTGCGATATTCCGCAAGCATGTCAGTCCTCCTGAAATTTAGTTTAGTTAAGTTAACTTAACTATATGCCAAATTGAATCTGTTGTCAATCAAGTTCTGCCACAATAAAGCAGCGGCAGCCCCGGACTTTCATAGGTCACGGTCCCCAGCTGCCGCTGCCAAACTCGACGATTACGATCCTTTTGGCGCCGTATTTTCCTTTTGATAAGCGGACATCCAGGCCGGAAAACCATGGACCGCTATCCCGCCAAACCCATCGTATTTTCCCAGCTGGTCTTTGGTTATGGCCAGCTCTGCTTCCATTTTGCGGGAGCCTTCTTCATAGAATGTGGTTTTCTTGCTTTCCCTGCTCTCGGAAATATCGACGCCGACGATCACTGATTTCCCCAGGGAAGTCGCCTCCTTCACCGTTTCGAGCGCATTGGCGACGATCCCGTCATCGCCCAGGGCCGTGTCCCGGTAGTCCATCAGAACAAGGGTATTGAACCGCTTCAGGATCCACGTGCTCAGGTAATAGTCTTGGTAACCGGGAATTTCAATTTTGTTGGCCCAAAACGGAAGATCGAACGAGACTGCCAACGGCTCAGGCGCCTGTACTTCTCGGGCGATGTACTCCATGTTAGACAGCCATTCCTCCAGCGTATGATCCTGGTCGCTCTTCCATTCCGGCAGGAGGTATGGCTCGATGTCCAGATGAATGCCGGAAAACCGCTCATCCTCGTCTACATTCCGATTGTAGCTTTCCACCCACTCGATAAATTCCTGAATATACGGGCGGCTGCTCTTCAGTCCCCAAGAGGGATCGCCCGCAAGCGCCTCTACTTGTATCCCCTGATTACTGGCCGCTTTGATAAAACGAGCATATTCTTTCGCAGGTACATTCTGGCGGTCGACATACAAGTAAATATTTGTCACGTCATTTTGTTTAGAGAAGGCAAGGATTTCTTCCCGATCGCTCATAATCGTACGCGTATCCCAGATCCAGGTCCCTTTATATGCAGGAGAGCTTTGTGCGAAATACGCGATGAGAAGCGCTGTTAAGATGACAGCAACGACACAGCAGCCCGTCCAAAACAGCCGCATCTTACGCGGAAAAAACCGTTGCAATCGCTGTTTGATACGATTACCCCCTTCTTTGTAGAGTTGTACGCAGCAAGGGAGCTGCAGTTTACAGTACCCGGCTTATGGGTTTATGCCCCTACATACACTTTTACTTTTCTTTCGTTTTTGGAGATGCCCGTCCCTAATTTGTAGATGTTGTCAGACTTGATATCGGCAAATGCGTTGCGCGTATCGATGATCGGTACGCCTAAATGGGCTAAATCCTCATAATCGAAGCTGTGATGGTTGGTGACCAGGACCATGCAATCATAGCCCGCAAATGCACAGCGATCGTATTTGACCGAGTGTACCACATTTCCCTGCGCATCCCGGAAAGAGGTGGCATACGGATCGTAAAACTGCACCTTGGCTCCGCTATCCTTGAACAACTCATAGATTTCCAGGGCCGGAGACTCGCGAAGATCATCAATATCCGGCTTATACGCCATGCCCAGAATCAGCACCTTGGAATTGCGGATGGACTTAGCGTAAATATTAAGTACTTGTGCCGCGCAATGCAACACGTATTCCGGCATGTTGTCATTGATCGATTGGGCCAGCTCGATAAACTTGCTGTAGAAGCGGAATTCTTTTGCCTTCCAGGAGAGGTACATCGGATCAAGCGGAATGCAGTGCCCTCCGATACCGGGACCTGGATAGAAAGGCATAAATCCAAAAGGCTTGGTAGAAGCGGCCCGGATGACCTCCCATACATCGATCCCCATCTTGTCGCACATCATCGCCAATTCGTTCACGAAGGCGATATTGATGCTCCTGAACGTATTTTCCAGCAGCTTGGACATTTCTGCCACCTTAGTAGAAGAAACGGGAACCACTGTTTTGACGACATTGCTGTAGAGAAGCACACCCAGTTCCCTGCACGCTTCTGTCGTACCGCCAATCACCTTCGGCGTGTTGTACGTGTTGAAGCTGCGGTTGCCCGGATCGACACGTTCCGGCGAGAAACAGATGAAGAAGTCGACACCTGCGGTAAAACCTTGCTCCTCCAGCGGCAATTGGATCAGTTCCTCCGTTGTTCCCGGATAGGTTGTGCTTTCTAGTATGATCAAGGTGCCTTTTTTCAGATACTTTTTGATTTCGCTCACGACACTCTTGATGTAGGAGGTATCCGGATCCTGATTTTCATTGAGCGGAGTCGGCACACAAATGCTGATCGCATCAAGCTCCTGAATCAGACGGTAATCTGTCGTCGGAATGAACTGGCCGGAACGGACAGCATCGGCAACAGCTGTGTCGGGAACGTCTTGAATGTATGACTTGCCGCCCAAGAGGGACTCCACTTTCCGCTGATCCAAATCGATTCCGTATAAGGTGAAGCCTCCCTTTACCATCTCCATGGCCAGCGGCAGGCCGACATAACCAAGTCCGATGACCCCGATCTTTCCTGTTTTATTCTGCAGTTTTTCTTGCAATGCGTGATAATGATTTGTCTTCTTCATCTGCTTCATCTCCAGTCACCTAGTTTTTTGATCCTCCACTGAAGTTCGGAGATTGAAAAGGGCTTTGTAACAAAGTCGATGGCTCCCAGCTCAAACGAGCGGTTGAGATGATCGGCCAGCTGCTTGCCTGTCAGGACGATCACCTTCCCTTTGTTTGCGCTGGCCTTCGTGATCTTGTCAATCAATTGATAACCGTCTACGATCGGCAGATTTAATTCCGTAATGACCAGATCAGGCACCGCTTCCGAATAGATCGCCAGCGCTTCAGCGCCATCCTTGGCCTCATACACTTTGTATCCTTCCAGTTCCAGATGCAGTCTGACGAACTCGCGAACCACCTCGTCCGTGTCCACGATTAGGATGGAAGAAATTCCTTGATGGGCTGACTGCTCGACGAACAGACGAATCTCCTTTTCTTCCCCTCGCGCCTTGGCAGCCAGCTCGATTAATTGCGATACCGTACTCTCGGACGGTTCGCCGCATTCGGGAAAACTGGCCACGATTAGTTGTCCTTGAAGAAGGCCGCGGCTTTCGAGGAAGTCTTTGACGATTAAAGACGTATAGTGGGTCGCGGCAAATTTGCGCTCCTCCAAAATCATCGCAAAGACCATGTTGTGATCGTCGAACAGGTATTTGGCTGCAAGCTCGGTTTCGCTCTTGTTCACGAAGGATTCCAACTGATCCAGCGTCTGTTGATTGATGTTGGCAGATGGAGCCAGGATCACGCCGCACGGTTGGTGACGATCGCGGGTCACATGGGTCATCTGCAAAAGCTGCTGGGCCAATTCACCATGCCTGTCCTGAATGAAAACCGCCATGCTGTCCACTCCTTTTCATATGGTTATTTATTTAAACTTGGTTCTGACCATCGTCCCCCAGGTATTGTTGTTGCGCAGATAGTCGATGTGGCCGAGGAATCTCCACAGCACCCCGATTTGCCGATACCCCAGGAACATCAGGAAGGAATACAGCAGCATTTTGTTCAGATCGCTAAGTCTGGGATAGCGGCTAAAGGCGGATTCCTCGATAAACAGGGCGCCAAGACTAAGGATGAAACAGGAAAAGAAGTTTACCAGGGCGAAGAGCACCAGCGTTTTCCAATCGGTCATGTTCAACAGCCAATACCCGAGAATGGCGAGCAGCCCGGTTATGCGAACGTATGGATTTAACGTTTCAAAGAGAATGTTGTAAGGCAGCGTCAGCATGCCGAAGATCTTGTACTTCGGCCGGAACACCATGTGGATTCCTTCCTCGATCATGTTCTTCAGATTTCCGCGGCCCCACCGTTTCCGCTGGCTGCTGAGAATGCGGTACGTATCTGGGGCTTGTGTCCAGCACACTGCGTCCGGACAAAAAGCGACGCGATACGGGATCTTGTTCTCCAGGCAGTAGCGGTGCAGCTTGATGACGATATTCATGTCCTCGCCGGGATATCCGCCGCGGTAGCCTTTGACGGCGATGATTTTATCCTTTTGGAAAACCCCGAAAGCGCCCGATACGATGATCAGGCCGTTCATGGCGCTCCAACCGATCCGCCCGCCCAGGAACGCTTTGATGTATTCCACGTTTTGCAGAGCGGGAAGCAATTTTTTAGGGAACCTTACATTTTTTACAATTCCATCTTCCACCGTGCAGCTGTTTACGATTCGCACATTTCCCCCCACTGCCACGGTATCTTCGGGATTTTCCAAATAGACTCTGGCGATTCGCGTCAAGGCATCCTTTTCCAGCAGGGAATCCGCATCGATCGTGGAGATCAAAGGATAGTGGGACAGGTTAATGCCTGCGTTCAACGAGTCTGCCTTTCCGCCATTTTCCTTGTCGATGAAGTACAGAGTCGGGTATTCCGGGTTGTAGTAGATCCCTCTCACCTTCTCTGTTTGGATGTGATCGGCCATGATCGGATTGATCTTTTCCAAGTTGAATTCATCGATCATCACCTGGAAGGTATTATCCTTCGAACCGTCGTTGATGACGATGACTTCGTATTTCGGATAGTTGAGGGCCAAGAGGGATCGGACGTTTTCGATGATCGTAAGCTCCTCGTTGTATGCGGGCACTAACAGGGATACCGGTGGGAGATGCTTGGAGCCCGACAATTTCTTGATGCGGTTGTACTGAATTCCTCTTTTGAGCGGGAACGTCTGCCGAATCGACAGAGCAAAAATCAGGTAATAGAGGAAAGTAATGACAACGACGTAGTACATGGCAAAATAACCGTACCCGAGCAGGAACTCGCGCAGAAAATGGAGCCATGAATCTGTTTGCAGGTAATACTCGATGAACTTCATGTTTGCCGTCCTCCTATGAACTACACGACACGATAGATTCGGTTCTTTTTGCCGAGAGTCTTTTCGTAGGCGTACAACAGCGCATTATAGCGTGTCAGTTTGTCCAAATCATGGGGCTCGGTCGATAATTGCTTGATCTCTTCCTCGATAATCGCTTGGATCCATTTACCTTGTGCCTGCCCTCGGTACGCCACAGCGCCGGTACAAAGCGCAGCGATTCCTGTTTGACCGAGATGGATTAAGGCGATCGCACTGGCGTACACCACACGTTTGTCCTCATCCTTCAGCGCCTCTTTCAGCGCGTTTACATAGGTTTCATTTCGCAGCGTCGCCAATGCTTGAATCGTCAAGAGGCGGATTTCTCCATTCGCATGGCGAAGCAGCTTGTCTACGACATTTTTCGGGAACAGATGGGAAGAGTTGAGATACAATTCCACTGCTCGTACCTGGATCTCTTCCCGTTCATGGTCGATCAACCGGTAGGCGGCAGACGCAACCCCAGGGCTGCTGTACTCTCTCAAACCGGTTAAACCGATCATGATCAGGGTCGGGTGTTCTTCCTGGACAAATTCGGCAAAAAGGGCATATTGATCGATATCGGACTCCTGGATAATGTCTACCAACAGATCGTAGAATCCCTTCTCGTGTTTGAGCAGGCTGCGAACCATTTGTTTGACATCGTGCTCATCGCGGGCGCATTTTGCCACAGCGCGAGCGATGACAAAGAGCGATGAATCGTGCTTGTGCTGGCGCAGCATTTTGAGCAGCAGCGGTACCGCCTCTTCCACTCTCATACACCCCAGATGATAGGCAGCATCTACCTTTTCCCGATAGGAACCGCCGCCGAGGCGCTGCATGTGGTATTCGATCAGTCCCAAGTCTTCGCAAAGAAGCGTTAACTTTTGCCGCTGCTTTGCATCGGTAAAGGACTCGATCAGATCGTTGAGCCAGTCTTGTAAAAAGCCCCGTTCGGCCTGACTCATCGGGATATTGGGCAAGCGCAGCCGCTCTTCACCGTGAAGATGGGCCTGGATGTATATCAGATAGTCTTTGAATTTGATCTGGAATTGGTCGGATGCCCGTTTCGTCTTCACTTCCTTCAGCTTCATTGCGTAGACCACGACGATAAAAATCGCGTTGCATGCAATGAGAACATACAAGAGGTTGATCGCGATGCTGGTTGAGTTAATCACACAACGAACTCCTTCCTTCATTCCCACCTGTAAAAGGACAGGTGCTCGAGCTTGCCGCAGCCTGTTGTTGCGTCAAGCCCGAACGCGGTTATTTCTTCACGGGTTGATCCACATCACGCATGGCCTTCTGCATGATGTAGTAGCTCTGTTTGGGCCGCTCGACGTATTTGACATCCTTGTCTTCCCAGCTCTTCCATGTGTAAAGCGGCAGTTTGGATACCGGATACGGCGCGTTCCCTTCCAAACCGATCACCTTTTTGGCAGCCTTATCCACGATCCAAGGGACGATGCGAATCCCCTGCACCTTGGTCGATACAAATTGCTTGCCGTCGGTTTGATCGTAATTGATCACGCGCAGCGAACTGGGGTCGCTAAAGCCAAGCAGCATCCACGGGATGCGAACCTCCAGTACATTTCCCTTCGCCTGCCACATCGCTTTGGAATTGTAATCCGGCGCTTGTGGATTGCTGTTACCCCGGAGCAGATTGCCTACCTCTACGTCTTTGAACGGGTGGGACGAACGGGCATCCGGATACTCCAGCAGGTAATTGACCACCAGTTTCCATGGCTTAAAGATACCGGAGTCATCTTGCAGTTCCTTGCTGTCAAACTTCGGATCCGCCGTTTCTTTGTACGAACGCGTATGGACATCGTAGTTGGAAGCAACCAACATCCTGGCCTGCTTCTCATCTGAGAGCTCCAGCAGGGTTTCCAGGCCCTCATCCAAGGTCTTTCCGTTGAGCTGGGGCGCATGGCGATTTCCGCCCGGCAAGGTGTCCATTCCGAAGTAGAGCGCCTGTTTTGCAGGGTCGAACGGTTGGGACAGCTTCGCCATGAGGTAGAGATAGCCCTCATCGTGCGATACCCAGAGTTCATCGATCCCGTCGATCTTTTCGTCGATTTTTTGCTTGTCGCCATCACCAAGCTTGTCCCAATCGGAGGCGTCCCCATCGATGTGAATTTTGTCATCCTTGCTTGGGAACATGCCGAGAACGCCGAAGAAGGATTCGTTGGTCAGGGCGTTGTACCAGTATGCGCGGCGGTCCGGAATATCGTAGCGCATCGTATTCCAGGTCTTTTTAAACCATTCGTCCTGCCAGGTAAAGAGGATGGCGCCGGAGTACCCAGCATCGTGGATTTGCCGGAACATGTCTGCATCCATCTCCCCTTGTTCGCGCTCGTCATGACCGCCCTGATTGCGGCCCAGCATCCCCATGTGGGCGATACCCTGGGAAGACGGCACGCCGTATTCCGTAATCATCACGGGAATGTCCTTGTGATAGTCTTTCAGCTTTTGGAGATAGGTTTTGTAGCTGTCTGCCTCTCCCCGATCATTTTTCATCGTCTGGAATGACTTATCATAAGTAAAGAAATCGGGATAGTAGGGATAAACGTGGTAGGAAGCGAAATATCCTGCATCCCAATTGACAGGTTCAATGTGAGTCGGATCAACGCTCACCATGTCTTCCGCTACCAGCGGTTCCCCCGGATGCTCCAGCGGATCGGTCGTCACCCAGTTGGAAAAGGCGATCGGATGCTGCCAGCCTTGTTTGGCCTCTGTTTGAGCCGTCACGTCAACCATTTCCGCCAGCCATTTTTCGAACGGACTAGCTCCTGGCTTGCTTTGGAAGTACGTTCCTTTGTAATCGGGAACGTCGGCATGTTTTTTGTTCGTATCTCTTACCATAAAGGGGTCCCATTCCGTGCCAATGATCCAGCCCATGAGGTAAGGGCCGGCATTAAAGGCGTACTTCCCGCTTGCTTTACCCGAATGTTCCACGGGCGGGATGTCTGCGTTGCCGTACACCGCTTCTACGGCGTTTTCGATCTCTTTTGAGAACCTTTCCTTCAGTGCAGGATTGAAGGCGTCTCTGCCCGCGATCAGCTCTTCTTCCGGACTCCACACCCCTTGAATAAAGAAGAGCGGATGATCCTGGTGCTTGGCATTGTAGCGGACCAGACTCTCGTAAAACTCCGGTTTCAAGATGGTGTAGACGCGGATGACATTTGCCCCCATCTCCTGGATCATTTCAAACCAGTGTTCGTAGTCGTCGTTTGAAATCGCCAGTTCTCCCGGAAAGTGTCCGGGGATCGTCGCTCCCATGTTTACTCCTTTGGCAAAATAGGGTTTCCACGACTGATTGGCATACTCTTCCATTTGTGAGCCATTTGCTTTAAATTTCACCTGAACGCCTGGACGAATTTCTGCACTTTCCACTTTTGCTGTTGGCGGCCATAGCCAATAGACGCCAATGGCAGCCAGGATCACTACAGCAAGTCCAAGCTTGGCAAGGCGGCTTTTGAACATGTTTTCATCTATCCTTTCGGTGACATGCAAGCTTTCTGACAGATCAGTATCCTCTTGCGTGCAAAGGATATAGTGCGCTCAATATACTCGGTATATTACGTTATTCATTCATGTTTGTCTGTGCACGATTTATGGGTATGCTGTTAGAATTTACAATTTTCATCACACCTCTCTAATAGAATAGAACCTTGTGAATAGAGAGATAGAAAAAATATACATTGTCCGTTAGTTTGCGATATTTTATAATGGCGTTAAAAATACTATCTTTACATGATGTGATTGGAGGAGCAATGAAAAAGATAACCTCGACACTTCTTGCAGGATTCGTCATGTTGTCAGGGACTGGGGTTTCTGCTGCCGCCGGCTCCGATATTAGACTGTTGATTAACGGACAAGCCGTCCAGACAGATATTCCGCTGCAAATGGTCAAGGGTAGAGCCCTCGCTCCTGTCCGTACAGTAGCAGAGCATTTAGGGGCTTCTGTCAAATGGGATGAAGAGAAAAAAACGGTGTTTATCACGAAAGGGAACCAAAAAGCAAACGTCGCCAATACATATGCAAATGACACGAATGAGATAAAATTGGTGATCAACGGCAAAGAAGTGAAATCAGATGTTTCTCCTGCCATCATCGGCGGAAGAACGATGGTTCCGGTCCGGACGATTGCCGAAGAATTGGGTTCTACGGTCGAGTGGAACGAAGCCAAACACACCGTCTGGATTGCTAACCGGATCGTCAACCCTGCCGCAAGCGATTTTCACGGCCAAGGGATGATTACATTCTCGTATGACGACGGGTTGGACTCGTTCTATGATCGCGCCCTGCCGCTGCATGAAAAATTCGGGATGCCGGCTACGCTGAATGTGATCGCCGGGAGGATAAAGGACGGAGCCAATACCGAATTCCTCGAAGCCTCCCAAATAAAAGATGCCTACGACAGAGGCGTGGAGATCGGTTCCCATGCCTATTCGCATTACGACCCGCTAACCAGCAATAACGACGGCGATCTCGAATTTGAATTGGCGAAAAGCAAGGAAATCCTCTTGGGCATCGTTCCAAAGGTAGACTCCCTCTCCATTCCGTTTTCCGATTACGATAATCGGGTACGGGAAGTTGCCAAGAAGTATTACAAAGCCGTCCGCGTCTTCGAGCATCAGCAGAACAACCTTCCGCCGGACGATCCTTATTGGCTGCATACGGCTATTGCGGTAACGAATGAAATGACGTTCGACCAGATCAAATTGCGCATCGATGAGGCCGTGAAAAATAAAAAGTGGTGTATCATCATGCTTCACGGGATCGATCCGGATGCCGGCGATCTGTATGAGATCAAACCGGAACTGCTGGAGCAGATACTCGAGTATGTAAACGACTTGGGAAGGGATAAAATCCTGCCGGTGAATACGATCGACGGTTTGACGATCGCCACGCAAAAACGGGGCAAGTAATCTGATTGAAAACGTGCAAAACCTCTCAACCTCCTAGCGAGATTCGCCATAGAGGAGTTGAGAGGTTTTTTTATCGGTTCAGGCATTCACGGCTAAAATGGAATACAGTTCATCAAGCTTCTGGATTTCGTATGTCGGCACCACTTCCGTGTCATTTTCTTTTCGTTCCGGATTGAACCAGCAGGTATCGATGCCGGCAAGCTGTCCGCCTTTGATATCCGAGTGAAGGGAATCCCCGATGATTAATCCTCGTTCCGGTGAGAAATCCGGGACTCGTGCAAAAACAAAATCAAAAAATTCCTTCATGGGCTTTTGATAGCCGGTATCCTCGGAGACGAAGATCTGCTTGAACAGTGGAAACAATCCGGAATCCCGCAAGCGTCTATCCTGCATCCGGGAAACGCCGTTCGTCACAATGTATAATTCAAATGTCCCGTGCAGGTCTGCTATTAATTTAAAGGCACCTGGTATAAGCTGGTGCCCCTCTTCCAAATAGCTGCGGTACTGCGCATCCAGCAGGGCCCCGTCCACCTCGAGGCCATATTCCTTCAATAAGGTGGAAAAGCGCGTATTCAACACCGCCTCCTGGTCTATCTTTCCTTCCTCAAAGGCCCTCCAGAGACCTTGATTGATCTGTTGATAACGGGATTTTGTCTCTTGGGTAAAGGGAATATTTTGACCTTCCAGCAGCAGGCGAAGCGCTGTGTTTTCCGCCGCTCTAAAATCCAGCAGGGTGTCATCTACATCGAAGAATAGCGTCTGATATTTTTTCAACATGATCTCTCCATTTTTGCGTTTTGTGCTCCGGGATCGAAGCTTGGCATGGCCTGGTTCCCCCGCCTGCCGCCGAATTTAAATACAAGAATGCCGCAGACGATGACCAGCACACCGACCAGCTGTTTACACGTAAAAGGGACCTGCTTCAGCCCAAACCAGCCGAGTGAGTCCCACAATAAAGCAAAACCCAGCTGTGATGTCAAGACGATCGATATGGCATACGTAGCAGACAATCGTCTCATTGCCTGCACCAGACAGGTGACGACACCGACGCCGATCAATCCGCTGAACCAGTACCAAGTTTTCATCTTTTCCAAGAGAAAAAGCTGCTTCCCTTCAAAGATGAGACCTGCAGCCAGCGAAGCCAGGAACCCCATGCCTAATACCAGCGTCGTTGTGGCCCAAGATCCCGCGTGCTGATTCACCTTGCTGTTGAAGATGTTTTGCAAGCTGACCAGCGAACCTGCGACTAGCGCCAAGAAAACTCCTAGAATCATGGCTTTCCCCTTCCCCCCCATTTGCTGTTTTTTCCCAAGGCCCTAGGCAATGAGTTATTCGTAGATGTTATGTCCTGCCAACGTACGCAATCCTTCCCTGTCTTTCACTAGAATGAACCCTTTGCTCCGTTCGATCAGTCCCTCTGCACAGAATTGTTTGATGACCCGGTTCAGATGCCGATAGCTCGTTCCCAGCAGGTTGGCCGTATCCGTCAGACTGACTGTGCTGACTTGACCGGTATAGAGGGAATCGGATTCGTCAAAGGAGACAGATAACAGGTAACTTGCCAGCCGCACTTCTACCGGATACAGTAAATTGAAGCTCAGCGAATTGGATTTGCTGTGAAATTTTTGCGTGATAATGTCCAGCAAAAATGTCAGCAGCGGCGCATATTCGCTTCCGTATTTTTTCAACCAGCGGTGATGGACCCCGATCATCAAGACAGATGAAACGGCCTCGACCGTATTGATGAAGTCAATCCCGCGGACGTATTCGATATCCCCGATCACCTCAAGAGGTGTCTTAAAAGAGAGAATGAGCGTCTTGCCCTCCGGCGAGGTGGTATAGATTTTAATCTTTCCCTTCACCAGTACGTACAGGTACTGTAAAGGCTCTCCTTGGGAGCAGATGAGCTCTTCTTGCGCAAAGCCGTACAGCGATAAATGGGGGATGATTTGTTCCGGAAAGACGGATTCGAGATGGTTTGCCTGCATGTATTGCTTCAATTGTTCGCGATCCTTGATTTCTTTCATGGCTTGGGTTCACCTCTGGTTCACATCTGTCCTCGGGAATGGTCATGCAGTTACAAACTCAGGATCACCACACCTGCTGTCATCAATCCGATGCCGAGGAACTGCGGCAGCCTCATCTCCTGCTTTTCTACGCCAAACCAACCTTTGCTGTCGATGAGAAAAGTCAGGCCCAGCTGGGCAATCAAGAGTGCCGCTATTGTTAGTGTAACACCGTTTTGCTGAATTGCCGTGACATTGCTGAAAATAATGACTGCGGCCAGAGCTCCGCCCGTCAAATACAACGGTTTGACTTGTGCAAACCCATGCCATGATCGGTCCCGAATAAGCATCAGGATCGCGAATGATGCGATGAATCCGGTTAACTGGGTAATCGTCGCCGTTTGCCAGGTGCCGATATCTTGACTAATCCGGGCATTGGCCACTCCTTGCAGGGTTATGAAGGCCCCGCCCAGCAATGCAAAAATAATTCCGCTCATATTTGCACTCCCCATTGTCGTCCATTTCTCTATTTATTAAATGACGGATGCAAATAGGCAGGGTAGGACATATGTCCTTTTAAAGGGAAAACAGTCATCCATCTGTATGCCGTCATCCGATGCCGAACGACTGTGACAAGTATTTCCACACGACCGGGTTTATAGTATGCTAGCCATATAAGGGAGGAGAGGGAAGCTATGGTGAAACAACTGATCGTCGGAGACGCCATGCATGAGCTGGCCACTACGCGCCGCATCCTGGAACGCTTGCCCGAGGAGCATATGACGTGGAAGCCGCACGAGAAATCGATGACTTTGGGCGGGCTGGCCACGCACCTGATCAACCTGCTGAAATGGCTAGTTGCGATTTTTCTTTACCCGGAATTCGATCTTTCGACCGTGCCGCTTCGGAGGGAACCTTTGGAAAGACGCGAAGACGTGCTGGAGGAATTCGACGCAAACGTCGTCAAGCTTGAAAAGCTGTTAGCTGAATGCGACGAAAAAACGCTCGGCGAGGAATGGACCTTGCGGAACGGCGACCATATCATCCTGAGCCAACCGCGGGCGATCGCGCTTCGCACCTTCGGATTAAGCCACATGGTCCACCACCGGGCACAGCTCGGGGTTTATTTGCGGCTTCTCGATATTCCGGTGCCGGGCCTCTACGGTCCCTCGGCTGACGAGGAAGGCAAATAAACTAGAACGCGCCGAAAAGTCGCAGGGAATCGGCTTGACCGCCGGTACTCTGCGACTATTTTTTCGGGACGAATGCTTTTTTGTCGCCAGGCATAGCGCAAATGACTTGCTTTTCCCGCTAGGCGGCAATCCGCTCTAAATCTGCGTATCGGTTGCCGACAGCATGAGACTGTCAGCCTGCCTAATACAAGCTGCGCCATAAATAAAATGTCGCGTATGCCTCCCAACCGGCCCAACTCGCAAACAATTCCTGCAGCTCGGATGGCGTTGGCTTGCGGTTCATGCCGAACCATTCGCGGACGGCATTCTGCAGGCCCACATCGCCGATGGGAAACGCCCGCGGATCGCGAAGGCAGCGCATTCGCACATAATGCGCGGTCCATGGCCCGATGCCGCGGATCCGCACCAGCTCGCGCTCAGCGGCATCAAAGTCGCCAAGCGCAAGCAGCTTGTCACGAGACAGCTCCCCGCGGCTCATCAGGGCGGCGGTCTCGAGTATGGCCGCCGCCTTTGCACGTGTGAGCTGCAGTGCCTGCAGTTCAGCCGCATCGACGCCGACGAGCGCAGCAGGCTCCGGAAAGCGCCGGTACGTCCGGCCTTCCCAGAGCGTGCTTTCGCCGAATGCCTCGGCAAGCCTTGCCTTGAGCTTATAGGCGAAGGCGAGGTTGACCTGCTGGCCGACGATTGCCCAGCAGAGCGCCTCGAACAAGTCCGGTATGCCGATGATCCGAAGTCCGTAAAACCGCTCGCCTAATACGCGAAGCACCGGATCTCCTGCAGTCAGCTTCCGCCAAGGCTCCAGATCGCGGTCCAGATCAAACCAATCGCGTAAATAGCGCTTCACAGCCTCCAATTCGCTCTCGCTGCCCGGCTCGCCTTGCAGGAAACGTACCTGCAGCGCCTGATCATCCGGGCAGGATATTTCCAGCAGCAATCCGCGGCCGGGGGCGGTTCCCTTCTCAGCCTCATTACCCGCCGCTACCAGCCTGATAATCTTCCCCTCGCGAACTTCGTACAAGCTCTCAAGCGGAGATCTTGTCATATACCCAAGGCACCGTTCAAAGCAAAATGGCTGGTCTACTGCCAGCTCAAAACCGGAAGCGCTCATGTCCGCCATCCTCCACGCCTTCGATGCCCTCTAGCCCGAGCAGCCTGCGCTTCATCTCAAGACCGCCGCGAAATCCTGTCAGCTTGCGGTCGGCGCCGATAATCCGGTGGCACGGCAGCAGTACCGGAACCGGATTGGCGCCGTTCGCCGCACCGACGGCCCGCACTGCCTTCGGCCTTCCGACTGCCTCCGCAATGTCGCGGTACGTTCGGGTTTCCCCGTACGGCACGTTCCCAAGCGCAGTCCACACCTGCTGCTGGAACGGCGTGCCGATCAGATCGAGAGGCACTTCCTTGAACGAAACCCGTTCTCCCGCAAAATAGGCCCGCAATCGATCAATCACGCCCGTTCGCTGCACTGCCGCCATATCTTCCTTCGGCTCGGCATCCGGCGCAACCCGTTTTGCCCAGCCCCGCCAATCTTCCAGCCCTTCATGAGGAAAAACGATCCGGCACACGCCGCCCTCCGTCGCCATGATCAGCCAGTTCCGTCCGTCAAGCTCCAGCCTTGTCCACAACAATTGTGTTCTCACCGAATTCCTTCCTTTCCGTTTGTCACGTCCTATGCTGACAAATGAGTCACCTTTATGCCTGTCGATTGCCAACATTCCCCTCGCGGTACGCCGACGGCGACAACCCGGTCTGTCCGCGAAACCACACGGCAAAATGGGACGCGCTGCGAAACCCGACAGCGGCGGCCACTTCAAACATCGGCAGGTTGCCGTTTTCCAACAGCCGCTTTGCTGCCGACAGCCTCGTCTGATGCAGCCGCTCCATTGGCGTCAGCCCGGTTACCCGTTTATAGGTACGCTGCAGATGATACGGACTGATCGCCAGCTTCTGTGCGATCGCCTGCAGCGTCACCCGTTCGCCGTAACAAGCGTCGATCACAGCGTCGGTCTGCGCTGCCAACTGCGCGTCAGGGCCAAGAGCGCCGGGAGTCTCCGGTTTGCAGCGCTTGCATGGCCGGAATCCGTCTCGGATGGCTGCCTTTACACTTGTGTACAGCGTGATATTTTCCCGTTTGGGGGTTTTGGCACGGCAGGATGGCCGGCAGACGATCCGCGTCGTTTTCACTCCCGTGTAATAGACCCCGTCGTAAGTCGACTCTTTCTTGACAATCGAATCGTAAACCTTGTCGAACAACTCCGCGTTCACGAGTACTCCCTCCTTGTCAGGAGATATTTGATAGTTCTCAGTATACCGCTGCAGCAGCGTCATCCCAAGCATTCTTGCATACGACAGCAACTTTTCGACATTCCTTAAGTTCACGCAATCCGCGAAAAGGTAAAGGGAGTCTATTTTGGCCTGCATTCGCAGCTTTTCTCACAGGAGTCCCCCCAACAAAACGCGGAAAACATATGAAAAAACCAACCTTTCCTATGTAAAGGAAAAATCGGCTTTTTCAATGGGACGAAACCGTATTTTTGTCCATATCGACTCACAGGGCGTCATTTTTTACGCTATTTAACCTTAACCCAAGATTGTCATTTCCCTATTATTCATATCTAACACTTCAATCTTCACAATACCACCGAGATTATTGGACACTAAATCAGACAATTCTTTTAGCGCCATATGAAATTCATCACTTCTTGTTTCATCGATTAATTCAATACAGAGAAATGCATTTTTCGTCTTTTCTGTTAGCATCGTCCTCTGAGCTTCACGCCAATTCCAGCATCTGCATATGGCACCGGCATCGTCTTTATAAACAATTTCACCTTCATATGGCGAAGCATTTTCATCACTTCCCAACGGGATAAACGGTTCGTTGCCATTTGCCTGCGTTAGCCGAATATCGCCTACAAAGGTATCAATATCTTCTCCGCCACACGGAAGCCCATAACGCAAGGAAATGGAATTATAGATGTCAACAAGCGGGTTTATTGTTCCGATATGATTGCCGTTTTTCACTCTCTTTAACAAAGCTTCAATGGAGCACCTTGCCCCTTTCTTTGTCTTGAATTTCTGAAAAGCTTCTCGCCAAACGGATATGACTGGATTACTGCTGAATTCCTCCAGACTTAAGAATTTATGTGCTTCTTTCTCTGCCTCCTGCAGCAGCTTCTCGTAGATGTCAACGTCCCTTTTTGAATTATCAATCCCCTGGCAAATAACGGTGCCTATTTTTGCATGAGGGAATAACGACCAAAAATCATCTTCAATGAGAAATCTAGGCATAACATATCTCTCCCTTTCATTTTTCATCATTACTCTTATGTTTTAGAGGGGCTCGCAAAGGCGGAGAATACCCCTAGAACGATATAAAAATAACCAGTTATCCGATTCAGTAACTTTGAACTCACTCTACTGCCCACAACCCGCTTTCTTATACTTGCTGCAAGAACTGCATACAAACCATCACTAATAAAAGCTAGGATAATAAAAATCGTTCCTAAAAGCAAAAATTGTACGGTGACTGATCCGGCAGAAGGCGATATGAATTGCGGAAAGAAGGCTAAAAAAAAGAGTGCTGTCTTCGGATTCATAACTTCTACGAGTGCTGATTCGAAAAATATCTTTTGTAATTTTTTGCGCGGGGCAGTTGGCATTTTTGAAGTCGTTGTATCAGATGTAGAAAATAAAGTCTTACACCCCAGATAGATAAGATAAACAGCACCCAGGTATTTAACGATATGAAAGGCGGTTGCTGATGTCATAAGGATCGCAGAAACTCCAATTGCTCCAGCTAAAACGTGAACAGAACCACCAAGAGATACACCAAGAACGGATACCAGGCCCGCTTTCTTTCCTTGATCTATACTTCTTGCCATGATATAGAACACAGCTGGACCAGGTATGATTAACAATGTAACAGCAGCAATGACAAATAGCCAAATAGTTGAAAACCCCATAAAATGCAACTCCTTACAGTATTTTTGCACATGGTTTCATTAGTCTCCTCCTTGATTGGCGAAAGCAAGGCTACACTTTATTAGTAAGGTTCGCTTTCATAAGGAGGCAATTTGTTTACATACAACATGAACAAGTCAGCGAGAATAAGGCAGATCATGTAAATAACCCTTTCCGTTGCTCACGCATCCACCGAGCAACCTGAACTTCCCCTTGTTCATTTGATTTCTCAAGCTCTGCAACAATGGATTTATAATCGGCGTTGTTGCGATTCTGGCTCATTTTGGCTGCAGCTTGCATGGAGGTGATTTCAACTTCAAAACCAACAATTCCTTTCATTTCGCTCTCAAGCAACTCAGGATGAAACGTATCCCAGAGCCGACCATTTTCTCGATGAGATTCATAGCGTTTCAGCATAGAATCCAAAGCCGATTTCAGCTCATCCCAAGTGAGTACGCGTGCTGTTCCATACGCATGTACAGCGAGATAGTCCCATGTGGGAACCTCTTCGCACTCATACCAACTTGATGAAATGTAAGCGTGCGGTCCTTGGAAAATAAGCAACACGTCCCTGTTATTGTCCAAAGTTTTCTTCTGCATGTTTCCGTATGCTATGTGCCCAGTCGCATAGATTTTCCCTTCATCTTCACGAATTTCCAACGGAATGTGCGTAGCCAATGGACGATGACCGTCAACAGTAATCAATAAGGCAAACGGATAAGACTTCATCATTTGAACTGCCTCATCATGATTCATACGATATTGCTTAGGAATGTACACAATCATCATCCTTTCAACTCGTCATTGAACTTTAAAATATAGTATTATGCAAACTGACATAAAAAAAGATACAATAACAAACAAATATACATGTCAGAGGGAATGCAAATGAAAAATGCCATTTTCACCTTTAAAGATAACGCCCCTAAATACAAACAAATCTACGAGAAATTCAAATCTTTTATTGAGCAAGGCGACATCATGGCGGATGAGCCATTGCCCTCCATTCGTCAACTTGCAGATTCCTTACATGTAAGCCGTAATACAACCTTAATGGCATATGAACAACTTGTTGCTGAGGGGTATATTCGTGGAGAGGGCCGAAAAGGTTATTTTGCAAATGAGTTAGAGCCCCTTTTATTTCAAGAGTCTCGCAGCTCTTCTCATCACAAGCGAACAGAGCCGGTACCACCTGTTCGCATCGATTTCCGCGCAGACGTCGTCGATCAATCGCATTTCCCTTTAAAAACGTGGAGGAGGATTTCAAATCAAGTATTAACGGTAAAGGACAGCTTTCGATACGGGGAACCTTTTGGCGAATTGTGCCTACGCGAACAAATCGCAGCATATATACTCCAGTCTCGTGGTGTGAGAACAGATCCACATGCAATTATTATCGGAAGTAGCACCCAACAAATGCTTGTGTATCTCGGTCATGTCCTGAAACATGATTTTTCTAGCATGATTGTGGAGGATCCTGGTTATGATGGCGCTAGGGAAGCTTTTCAATTAAATCGTTTTACGCTTGAAACGTTACCCGTTTATGAGACAGGTGCTGATTTTTCACACTTAGAACATATGAAATCACGATTAATTTATGTGGCCCCGTCCCATCACAGTCCATACGGGGTAAGCATGTCTATTCAACAAAGGCATGCACTTATCCATTGGGCAAACAAGAGGCAAGGATATATTATCGAAGACGATTACGACAGTGAATTTCGCTATACCCAACAACCATTTCCCGCCCTCGCTTCCATCGATTCAACGAGAGTGATTTATCTCGGGAATTTCTCAAAGTGCTTTCTTCCGGGAATCCGTTTAAGTTACATGGTGTTGCCGCAGCCTCTTTTAGATCGTTATAAACAACAATTCCTTCATTTCGAAAGTACCACTTCCATTCTTAGCCAACTCGCCATGGCTAAATTTATGGAAGATGGAGAATGGAATCGCCACATTAAACGCATGCGGCTTGTTTATAAACGAAAAATGCAGCACTTCGTAACCGTATTAAGAAAAGAATTTGAGCAAAATATTTCCATTATTGGCGAGCAGTCCGGTTTATACTTATTAGTCAAAGTACACTTGAAGCGTTCAGAAGAATGGCTAATCGAGCGTGCCTCTTCTTATGGTGTTAAAGTGTATCCCACCTCACTCTACTTCGTGAAAAACAATTCTGATGTGCCAATTATTAAACTTGGGTTTAGTAATCTTTCTTTTGATGAAATTCAGCTTGGTGTGGAGCTCTTAAAAAAAGCTTGGTCATAAAAAACCAGCAAAGCGCTGGTTTTTCATCATGAATGGAACAATTCGGAAAGAATCTGTTTTGGCACGGCAATTCTTACCGTGACCAATTCATTGACGATTTGGCTGATTTTCAAATCGCAGGCGGCACTTACCAGTCGATATCCGTCTTCAAAGGAGAGCTGCAAGGCTGAACAAAGATCCTTGCAGCTTCATTATATATCACGGAAGCGGGATTCACAGCGAGCGAGAAATCTGTCCGCTCACTCCCCCATCCCCATGATACTCTGGACGGACATGACAACTCGGTCCCTTTGCAGGGGTTTTGCGATAAAGTCGAGCGCGCCTGCACGGATAGCCTTGATGACAGTCTCGCGATGGACGACGGCAGAACAAACGATGATCTTGGCATCACGGTCAAATTCAATGATTTTTTCTGAAGCGGCCAAACCGTCCATCCCAGGCATGGATATGTCCATCAGGACCAATGCTGGCCGATATAAACGGTACATTCGTACCGCTTCTTCCCCTGTGTCCGCTTCGGCGATTATCTCAAAACCCATAGATTCAAACAAGTGGCGAAGCATGAGCCGCGCAAATGCCGCATCATCAACGATCATCATGCTGTTCATTTGATTGTCTTTTCTCTCCTATCTTTTCTGCAAAATCGCAGCCATTGATTTTCCCCTAACCTTTCTTATTTTATAGAGGTCCTCTCAACAATTTCTGAACAAAAAAAGAGAGAGGCTCTGCGCTCTCTCCGTTCCATTCTGATACTTACCTGATACTCATCCACTGGCTGAACCATTCTCTTATGTCCGCCCGCGGAACCAGATCAAACTCATCCCGCAGCATCGCCGTCAGGCGGTTATACTGCCCTTCTACCGCTTCCCGGTCACCAATCGTATCGAACAGCTTCATCAAACGGAAGTAAATTTCTTCCAGATGGGGTTGGATCTGCTGCATGCGCAGGTAGAGGGCGATCGCCCTTGTATGCTCACCATTGGCGGCAAGGTAGTTGCCGACTTTTTCAGCGTGGTTGTACCAGTCCGTACGCAGCCGCTGCCGTTCACTCTCGGCCCAAAGGTAGTCGTAATCGGCAAAATAATCACCCCGGTAGCGCTCGATCAGAGCCAAATGTTCGTCGAGGCTCTTGCTCGCTATCGGCGGGAGTCTTCGCATACTGCTTTCCCATTCGTCCACATCAATGCCGATCTCGCTTATATCCAGCCGATACCCATTTTCACAGTTGATGATTTTCAATCCGATTCCGAGCTGGTCAAGGGTTTTGCGGATTTGATACACGGTTGTATATAACTGGGAGTACCCTTTTTTCCACTCCACATCGGCCCAGAGAAGTTCCAGCAAATAATCCTTCCGCACGGGCTGCCCCCGCCGGTGAACCAGGTAGGAAAATAGTTCCTGGGCTTTTGATGTACGCCAACGGATCGTTTCGGGACTCCTGCCGGAGACTTCGATTTTGAGCGATTGAAAACAGTGAATCCTTTGCAATTTGCCTGAGGCGGTACTGTTCTTGCTCGTCTCTTTTTCTTTTTTTATCCTCATCAAAGTTTTTAGCATCCGCTCGCGCTGGACGGGCTTTAAGACATAATCAAGCGCGTTCAACTCAAACGCCTTCACCGCGTACTCCTCGTAGGCAGTGACAAACACTATATCGGTATCGGGCGAGCGCCTAAGAATTTCTTCTGCCGCTTCAATCCCGTCCATTTCAGGCATTTCTACATCCAAGAAGACAACGTCGGGTTTGAACCGAGGGAGATCGTCGAGGGCCTGCCGGGGATCCTGGTATTTTCCCATAAGCTGCAGCCCTTCCACATCCTGAAGCATTTTTTCCATGAACTGCAGCGATAAACGTTCATCATCGATAAGCAGCACCTTCAGCTGACTTCACTCCAATCTACATTTCTCTCCTGTTTTTGGGAAACCCATGCGAATCGGGGGGTGTATTCGCTTTTTGGCAGATGAGAACGTTTCTGACTTTTCTTGTTTTATTCGATTTGTTTAGGCGATTCCCTTCTCATCCGAAACTTAGATTCGCAATATCGTTACAAATACAAAAATCGCGGGTGTTATCCCCGCGATCTTGTCACTATCTGCAACTCTTGATTTCATCGGCAAACCATCTTGTGATGATCTCTGGCCGGGTAATCGCAGTCCCTACTACGACTGCATGTGCGCCAAGCTCCAGCATTCTTCGCGCCTCTTCCTTATCGTGGATTTTTCCTTCTGCTACGACTGGGGTTTCAAGGGCTTTTGCCAGCCTTTCAACCAGGGCGAAGTCTGCTCCCGTGATATGACTGGTGTATTCCGTGTAACCGGCAAGCGTCGTCGAGACGATGTCTACGCCGTATTCGACTGATTTGACGCCTTCCTCAAAGGTGGAAACGTCCCCCATGATCAATACATCCGGATGGTTTTGCTTAATGTGATGAATGATTTCGGGCAGTGTCTCCCCGTTTGGCCGTCGGCGCAAGGTGGCATCGATCGCGACGATGTCGCATCCCGCTGCGATGACTTCTGCCGCGCTGTTGTAGGTAGGGGTAATGTAGACACTGTAATCCGGATCCCATACTTTGTTGATCCCGACGATCGGCAAACGGACTTTTTGCTTGATCGCTGCAATATTCTCTGGCTTGTTCGCTCTGATGCCGATCGCTCCGCCCTGTTCTGCCGCTGTGGCGAAAGCAGCCATAATGTCTGCGCCGTACATCGGCCATCCTTCCCTGGCCTGACAGGAAACGATCAATCCGTCTTTTATATCTGTTAAGATTTTTTGTTTTTTCTCGTTCACTCTCTTTTCCTCCTATCCCCCGTCCACTTTAGATGATGTGGAGCAGCTTGCCGAGGATTCCGATCACAAAACACAGAACGATCAGAATATAAATCGCATTTTTCTTTTTTAACAGCAGGTAGTAGAACAGCAGCGTCAATGCGATCGGCAGCAAGCCGGGCAAAATCTTGTCCAGCATCTCCTGCAGGACGATCTTCGCACCGGAGAGATCCCATTCAGCTACCAAGCTGATTTTGACAAAATTGACGACCATCGCGCCTGTAACCATTAAACCGGCTATCGTTGCGCCTTGCACGAACTTCTCGATGATATCGGACTGCTTCATCTTCAATATCAGACTCGTGCCGAATTTATACCCGTAGTAAACGCCGTAATAGCGAGCGCCCAGGTTCAACACCAGGTTTGGCACGATAAAGAGAATCGGACCGAGGATGTTGCCGTTAAGCGATAGTCCGGCGCCGATCGCAGCAAACAAGGTCATAAACGTCGCCTTGAAGACGGAATCTCCAATTCCTGACAAAGGCCCCATCAGTGCAGCTTTCGTAGACGAGATTACCTCGCCGGAGATCGGTTTGCCCTGTGCTTTTTGCTCCTCCAAGGCAAGCGCTACCCCGATGACGGCGTTGGCCGTGTACGGATGGCAGTTGAAAAATTCGTTGTGCCGAACGATCGCTTCCTTCAACTGCTGCCTGTCCGGGTACAATTTTTGCAGGGCCGGCATCATCGCATAACAAAATCCGAGATTGCAATACCGTTCGTAGTTGATTGACGTCATGCTGAAGAACGAGCGCCCAAAAGTGCGCCACAGGTCCTTCTTGCTGAGAATGCCGTCCGCGGCTCCTTCCGCTGCCTGCGGAAAGTCAGACCCCGCCCCTTCCTGCTTATCCTTGCCCAGCGCGTAGACAGAGGCGGCGATCCCCAGACCGAGCAGGGCCACGGAGAGCACATCCAGTTTCAGATAGACGGCCAGGACAAAACCGATCAAGAAAAACGACCAGTATTTTTTGAAATTCATCATCTTCAGCAGCATCGCCATCCCGATTGCCGGAAGAATGCCGGAAGTCGCTTTCAACCCGTCCATCAGCCAGGCAGGCATTGCGTTTACGAGGCCGTTTACCCATTCGCTGCCAAAGTAAATCGCGAGAAAACTGGGCACGAACATCACGACGAAGAAACCAAGCAATCCAGTTAAATGAGTGCGTTCCGCCTGTTTGATGTTTCCGTTGGTTAAGTGCTTATCTGCGCGGTGAACAAGATAGATGTTAAAATTCCACGCCAGCATAATTAAGAACTGGGCAAGAATGCCGATCGGCAGCGCGAGGACGATGCCTACTTCTGGTTTGCCTCCGCTTAAGATGGCGAAGGCAGTCCCGATCAGACCGGCGATTTGAGCATTCGGCGGAATGGATCCGCCGATCGGAAGTACGCCCATGTACATCAATTCGACACTGGCCCCGACCAAGAGACCGGTCTGCACATCGCCCATAATCAGACCGAGCAGCGGACCGGCAAAAATGGGCCTGCTGATCATTAGGTAGCCGTAACCGTAGTTCTCTGTCATCAGGAGGGCAATAAACAGGCTGATACAAAGCGCATAGAGCAAGCTGACTTCCATTCAAATTCCCCCCTTAGCTAGATTAGATCAAACAAATTGACTGATTTGTCTTGGGGCGACGTTCTGATTTCACATGCGACGCCGTGGTCTTTCAGCTGCTCAAACACCTTTACATCCTCGTCGCTGACGTATACGGTCTTGGCAATCTGCCGCTTGTTTTCCGCGTAATACATGCCCCCTACATTGATGCTGGGGATCTTCACGCCGTGTTCGACCAGGTAGAGCAGCGTGTGCGGCTTTTTGACGATGAGAAAGATTTTCTCGTTGGCAGATTCGCTATTTTGCAGGAAAGGGACAGCTTCTTCCTTGGACAGAAACGAGTGTTTCTTGCCGGCTGGAACAGCGAGCGACATGATCATTTTCTGCATCTCATCCCCGGCGAGGATGTCGTCTACGACAACAAGCCTGTCCACGCGGTATTCCACGCTCCAAGAATGGGCCACCTGACCGTGTATCAGCCGTTCATCAATTCGGGTAACAGTAATTGCCATCTGCTTTTCCTCCTACACCTGTAGTTTTTTCCTGATATCTGTGACTGCAGCCCTGCCTGACTCGACCAGGTTGTCCCTGATCTCATCGATCGGGGCAAAGTCAGACGCGAGCAGCTCCATGACCAACGGCAGGTTGAAGCCTGTGAACAACTGCATGTTCGGGTGGTCGCCAAGCAGCGTCAGCGACACATTGCAGGGTGTTCCGCCCATCAGGTCGGCCAGTACGATGACCTCTTCGCAATGGCTGAACTTGGCCAGTTCTTCTTGCAGCTTTTGTTTCGTCGATTCCGGGCTGTCCGTGGCTTCCATGGCTATGGCTGCGGCATTCTCTTTGGGGCCGAGAATCATTTCCGCGCTTTTTAACGTTTCGACCGCCATCCAGCCATGGCTGATCAAGATGATTCCCCTGTTTACCATCTGCTGACCTCCTAACCGAGCGTTTTACGGACGAAACCATCCGCGTCCTTCAACTTCGCTTCCGCTTCTGCCAACCCGCAGTTCAATAGAATCATCACAATTGCCGCTTTTACATTTTGGTTGGCCGCATGGTAGTACTTCTCAGCCGTTTCCCGATCTACCCCGGCTGCCTCTGCGATAATCCGTTTGGCCCGCTCTACCAGCTTCTGGTTGGTTGGTTTGACGTCAACCATGAGATTTTTGTAGACCTTGCCGATCCCGATCATCGAGGCTGTAGAGATCATGTTGAGCACGAGCTTTTGCGCGGTGCCAGCCTTCAAGCGAGTCGAACCGGTCAACACTTCGGGTCCGGTCTCGATCTCGACACAGACATCTGCGAATTTGGCCAACTCCGATGCTTTGTTGCAGGTAATGCCGTGTGCTCGCGCCCCCACTTGTTTGGCGTACTTCAGCGCACTGATCACGTACGGGGTTCGTCCACTGGCGGCAAGACCGATGACCGTATCGGCAGCGCTTACATGAATTTGTTTTAACTCCGCTGCGGCCAGATATTCATCGTCTTCCGCCCCTTCTGCAGCCCGGACAAACGCAGCTTCTCCCCCTGCGATCAGGCCCAGGACCATCTGCGGATCCGTGCCAAATGTCGGCGGGCATTCCACAGCGTCGAGAACGCCAAGCCTACCGCTGGTCCCCGCGCCGATGTAAATCAGCCGGCCTCCGTTTTGAAAAGAGCGGATCACATCGGCCACGACTTTTTCAATGCTGTCAATCTCCTTTGCCACCGAGACGGCTACCGTTTGATCTTCTTCGTTCATGACTTCAAGGATCTCCCGCAGACTCATCTCGTCAAGTTGAAGCGTTTTTTGGTTTCTTCGTTCCGTTGCCAAATGCTCCAGCGCCAGCATCAATCCACCACCCAAAATTTTATTTCACAATTTCATTATATATTTGTGAAATAAAACGTCAACAAAATTATATTGGAATTTGAAATTTTATTTCAGAAAGCCGTGTAAAAAAAGACGGATCGCCCACCTTTTCATATGGAGCGATCTATCTTCTCAGGCGCAGCGCTTCCCTCCGTGCAGTGTTGATTTTTTCGATCACAGATGTGCCCAGCTTGTTGCATATGATCAAATACAGCGCATCGACGATATTGAGCTGGGCGATCCGGGACGCCATATTGCCCAATCGGTAGTCTTGTTCCACATTGGGAATGCACAGTTTGATATCGGCTGCCTTGTACAGCGGTGTTTTGTCGATCTGGGTTATCGCAATCACGGTCGCCTTTCGCTTTTTCGACAGCTCGACCACTTCTAAGATATCGGTTGTTTTGCCGGAGGTAGAGATGGCGACCACGACATCGTTTTCTTCCAGATTGGATACCAGCGCCAGCATCATGTGGAAGTCTGGAGACATCAGGGAAGTGAAGCCGATTCGGGTAAACTTGTGGCAAGCGTCCATAGCCGTAACAGATGAGCCGCCAACCCCGCAAAACAGGAGTTTCTTCGCATTCAGCAATGCATGTACCGCTCTCTCCAGCTCCTTCTTGTCCAGTGTCGAAGTGGTGTCTTCAATCGCAATCTTGTTGACATAGGTCACCTTGGTAAACAGATCGTACGATGTATCGTTTTTTTGTATGATCGACAAATCGTTTACATTCATCTCAACCGCGGTCAAATCCCGCACCAGCGACATCTTCAGCGAACGAAAACTGCCTACGCCGATCGACTTGCAGAAGCGGACCACGCTCGCTTCGCTCGCTCCGGTCTTCAGGGAAAGATCTTTGGTCGTCATATTCGGAATGATTTCGGCATTTTCAAGAATAAATTCAGCCACCTTTTTTTCTGCTTGGGTGAGGTTCTCCAGGTTGTTCTGTATTTTCGAAAAGACCGTTACATTGGGGCCGCGCATAATCTCCATCCTTTGCTCTTCCTTTTTCTCTCTCGCTTCTTTCATAATAAACAATCAAGGGGTGCTTGTATACCAAAGGCAAGAACGGTGAAAAAAAGCAGGCTGTCCCGTGTGTGCCTGGACAGCCGAACCCACCCAATAGCGGGAGTCAGTCGGATTGTACATGAGACAAAATGTTGACGAGCTTGCCAAATGGATCGCGGACGTAGAATCGGCGAACGCCCCACGGCTCGTCGGCTGGTCCGTATTCGATCGCGAAGCCGGCCTGCTGCATGCGCTTCAGTACGGCATCCACATCATCGACTTCAATCGACAGATCCGGAACGGGTGTTTGGGACCCGCCCTGTGAGGCAAAGCTGATTTGAATGGGCATCTCCTCGTTGGAGCCGTACGTTGTGATCCAGCCAAAATCCATCAACAACTCGAGGCCGAGCACATCCTGATAAAAATGTTTGGCGGCCTCGACATTCTGCGTCGCTACATTGGCGACAATTCGTTTGACCTTCATGTTTGCTCCCCTTTCGCTTAAGAAATCTGCGTATCCTTGTGATCGTCATGGAAGTTTTCTCCTAAAGCATACGGTATTGCTCACTGTTGTCAAGGCACAAAGAAAAAGGATCGGGAGCCAATCTCCCAACCCTTGATCCTTTTTGCTAGGCTTCATGGACTATCCTGCCGTCCATCATCGTCAAGCATACTTTTGTCTGGCGGATATCTTCCGCATCGACCGTGAACAGGTTGCGGTCCAACACGATCAGATCGGCCAGCTTTCCCGCCTCCAAAGTGCCCAATTCATGTTCGCGAAAATTGCCGTACGCAGACCCGAGCGTGTACGCCCGCAGCGCTTCCGCCAGCGATATCCGCTCATCGGGGTTCCAGCCCCCAGCCGGGTGTCCGTCATTGTGCAGGCGAGTCACCGCACGGTAGATCTCGAGCATGGGGTCGAGGGGGACCACAGGGAAATCGCTGCCGAATGCGAGTTTTGCCCCTGCTCTCATCAAGGAATGGATCGGCCAGGTATAGGGAATGCGTTCGGGACCCAGGCGGCTCACGTACGCATTGTCGGCAAATCTCTCCGCGGAGGCGATGTGCTCAGGCTGCATGGAGGCGATAACGCCAAGCTCGCCAAAGCGGCTGATATCCCCCGGGTCGATGACTTCGATGTGCTCGATCGTGTGTCGGGAGTCCCGTATGCCGTTTTGTCGCCGCGCAGCTTCAAAGCAATCCAAGCCCAGCCGGATCGCGGCATCCCCGCAGGCGTGATAGCGAATGCGAAAACCCTCCCGATCGGCCTTGATCGTCCAATCCTCGATCAGTTCCTGCGGCACCAGTGTTGAGCCGCGGGTTACGGCATTGTCTGAATAAGGCTCCAGCAAAAAGGCAGTATAGGTGGCTGGCACGCCGTCGAGAAAGTTCTTTAATCCGGAAAATTGCAGCTTTCCCGATTTGTATTCTTCCCGCAGACGCCTGGGCCTTTCCAAATCGCCATTACACTCTACCAAAAAATGGATGCGGGCAGTCAACTGGTCTGTTTCGTCAAACTCGCGGTACATGTCGAGATCGCCCAGTTCCATCGTAACCAATGGGAACATGTCTGCCACTGAAGTGACGCCGAGGCTGGCAGCATGGCGCAAAAACCCTTTCAACAGGCTGATTCGGCGCTCACGCGGAAATTGAAAGGCTTGCTTTGCCAAAGCCATCGCCGACTCGTACAAAAATCCAGTCGGCTCCCCGCTCTTATCTCGGGCAATCTCACCGTAGGGCGGATCGGGTGTATCGCGCGTGATGCCTGCCAATTCCATCGCTTTGCTGTTGAGCCAGGCACCGTGGCACTCTGCGTTGAGCAGAAACACCGGACGGTCGGGCACGTATTTGTCCAAGGTCGAACGGTGCGGAAGCTGTTTATCCTCCCAGTACAGATGATACCAGCTGAATCCGATGATCCAGGGATCGTCCAGATGCTCGTCGGCGTACTCCTTCACCATCTGGGCTGCTTCTTCGGCTGATTTGGCCTTCCAGAGATGGACGCACTGCTGCTGCAAGCTTCCCAGCAGCAGATGGATATGAAAATCGTGAAAGCCAGCCATGATCAATTGATCGCCGTACCGAAAAACCTTGGTATCCGGGCCGACCAGGGGCTCGATCTCTTGTAGACTGCCGACAGCGAAGATCCGGTTTCCTTTTACGGCGACACCTCCTGCCCTCGGCCGATCTTCGACCCCGGTAAAAACAGTGTTGCTCATCAAACAGAAGTCGGCAACTCCGGCATGTTGTGTTGTCATCAGCGCTCCTCCAATCGTTACGCGGGTTTATCCGCTTCTTCAAAGCTCAGTTCAGGCGGACGCCGGGTGAACAGCTTCGTCAAGTACGCGAGATAGACCACTCCGATCGCGATCCAGATGCAGCCCAGCGTGAAAGAATGAGAATCGAGATTGGTCCACAGCCAGAGGTTAAAGCACGCTCCGATCAAGGGGACGAGCAGAAACCGGATGATGTCTGCTCCGCTCCGGCGCTGACTGCGGATAAAGTAATGGGAAATGACGGACAGATTTACGAACGTGAATGCGACCAGCGCGCCAAAGTTGATGAATGAGGTGGCCGTAACCAGGTCGACGAACAAACCGGAGATGGCAAAGACGCCAACGAGCATGATGTTAAACACCGGCGTTTTGAACCTGGGGTGGATATAGCCAAACAGTTTCGTGGAGATTACTCCGTCGCGTCCCATCGCGTACAGCAGCCGGGAGACACTGGCATGCGCCGACAAACCTGAAGCGAAGCAAGCGGTAATCATCCCGGCGATGAACACGGACCCGAACAGGGTGCCGCCGATAAACTCGGCAATCTCCGATGCGGCGGAGTCCGGGTTTTTGAAGCTGGCGTAGTCGGGATATACCATATGTGCGACATAGGAGACGATGATAAATAGGGCACCCCCGATCAGGGTGACGAGCAGAATCGCCTTAGGGATGGTCCTCTGGGAATTGATCGTCTCCTCCGACAGCGTTGTGACGGCATCAAAGCCGAGGAAGGAGAGACAGAGGATCGATGAGCCGGCGATGACGGATGACAATGGCACATCGGGATTGACAAAGGGATCGATCGCGGCGAGCGTTCCCGTTCAGATGCCATTCATGATTCCTTTGATGGATAAAGCCATAAAGATGATGATAACAATTGCCTGAAAGACGATCAGCAGCGTGTTGATATTGGTGGTCAACTTGATGCCCAATATGTTGATCAGAGTCATGACCACGATAAACAGGAAGACCCAGATGCCCTGCGGCACGGAAGGAAAGGCGGCGGAGAGATAGATTCCGGCTACCAGGAAGTTGATCATGGGCAGGAACAAATAATCCATCAAAACGGCCCAACCAACCAAAAATCCCAACTGGGGACTCATCGATTTTTGCGTATACGTGTAGGCTGAACCTGCTACCGGGTAGGCCTTGACCATCTGACCGTAGCTGTACGCTGTGAACATCATCGCGGCCAGCGCCAGTAAATAGGCCAACGGCAGCATGCCTTGCGAGATTTGCGTGGCCACACCGTATGTCGTAAAGACTGTCATCGGCGCCATATAGGCCAATCCGAACAAGACGACCGGCGTAAGCGTCAGGGTACGCTGCAGCGAAGCCTGGTTTTTCATCATACCAACTCCTCCGAATGCGGTTTTCGGTCCTACGAACACAAAATGAATGCACTTTCAAAAATGTGAATTGAGGTATCCCACCTCCCTTCTGTTTTTTACCGTACATGATGTAGTTGTCTTCACATCAATGAGAAAATTCTGAACATTATCAAAAAAACATGGAGTATACTTCATCTTTTCCGTTAAAATGAAGACCAGATGATGGGAGGAGTATAGCGGTGAAAATCGGAGCATTTGCCAGGCATTTTCATATCTCGATTGATACGGTTCGGTATTACACGGAGCTTGGTCTTTTGGTTCCCAACAAAAGGGAAAGTCAGCTTCAATTCGATCAAAATTGTTTGGATGACATGCATGTCATTATCGAATTAAAAAAAATGCGCTTCACCCTCCAGGAGATTCACAAGATTCTCTCCTTGAAGCGGATCACGCAATTTTCCGATATGGAAGATCTTCATTTTTTGTCAGTCATGCTGCAGGAAAAGCAGCGTCAGCTCAGTGAGGAACGCGATCAGCTCAACCTGTCCATCGAGCAGATCGAAGAGAAGCTTCGTTCCATCAGCCGGCAGATTACCGTCGAAAACCAATCAGGGGTCCCGCTCGCATTCATCCCCCTGCTGGCTTGTCCGCATTGCCAGAAATCGCTGGATCTGACGGATGCCTGCATTCAAAATCAGGAGGTATTCCACGCCAGTCTGCACTGCTCATGCGGTTATCAAGCCAGTATCAAAGAAGGCATCCTGATGACCACTTCCTCTGTATTCTACACCTCTAAGCTGCAGTACTCCATTTACGATCAAAACACATGGGACGACCTTACGCCAAGCCTGGTCAGTTTGTGGGAAAAAGGAAGCATGTGGATCTATAAACATGTAAGGGAACAGGAACTGGCGAAACGCGTCATTTTAGAGACCAATGTCGATGTCTATGTGTTTCCCCCCAAACACTTTGCCACCCTGCCGAGTGATGCACTCTATATGTTCAGCGGGCACGGATTGGCGACGCTGTCCAAACTGAAGAATAGAATCGAGCAGGTCAATCCTGACCTGCGAGCACTGTACATCGTCAACAGCGATATGATGCTGCCCATCCGTTACGCTTCGATCGACCTCGTGCTGGATACCATCTCATTCAACGACTACTCCATGTTTGATCAAGTCTACCCGCTGGCGAAGCTGAAGCCATACTTGACGGAAAGAGCCCAAATATTGGGAAATCATATGTACTATCCGCCGGGCGCCCGATCCCTGGGCAACATCCCCAAGCTGTATCCCGATCCGCATCCCCGGAATTTCCTGCTGGACTACATGGAGCAGCACATCCAGCTGCATGGCTTTGCCTTTCAAAAACGGGAGTACATCGGCTTTACGACCAACCCCGGCAAATATCTGGACTACCACATCAAGGGGGAGAAACTTCATCTGGTCGCTTATCTGGCTCGGAGGGTTTCTTGATCCCGCTTCGCGGCACCTGTTCTAGGCTTCTTGTTGTTTCTTGCAGCGGATAATAAATGCTTCAAACAGCCTTTTCATCAGCGGATTCGTAGCGGCCATTGATTCGGGATGCCACTGCACGCCGACGGCAAAAGAGGAACCTGTGTACTCGACGGCTTCAATGATACCGTCGGATGCGCTGGCAGCGACTTTCAAATCGTCGGCTACTTCTTTCAGCGCCTGATGATGCAAACTGTTTACCCGGATCCGCATCGCCCCCAGAATCTCAGCCAACCAGCTTCCCGGCTCAATGGCAACCGCGTGAGTATCCCGGCCCCGCTCGACTTTTTGCGAGTGCTGCAGCGGATCGCTCCACTGACTGGGGATATCCTGTATCAATGTGCCGCCGAGAGTGACATTTAAGATCTGTACGCCTCTGCAGATGGCAAGCAGCGGGATGCTGTGCTCCAGCGCGTGCCGGATGAGCGCTATTTCTGCTTCGTCCCGCTCCCGGGTGGTATAGCCCAGCTGGGGATGCGGCTCTTCTCCGTAATAGAGCGGGTCGACGTCCTCGCCGCCGCTCAGGATGACTCCGTCGCACAGAGCGGCAGCCTCAAGCGCTGCCTCCGGATTGAGAAATGGCAGAACGATCGGGATTCCCCCTGCTGCCGCTACCGATCGATGGTAGTCGTGATGTACATAGACTCCTTCCATAAACGCATTGTGTTTGACGTATCCTCCTGTGATTCCGATAACCGGTTTTTGCCGCATCTTCCTTGCACCTTCCTGTCTGTCGATTTTGTTTTGACGTCTTTTTGCAAACTCAGTTACATATTCTTGACGGCGGGTGCTAGTCCTTCCAGATAGGATGCGGATTACCCCTCCTTTTGCCCTTTTTTTCGCAGGACGGCCACGACCCACAGCAGCAGGGGTAAGAACATGCCAAAACTATATTCGTACACCGGCATCGTCTGTTTATCGAACGTATGCAGATAGCTGCTGTTTGGTACTATTACGAGTGCCATCACGGCGAAAATAAAGCCCAGAGGCAAAGGAATCATGCGATATTCCTTCAGATTGAAGGATTGGGCCAAACCTATGGATATCACATAGACTAGAATTGTCAGGCGAAAAAAAATGGTGATAACCCAGATGAACATGATGATCGCTTCAATTCGCTGAAGGAAATCGCCAATATTTATTTTTTTTGCCAACGCATAAGTGGGAAAAGCGTGTCTCTCCACGAATTCAACTCCCAGTACGGAGATGGAGAACAGCGTAATCGCAAACAGCGCCATCCCTCCGGCTAATACTCCGGTCAACAACGCTCTCCCCGCGTCTTTCGGCTTTTTAACACGGGGAAATACCATTAATAAGACAAGTGTTTCGAAAAATGGAAAGCTGAATAACGGAATGGCGCCCTTCAAAACGGGCTTGATGCCATTTGCAAGAACAGGCTCCAAATTCTCCAGCTTGAGAAACGGAGAGACAAACAAGAATAAGAGTAACAATAGGGAGACCACCCAGGGGAAAAAAATCTCTGCTGCTCGTGCGATTGGCTCAAGCCCAAGTCTCACTCCAAAAGCGACTACTGCCATGACTATTAAAAATATGGCGATCAGCGGGGTTTTCGTTAGAATCTGGGTCGCTAAAAAATCCCCAATATCGTATAAGGTAAGAACTGCGATGAAGCAAGGAAAGCCAACTAAAAAGAAGAGCGAGACGATTTTCCCCAACCACCTGCCGAATATCTCTTCGCAGTATTGTACGAGGGTCATGCCGGGGAAGCTTTTTGCCAATGAATTGTAAAATACAATAGCAACCAATCCAGCAGCGACCGCTACAATCGCCGAAATCCAAGCATCCTGCTTTGCCACGGCAACAAGTAAGGAAGGAATCACCAGGATGGCACTGCCGATAACGTAAAGGATGGTTAATATCATAAACTGGCGGGCAGCAACCTGACTTTTATCAGGCATATTTCTTCACCTACTTGATTACTTTACTTAGCGGGTTTGCGCAGAACCCAGGCGGCGGATAAAGGTGCCGCCCCAACCGTGCATTATTCTCATCGCCCGCCCCGCTTAACCATGAAAACTTGTTGTCAGACGGCTTCGGCTTCGCTTTTTTCCTGTTTTTACTATCATTCCTAAACAGATTGCCACTATTCTTCGTTTGAACCAATCTTTGCCCTTAAATCTTCATACTTGACTCGTAACAGCGCAATCGCGTTATCAACATCTTTATGAGAGGTTATATATACGGACACCCAACCCGAGTCAGGAAAAATGTGATGGGGACGAGCTTTCCCTTCTGCTACAATCCGATCACGCTGCGATTTAGAGAAGGGCAAGTCGACCAGGTGATCTCCATGTACATGCCCGATCTCCTTTCCGTTATACACAAACTCAATCCCGCCGAAGCGGTGGGGTTGCTGGCTCACCCCCGGCCATGAAAGTACATGATCAGCTAAAATCTGGCTTGCCGATAAAGACATGGCGCATCCTCCTTTCCGTATTTTATGCCTATGCCAATCCTTGCTTTTGATTTACAGCAGTCTCTATGGAGCCTGAACCCCATATGCGGAAATGCCGGCGGCAGAACAACAAGATCCCGATGTGCAGGGCAGCCAGTACGAGATAGATATTGCTGAACAGGGAGATGGCGGAATCGGCATGCAGCGGATCCCCATTCACCGCCAAACCGTGGGCCACCACCAAGCCGTATACACCGGATGCGACTCCTTGGGCAATAAAGGAAGTCATCGAGAAAAGTCCCATCCCCACTCCCACCTGATCTTTTGTGAGCACTCTTGAGACGGAATTGGACATCGCGATTTGCAAGAATGATTGGCCGACATTGCCGAAGACCAGAAAGAGTGAAATCCACAGCGGCGAGACCCCTGTCAAGATGGACAGCAAGACGAAGCAAGCAAGTATGGAGCCGGATGCAACCGTGAGCAGATAGGTGTTTCCTTTCAGATCGGCCAGTTTGCCGCCTTTTCTTCCCAAGATAGAGGAGGCGATTGCTGCCGGCACCATGGCGAATCCGATCCAATTGGAATCCAAATGGTATACTTCAGCAAACAGGATCGGGGTCAAGAAATAGAGTGAGACTCCGATGCCGGCGATGAGAAAAGCCAGCGTCAGTGTAATGGCATACGGTTTGTTCTGAAACAGCCCGGGTTGAATGAATGGGTCTTTCGCCGTACGAATTCTGACGACGAAGAGTAATAAAACGACTAAGCCTGCAATCAAACACCACCAGGTTTGATCGGTAACCCCGAACAGAAGCAGGGCAACCGATATGGCGAGCAGGCTTCCGCCGAGCCAATCGAAAGTCCGGGGAGTCCCTTTCAGCTCATGCTCCAAATACTTTCGATACAAGGGAAGCAGCGCCAACATCAGCAGGGAAGGAAGAAACAGCCACCGCCAGTTCGCAAAACTGACGACAATCGCGGATATGACGGGCGCCAAGGCGCTTCCGAGCGCAACCCCGACGGCTGACATGCTGATCGCAGAGCCCCTCTGCTCTGGTGCAAAATACCTCACGGGGATGATCAGCGCAATGGCTGGAATCGCCGCCGCTCCCGCAGATTGCAAGCATCTCCCAAGAAGTGCGAACGCAAATGTATGGGATAAAAGCCCAACGAGAGAGCCCGCGGCGAACAGGGTCAGTCCGAATGTGAGCAGACTCTTCAATTGAAACCTGTCGGCCAGTTTCCCATACGTCACGGTTCCAAACGCGTAGATGAGCGTATAAGCGGATGACAGCCAGCTTGCCTGCGCCAGGGTGAGCTGAAATTCTTTACTGATTTGCGGAAGCACAACGTTAAACATCAGGGCGTTCATCGATGAAATCATCACGGTAAACATCATCAACCGCATCAAAACATGTCCTCTTTGCTGCCTTGTGTCTGTGAACATGGCGTTCATCACTCCTAGTACAAAATGTATGCAAGCACATACTTACATCATGCTGAAAAGAAAAGCTCCGCTTTGGAGCTCTTTTCGATATCCGTTACCAGCCTAAGTGGTTAATGCCTTGGTGAATAAGCGTACGCTTTCTTCTATAAATTCGTCCAGCGCGACATCCGAGACCGCTTCGTTGGCGTTGAGCCTGCTGATGAATGCGCCATAATTCATCCACATGAACGACATGGCCAGGATCTCGGGATGGGAGGCGGTGATTTTGCCTTGTGCCGACATGGAAGTCAGATAATCGACCAACAGGTTTTTCAAATGTCTGGGGTTGCGATCTGCCTCCTGTATGACCGAATCAGGGAGACTGCTGCCCCCTTTTAAAACGATGGAAAGCAATTTTCGATTTCGGTTCATGATCTGATGATACGTTCTGCTGAGCAGCAAAAGGTCTGCGTAGAGATCCCCTTTGAGACTCTCGCTAAAGAGCTTCTCCATCTCATTGGCGTAATGAAAGCGGTTGAACGCAGCTTCCAGCAGCTTCTCTTTCGTCCCGAAATGGCGAAACAAGGTGACTTCGTTCACGCCGGCGGCAAGGGAGATTTCCTTGGTAGTCGTACCGTCATACCCCTTCTCGGCCATGAGGTCGATGGCTGCCAGCAGGATTTTATCGCTTGTAGTAGGATTGGCGCTCATGAATTCACCTCGGATCAATGCAAGTACTTGCTTTCACACCCCATCCTATCCCAGTTTACCTGCCATGTCAAGAGGCCGGCTAAATACTCTCCTGCTTGATTGCATCAATGATGTTCTCCTTTTTTACCTTTGCACCGGAATACAGCATGGCTGAACTGACGATGACAAATACGGCAGCAATGACATAGATGATGCTCATCCAGGGAAGCGTGAATCCGTAGCGAAATGTGTTCGTCAACGCCCGATGGATCAAATACATGACAACCACGCTGACGGGAAGCCCGTAAAGCAGCGACTTGATCCCGTAAAAAATACTTTCATAGTTTATCATTTTATTGAAGCCCTTCGGCGTAATTCCAACGGATTTCAGCATCGCAAATTCCCGTTTTCGCAGGGATATGCTCGTTGAGATCGTATTAAAAATATTTGCGATCGAAATCACCGAAATCAATGCGATAAAGCCGTAAGTGAAGACTGACATGAGCATAATCATCTGTTCTTCCCGTTTCCTGGATTGAAACACATTGTACACTTGCAGATTCGTCACATTCATTTCTTCGATTTCCTGTTGCGTTTTCATCGGATCCGAACTTTTTAGATAGAGGAATGCCGGTATGAAGGCGTTCCCTTTCGCTTCTATCAGATGGTCCATGACCTGTTTCGAGACGATGATATTTAACCCGCCCGGCCCCACTGACTCCGAATGAATCCCCATAGGAAATTGATCTGTCAACGCGGCAATTTTCACTTTGGGCAATTCTATCTCTTTTCCCGTTTCGCCATCTATATCGGTTAAAGCGATACTTTGTCCGACATTTGCATGAATGGCCTTCGTTTTGACATATTTCCCTGCATTGCTGTCTCCATAATGGATGGTATCGATCACGATCGCAGCCAAATGAGCCGGGTCCGACAACTGTTCGTAATCTGCACCTACCGCTTTTGCATAAGTTTGGAGGTTCCTATCGTTCAAGGCATTTACCTTAATATAGTAAGGGTATTTTCCGTTCCTCAGTATACTTGGATCCTGCTTTACCGCCTCTTGCAATTCATCAGCCATCGCTGCTTGTTCAATCCAGGCGTTCACATATAACCCGTGAATCACGCTAGATTCCGTCACATCGTCAAGGGATGTAATCGATCTGATCAACGAATCATCGAGTGTTTCTTCATTGTGGTACGTTACTTCAATATCGTAATTTACTCCTTCTTGTGAGAGTACGAGAGATTCTTTCAAACTCGCGGTAAAAAAAGATACCGTTAAAAACAAAACGATACTGATGACGAGCGAAAATACGGTGGCAAGGTATCTGCGTTTGTTCCTTTTTACGTTTTTCAAGCCGATCTCCGCTTCGATACCGAAGAGCTTGCGAATGAACTTCGACGTTTTTACTGTCCTGCGCGTCAGCTTCACATCGGCTGTTTGCCTGATCGCATCAATGGCGGAGATCCTGGATGCTTTTATAGCAGGAAGATACGTTGAAATGAAAATCGTCATCATCGAAACGATACAAGCGATCAAGAGCGATAGCGGTGTGACGATGACCGTCAACTTTTCCGTAACCCCTAATGCACCTTCTATGATGGAGTTAATGAACAAAAAGGTAATCCCAATCCCAACGAGACCGCAGATGATTCCGATTGGGATACTGATGAAACCAATGATCACACCTTCAAAAAAGACGGAATTTCTCTTCTGCTTCTTCGTTGCTCCCACGCTCGCAAGCATCCCTAAATGCCGGGAGCGCTCCGAGACGGAAATCGCGAAAGCATTATAGATCAACGAAACCGAGCCAATGATGATGACCGCCATAATGATGGCTGACAGGGAATAAAGCGTGCTGTTCAAGCCTTCGCTTTTGATCACGCCGTAGTAACGAAGCAAATCCTTATTATACTTGACGGATTCGATGTTGTTTTTCTCTGCCAATTTTTCCGCATGTGCAAACAAGGAACGATCGACTTTTTGCAGGACAACCGTGGCATTGACTTTCTCGTTTGCTCCCATGATGTTTTCGTCCACATAGCTTATGATGGTGTACCCCGGAGACCATGTCGGCTCCCAGGCAGGCCGCTTTATCATGCCGACGACCGTATAATTTCTTGTCACGGTATTTTCTAAGGTTTCGGTTCTCTCGCCATTTTCCCGACGTAATGGTTCAGATTGGTCCAACGGATCTTCGTTGTCTTTCTCGTATCGTTCACCAACTTGAAGTGTGAGCTGGTCACCGATCTTGTATGTTACTTTTGCATTCGCGGCAATATCCTCTGAAATCACTACTTCATCGTCTTTTTGCGGAAGACGTCCCTCGGCGAGTTTAATCGGAAACTGTTGAAAACCTTGTGAGTTATACTCCTTGATGAACAAATACGGTTTGTTATTATTTTGGCTCCCGTCTAACAGGGCATAACCGCGATCCTTCGAAATGACAAGGGTCTTTGTTGCCTCGTCGTTTTTAATCGCTTCAAGCTGTTCTTTGTTCACATCTTTGTAGAGGATATGCCACTCTCCACTATCTGCGATGGTTTGTCTTTTCATCAAATCCATAAAGGAGAAGCCAAGTGTCGCAACTGCCGTCACCATAGCAACTGAAATGATGACGCCAATGATCGTCACAAGCGTTCGTCTCTTGTTTTGCTTCAAATGTCTAAGCGTTAGTTTATTGACAATATTCACGGACGAATCACCTCGTCTTTGGCAATCCTTCCGTCTTCAATTGCAATAACTCTGTCTGCTTGCAACGCGATTCGTTCATCATGGGTAATCACGATCAGCGTCTGCCGATAGGTTTTATTAAACACTTGTAACAGGTCGATGATTTCGCTGCTATTTTTGCTGTCTAAGTTGCCAGTTGGTTCGTCTGCCAGCATAATCGCAGGATTGTTGATCAGCGCCCTGCCAATCGAAACTCTCTGCTGCTGTCCGCCGGAAAGCTGATTGGGCAGATGGTGTAAACGATTTTCCAGACGCAGCGTCTTCACGATGTCATCAAAATGGCTCTTGTCTACCTTCTGTTCGTCAAGCAAAAGCGGCAGCGTAATATTCTCTTCAACCGTCAGGACGGGGATCAGGTTGTAAAATTGGTAGATCAAGCCGATTTGCCTGCGCCGAAAGATGGCCAGCTGGGTTTCATTCAGGCTGTAGATGTCCGTGTTATCGACGAGGACTTTTCCGCTTGTCGGCCTGTCCACGCCGCCCAGCAGATGCAGAAGCGTTGATTTCCCCGAGCCGGATGGGCCAATAATCGCGACAAACTCGCCTTTTTTGACCGAAAACGAGACATCGTCAAGCGCCTTTACCGCCGTTTCGCCCTTTCCATATAATTTGGATAGATGTTCAATTTTCAAGATTTCCATTGTATACCCTCCATCATTTTACCGATGGCTCCATCTTATCTGTCCAAAATGACTTTCAAGTGACTGTGAAAATGACAATTTCGTCACTTGATGTCAAATTACTTGCTTGTAAAATTTTATCCGGAACTGTGCGCCCCCTTCGCTGCTGCTGGAAACATCAATCACTCCGTTTTGTCTGGCAATAATGCTGTGCGCCATCGCCAGACCAATGCCGATGCTGCCCTCGCTTGCATTCTTCCCCTTGTAAAAACGCTTGAAGATATAGGGAATATCCTCCTTGGGAATACCTGTTCCATTATCGGTAATTACAATTTCTGTAAAAAGTGTATTTTCGGAAAAACGAATGGCGATCTGACCACCTTCAGGGGTATGCTCCACACAGTTTTTCAAAATATTGATGACAGCTTCCGCGGTCCAATTGAGATCGCCGAGAAAGGTGACTTTGTCGTCACCCATGACCGAAACCGTTTGTGATTTTATATCCATCGGAATCAGAACTGGCCCCAACGCTTTTCGGACAAGCTCTTCTACCTTGACTTGATCTTGTTTAAATGGTATCGTCCCCGCGTCGATTTTCGAGAGCTTTAACAAAGAAGAGACAAGCCAATCGATTCGTTCAAGCTGAACCCGTATGTTGTGAGTGAATTCCATTCTTTTGGCGACGGGCAGCTTAGGGTCGCTGAGCAGATCCGCCATGACCGTCATGGAGGTAAGCGGCGTTTTAAGCTGATGGGATATATCGGAAATGGCGTCTGTGAGCTGCATTTTGTCCTGCTGCAAAAGGGATCTTTGCTCCGACAGCTTGAGCGTTACTTTGTATATGTCATTTTTTAAAATACTCAGCTCGCCTTCCTGATTGTCTCGAACATCAAGGGAATCATTTCCACTGCTTATTTGCCGCAGATAGTAGGCAAGCTTTTCGATCTCGCGATATCTCCACCTCGTAAACAACAAACTGCTTCCCATCAGCAAAGCAGATGTGATGAAAACGAGCGCCGCAGCCGCAGACGAGAGAAAAGCAGCAGCTAGGATCGCCGCGACACTGACGGTGCACATAAACAGTAAAAGTATTTGAATCTCCCGATTGCGCAGCATGCTAATCCCCCACCTTATAGCCTAAACCGCGCACAGTTTTGATCAGCGTCGGATTTTGTGGATGATCCTCCAGCTTCTCCCGCAGCCTCTTGATATAAACCGTGAGTGTATTGTCATTGACGAAGTCGCCGGCCACATCCCAGATCTGCTCTAAAAGCTGATTTCTGGAGAGGACCTGTCCAATATGGTTGCCAAAGACGAGCAGCAAGCGATACTCCAGCGCCGTCAAAGGAACTTCCACGCCATTCTTATATACCTTTCCTTCGAGTGTATGAATGCGGACATTTTCGATATCGATGACCACATTTGGCTGAACCGGCTTCTGGTATCTCCGCAAGACCGATTTGATCCGCGAGAGAAGCTCGCGAATGCGAAACGGCTTTGTAATGTAGTCATCGGCCCCCATGTCAAGCCCCTTGACGACATTCCCTTCATCGTCAATCACGGTTAAAAAAATGACGGGGATATCCCGCTGCTTTTTCACCAATTGGCACAATTCATAGCCGCTTCCATCCGGGAGCGATAAATCAAACAAACAGAGAGCCAATTGATCGATTTGTTCAGCCAATACTTTTTTGGCCGAGGCAACATCATGGCAAATGACGGTTGAAAAGTGATCTTGCTGCAGCGAATATTCAAGACCGGACGCGATCATTTTATCGTCTTCCACGAGCAAAATTTTCATCTGATGGTCATCCTCACTACATTCCATTGAATAGGGGTATCTTCTTTTAATGTAACAGAAAATGAATGCAAAATCTTTTTTCAAACAAGAAAGTATGAATTTGGCAAGCAAAAACACCCTTGCCTCGTCACTTTTGCCAGCAAGGGTGTTGTATGTTCAACGTTTACACGTTATGTCTGAAACCTTGTCTTTCAGCGAGGGGAGTTTAATCATCTGGACGAATCTTCTTCGCCGGACCGATCTATTTTCAACCCTTCGACATGCCTTTTTTTCATCTGCTTCTCCTTTTTGCGATTCTCCTTTGTTTCAAGCACGATCGACAGGTCGTAGTTGTCCGGGTACAGTTCACTCCCGGCGATCTGGAGCGTCAACCGCGTTTTATTTACTTTTATCTTCTTGTTCATGACGAGCACGCCCAATTCGCCCTTGTGGTTTTCCAGTTCACAGACGATCCCTGACGTCTGCAGGCTGCTGACATATACCCGATCCCCGAGCTGAAAGGGACTCTCTTCCTTTTGCCATGCCTCTTTTCGCCGCTTGACTGCTTGCAGCTGGGTCACTTCCTCTACTTGTTTCCAGTGCGACTGGATAACCTCCTCATTTTGGACCAGGCTGCCGCGAGGTCCTTGGATCGGCTGGTATTCCTTCCGTTCTTTATAAGTGATCTCATGAGCCCGTTCGATCAGCTCGTGATTCATCCCCAGACGCAGGGCGATGGAAAACGCCTGGCTCTCGCCCGCCTGCCCGATTTGCAGTCTGTACAAGGGGCGAAGCGTGTCGAGATCAAACGCCATGGAGCCATTTTCAAAGCCCTCGTGACTGTTGGCAAACTCTTTGATTTCACTGTAATGCGTGGTGGCGATAAGCGTCGCTCCCTTGCGGTGGATCTCTTCCAGGATCGAAATCGCCAATCCCATTCCCTCCTGAGGATCGGTTCCCGAACCCAGCTCATCCAGGATGACAAGCGTCTGGGGTTTGGCGCAGGCCAAGATGCTGATAATGTTGCGGATATGAGATGAGAACGTGCTTAGCGATTGCTCGATGCTCTGTCCATCGCCAATGTCGACCAAGACGTCCAGGAATACGGCAAATTCGCTTCCTGCCGCGACCGGAACATGCAAGCCGGATTGGACCATCAAGGTGAGCAGGCCGACGGTTTTGATCGCAACGGTTTTGCCCCCTGTATTGGGACCGGTTATCACCAAGGACCGGTATCCTTCGCCGATGTGAAAGCTGAGCGGCACACAGCTTTCGCCAAGCATGGGATGTCTTGCTTCTTCGATCTTGATCACGTTTCTGGTATTGATTCCTGCCGTCCGTCCATCGATCATTTTGCTGTATTTGGCTTTCGCGAAAATAAAATCGTAGTTGGCCATCACTTCTATGTTGACGGCGATTTCCCTGCGGCAGGACTCCACCATCTGCGTCAGCACGCTCAGTATTCTCTGAACCTCTGTTTCCTCGGCGGCTTTGACCAGATGATACTCGTTCTGCAGATGCTTCACCTCGGCAGGTTCGATGAATACCGTAAGTCCGCTTGAGGAGCTGTCGAGCACCTGGCCGTCAAAGTGTTTCCGGTGTTCTTTTTTGACGGGGATGACGTAGCGTCCATCCCGCATGCTGATGATTTGATCCTGCAGGATATTTGTCGACGATCTGACGATGCTCTCCAGTTTGCTTTTGATGCGCTCTTCCAAGACCGTCAGCTTTTTTCGCAGTTTCGCCAGTTCTCTGCTCGCCTGGTCATGGACGCGCCCGTTGTGAATGCAGCGTATAATCTCCGCGGAAAGCTCTTCCAGTTCGTACATGGAATACGCGTACGAGCTGATCTGCGGTGCGACGGATTCTTTGGTATGCATAAACTTTTTCAGCTTGGCTCCATTCTCCAGGAAATCGCAAAGAGCGGTGAGCTGGTCCGGCTGCAACACCATCCCTTTTTCCAGCTTGCTGAGCGTCTGTTCCACGCCCTGCAAACTGTGAAGGGGAATGCTGGAGCCGGTATCGACGATCAAACGAGCTTCTGTCGTCTCCTTCAGCCAATTGGCAATAACCGTGACGTCCAGGGAAGGCTGCAGTTTTGCGGCCAGGTCTTTTCCTTTTTCCGACTTGGCAAGCGCCATCACTTTCTCCTTGATCTTGTGAAACTCCAACATTTCCATTGCTGTCTTGTTCACGTTGATTCCTCCTTTAATCTTTTGCATGCAAAAAAGGGCTGCATCAGAACACATGTTCAAATGCAGCCCTTCTGTGGCGGGGAGATACAGGTGTGGTGGTGCAGTCAGCGGCATGCCAAAAAATAGCATAAAAAAACCATGCACAAGTGCATGGACTTACCTCACCCTATATCGTCGGTATTGAGAAGTGTCGCACGTGTTCTTAACTAATCCGGAATGGGAAAGAACTGGCAGGCATCACGAAATAAACCTATAAAAAACACAGGTCTGTACCTCGTTCTTTGTCATCCCGTATGAAATTACTTAGTTAAGAACTACCGCACTCATCAACAGGTCCCCTTTTTGTCAGGTTACTCACATTATATAACAGATACATACAAAAGCAAGGGAGAAGGGGAATTATTTCGTCTCTCGATGCAGGGTGTATTTTTTCAATCTCGGTGAGTATTTCATTAATTCCAACCGTTCCGGGTTGTTGCGCTTATTCTTGGTCGTGATGTAATTGCGGTCTCCTGTTTCTGTGCACTGTAAGGTAATTTTTACTCTCATATTGGTTTCCTCCTGTTCATCGCTCCTGCAAGTGGTCACGCTGGTGATCCTTCACAAATCGTAATCATTATGATTTATCTTGTAATAGACTACCTCACTCGATAAAATATGTCAATACAAATCGAAATGATTACGGTTTGGTTATGAACAAACACCATTCCCCATTGGAAAGATACGTTCATGAGCACGCAACGTGTACAACATGAACGTATCCGCTGGTAAAGCCTATTTCTTCGCAGTTGATGAGTTTGAATGGCAATGCCAAACCACAGTTATTCGACGGTGAGGACGACCTTGCCTCTGAAGCTATGCCTCTGCGCCAGTTCATTCTATATTTGCAGCGATGTTTATCGTAACGTTTTTAATGCACCGCTCCAAGCGATCGTTTGATCCAAAATGGCATTGACATTTCGAATGTGTAAATCGGCTGGTTTACATGTCTTGAAGTCTTCGAAGTCCGTAAATAATGATAATGTCGGATGCACACGCACATCCGCAACTAGTAATTCACCTAAGATTCCACGTAAATGTTCTGCTGCACGAGCGCCACCCGTTGAACCATAGCTTACGATCCCTGCTGCCTTGTTGTTCCATTCATCACGAGCTGAATCAAGTGCATTTTTTAATGCTCCCGTTATGCTGTGATTGTATTCTTGAACAATAAATACAAAACCATCCAAGCTAGAAAGTTTTTCTGACCACGCGATTAATCCTGGTTCTTTACCAGTACCTTCTCCGAAAAATGGCAATTTATAGTCTGCTATATCTACGATTTCATAATTGGCATCTCCTCGTTGATCGGCAATTTCCTTTACCCATTTTCCTACCTGCGGACTTAAACGTCCTTGGCGTGTGCTTCCCAAGATAATACCAATGTTACATTTTTCCAACTTATTTTCCTCCTCATTAATGTTCTGCCGGCTTTCATACCCGGCCATTAATCTGCAATTCGAACGACAATACGTCCTCTCCCGTGTCCCGTTTGACAGAGTTCGTGAGCTTGTCGAAGGTCATGAAGCGAAAATTCTTTACCAATCGTTGCTTTCACTTGTCCGTCCGCAATCAAGTCAGCAATCATTTGAAAAACGTTATGGGGGGCGAATTCATTGCTAAATCGCGCATGTATGCCTAGTTGTTTCGCTTTCTCTTCTGAGGGTATCTCGACAAGAGAGAGCAGTTTTCCACCGCGTTTTACGACTGACCAAGAACGTTCAAGTGTTTCTCCTCCAACAGCGTCAAGCACCAAATCTGCATCTTGAACGATGTCTTCAAACGACGTCGTGTTATAATCAATCACAGTATCCACACCAAGCGACTTCACATAGTCTACATTTGCAGTTGAACAAGTTCCGATCACTTCGGCGCCTTTCCACTTGGCAAATTGAACAGCAAATCCTCCTACACCTCCTGCGGCAGCATGGACCAAGACACGTTGTCCCGATTGCAGATCACCATGTGCAAAAAGCGCCATCCAAGCAGTTGTAGCCCCACCTGAGATCGTGGCTGCTTCCGTAAAAGAAAGATTTTGCGGTTTATGTGCCATGGTTTTCACAGTCGTTGTTATATACTCTGCACTTGCCCCATTATTCGCCCTGCCGAAAACAGCCTGCCCTTTCTGAAACCCTGTCACACCTGAGCCTACTTCTTCGATGACACCGGCAAAAGCCGATCCGGGAATAAAGGGAGGCTGTACTGGATATTTTCTCATCAACCCTTGGCGAAATGCCAAATCAACTGGCAATACGCCCATGGCGTGAACGCGAATCAACACCTCGTCAGCTGATGGTTTTGGAATGGGCAGCTGTTCCATTTGCAGCACCTCAGGTCCGCCAAATTGATGAACGCGAATGGCTTGCATCATTTGTCCAGTCATAATATACATCTCCTTTTCTACTAAACGGATGGTTTCTCCACTCTTATTCGCGCTGCTCTGCCAAATTGAAGGTAGTACAGCAAGAGAATGCCCAGATAAAGGACGGCAAGGACGAAGTAGATATTGCTGAATACAAACGCGTCCTGGTGTGAATTGGCCGGGTTCCAATGAACCTTGGCACCCAGATCTACTGCCTTGCTGTACATGCCGGCGGATATAGCAGCGGCGATAAAGTTAAGCAGCGACAAAAGCCCCATGCCCACTCCCGCCTGCTCTCTCGGCAGCGTGCGGGATATGGTGTTGGACAAGGCAATCTGCAGAAAGGTTTGCCCTACATTGCCGAATATGAGAAAGACAGCAATGAATACTGGCGCGATCCCGGCAAAGGAGGATAGCAAAACAAAGCAAATGAACAACAGTACTGACGCCGTGTAGAAAAGGAACGGATTGCCTTTTTCATCGGCCAGCTTCCCGCCTTTCCTGCTCAGCAGCGCGGAGGTGACGGCGGCCGGCACCATCGCGAACCCCACCATTCCCGCAGGGAGTTGATTGACGTAAGCCAACATCTGCGGGCTTAAAAAGGGCAGCGCGTAACCGATCCCTCCTGCGAGGAAAGCAATCAGCAGCCCAAGGGTATAGTGCCTGTTTCGGAACAGGCGAGGTTGAACAAACGGTTCTGCTGCAGCGTTGATGCGTACCGCAAACAAGACGAACAAGATCAGACCCGCCGCCGCCAGTATCCAGGTCCCATTTGTCACGGACAGCAGCAGCATCGCCACCGCCCCGGCCAACAGTCCGCCGCCAATCCAATCGATTCTGCCAGGCTTGCCGTGTTCGTCGTTTAGATATTTCCGATAAAACGGCAGCGTGAACAACATCAAAAGAGGGATACAGAACAGCCACCGCCAATGAAGCAGGCTGGCGACAAACGCCGAAATGATCGGCCCCAGTGCACTGCCAAGAGCCAGGCCGGTAGCTGATATCCCCAGTGCGCGCCCCCGTCTCTCCGGCGGAAAATAGCGGATCGGGATCAGCATCGCAGTCGCCGGGATCACTGAGGCTCCGACTGCCTGCAGGATTCGGCCGGCAAGTACCATCCAAAATGTTTGGGCGGCAAGCCCGATCAGCGATCCCGCAGCAAGAATGATCAGTCCGAATGTCAGTAAATTTTTTAGTTTGAAGGTATCGGCGAGCTTCCCATACGTAACGGATCCGATCGCGTATATCAGCATGTAAATGGCTGATACCCAGCTCACTTGTGCCAAGGAAAGCTGAAATTCCGCGCTGATCTCAGGCAGTACGATGTTGAATATAGTCGCGCTCATCACGGAAATGACAGTGGTAAAAGCGAGTATTCGAATTAATTTCTCCCCGGTTTGCTGCGGAACTTCCGTTTCCACTCTTTGCCCTACTCCTCTCTCCTCAAGATTCAATTCATTGCCTGCTGGCATGATTTATTTTACAATCAATATTAATTAAACAAAAATATATATTAAGATATCTGCATATAGCTTTGCGTATATGATTCGAAGGAGTGACAACATGGAACTGTTGCAACTGCATTATTTTCGAACGGTTGCCAGATTGGAACATATGACGAAGGCGGCGCAGGAGCTGCGCATCGCCCAGCCCGCCCTCAGCAAGACGATTTCCCGGTTGGAAGAGGATTTGGGCGTACCGCTGTTTGACCGGCAAGGCCGGCAAATCAGGCTGAATACGTTTGGAAAAGCGTTTTTGAAGAAAACGGATTTGGCACTGAAACTACTGGACGAGGGACGCAGAGAAGTCGCTGATCTGGCGGGGCTGGAACGCGGAAGCGTGTACTTGGCGACCTCTACCCTGGATCGCCTGTCGGAGCCTTTGGGGGCCTTTCTTTCCCTCCATCCTGATGTCAACTTTCGCATCACTCAGGCTTCCATGGAGGAAATGACCCAGTTGCTGGAGGACGGAGAGGTGGATTTTTGCTTTACGGCGATACCCATTCATGTGTCCGGCATCAGCGAATTGCCTGTACTTCATGAGGATGTGTACCTGGCTGTGCCTCCCGGGCATCGATTGGCGGAACGAAGCAGCGTCAGTCTTCGTGAAGTTGCCGATGAACCGTTTATTAATTATAAAGAAGGCTATCCGTTTCGAAAAATGAATGACGAGTTCTGTCGAGAGGCCGGGATCGCTCCGAATGTCGTGTGTGAGGTAGACGAACCATCAGCCATCGGCAGTCTCGTCCGCGCCGGGCTTGGCGTCGCATTTGTGGGGGCGTGCAAGGGCAGCGGAGAAACACCACTGATTAAGCTGCGCATCGAGTCGCCCGTATGCCGGCGCACCTTTCTGCTCGCCTGGCTAGAGGCCCGCTACCTGTCCAAGGCGGCGTGTGAGTTTCGGAACTTCCTCGTCCGGTATTTTGCCGAAGAACAGCTGCCGGATCAGGCCTCATCGCCTTCGCCTGGATATATGAGCCTGTCGCGATAAGCAGCGGCGGCGTGGAATTCCTGCTCCCTTTGATTTACTATAAGAAGTAGACGTCCCTCAGAATGCATGCAGGAGGAAATATGTTACAAAAGTTCGGCTTCTCCCAATACGAAAGCAAAGTGTATGAAGTACTGGTAACTGGCGGGGAACCTATGGACGCTGCCCATATCGTGAAGCATTCGGGCGTACCGAAGGCCAAAATATATGAAGTATTGTCCCGCATGACCGAAAAAGGCATGATCATGGAGTCCGTATCGGAAAAGAAAAAGCTGTATACCGCCCTGCCGCTGCCGCTTGCCATAGAGAAACTGACGAAAGAGTTTCAGGACAACGTGAAGCAGCTGAAGCTGGATGCTGCCAAAAAAACCTTTACCGATGACCGTGTCTGGAGTCTGAAAGTGGACGCATCGATTCGGGCACAAAGCAAACAACTCATCCAAGGCGCAACTTCATCCATCCGGATGTCTGCATGGACAGAGGACTTTAGCGAGTATGCGCCCTTGCTGGATGCGAAAGAAAACGCCGGGGTTGACGTTGAGGTCCTTGTAACCGGGCAGGTGATCACCAATCTGACGAAAGTGTATTCACTGATTCCGACGCAAGAGCATGAAGTGTTGGAGCGTTTTCGGCTGCTCATCGTCGATGATCGCGAAGTGCTTTTTGCCGGAGAAGAAAATCATTCCTGGCAAGCGATTAAGACGATGTCCAAACCTATTGTCAAATTTTTTACCGAATTCTTCTACCACGATGTGACGTTAGCCAAAATTACAGAAAAACACGGTGAGCTCTTGATGAAGGATGAGGAAATAAAAAAGCTGCTGATGCAGCTGCGATATTGAAGCAAAAAGAAAGGAATCTGCGCAATCAGGCAGATTCCTTTTTGATGCTCGCTTCAACAAGTTTGGCTCCCGCCGGTCTCGTGACGGAAACAACGGCACATAGCAAAGCAATGAGGACAAAACAGCCGCCGACCCAAGCGTTGTACAATACGGAAGCTTTTTCGATTACGACTCCGCCTGCTGCAGAGCCCAGGGCAATCCCGACATGCAGCGCGGAAGTATTAAGGCTTTGTTGAATCTCATAAGATTCGGGCGCCGTCTCGATCAGATAGTTTTGCTGTGCCGGCGTAATCGCCCAGCTTAACATGCTCCAGACGATCATCACAGCCAAAAATAGATAGAGCGAGAACGTAACGGCCGGTATCAGGAACATCACGATTGCAAATAAGGTGATCGTCAGTAAAATACTTTTGACAGAGCCCCATTTATCTGCCGCCCAACCTCCGACACCGCCTCCGAGGACGGCAGCGATGCCGAATACGAAGTAGATAAAGCTGACCCCATTTGACGTTACATGCAAGGTTGTTTTTAAAAAAGGCGTAAAGTAGGCATACAGAGTCAAATGCCCCGTTCGCATGAACATGGTTGTCAATTGAGCGCTCATGATCTTAGGATTCTTGAGTGACATGAGCTGACGGCGAAGCGGAATCGCCGGTTTTGCCGGGATGCGGGATAGCAGCGCGTAAATTATGATTATAGAAATAAGGGTCAGCACGGCAATCAACAGAAACGGCGCCCGCCACCCGAGGATGTTCCCAATCAGCAAACCAAGCGGAACACCCAGCACCAGAGAGCCGCTGACTCCCATAAATATCAACCCGATCGCCCTGGCCCGGTACTCCTCTTTTACGATCGCAGATGCGATCGTGATCGATAACACGATGATCAGCGAGCCGCTTGCAGCGGATAATACTCTTCCCATCATCAGCACCGGATAGCTCGGACTGAAGCCGGACACCACATTGCCGAGGAAGAAAACAAATAAAGTCCAAAGGTATAACGTCTTTCGCTCTACCCTGGCCGTCACCGCAAGCAAAACGGGAGCAGAGACGGCAAATGCAATGGAGAATACGGTAATGAGCCAACCAGCGTGACTGATCGATATACGCAGGTCGTCGGCGATCAAGTCCAATATCCCGCCAATGATGAGTTCGACCGTCCCTACTACAAAGGAAGCGATCGCGAGAATCAAGATGTTCGCATTCACTTGTTGGAAACCTCCTCGTTGAACGTCACCTTCATTAAGGTTACTACCGTAATAGTAACCTTTTGTTCAACTGAAAACAAGGCAAACTTTTCGTGTCTGGTTCAACTAAAAATAGTCAAACCCCGCTATGTTCGTTACGGGGTTTGACCAAAAGCAAGGTCTTTATTTTGCCGGGTCGCTTCCTTCACGAATCTCCAATGAATAAACTTCAGGTCTTCTGTTATGCAGCGAAGGGATTTTTCTTCTTACTTCCTGTATGAAACCTGTATCGATTGCAGCAAGAACAGTCGTTTCCAAATCGGAAGCGGAAGCAATCACATTGCCCCACGGGTCGATGATCATCGAACGGCCGTAACAGCTCATATCGTGATTATCCCCTATCTGGCCGGGCGCAATCACGTAGGCCTGATTCTCAATGGCCCTTGCACGTAGCAGCACTTCCCAATGATCCTTGCCGGTGTACATGGGAAATGCGGCGGGGACCGTGATGATTTCAGCACCTTGCAGGGCTAAGAGGCGATACAGCTCCGGATACCTGATATCGTGACAGATGGTAAGACCAACTGTTGCAAAACTTGCCCTGTGTACAGCAATTTCTCTCCCAAAATTCTTCGTCCTGGACTCCATGTAGCCATCCTCAATCTGCGCATCAAACAAGTGAATTTTGCGGTACCTGGAAACGATTTCTCCTTTTGGGTCAAACAGCAGCGTCGTATTGTAGTACTTTTCCGTTCCTTCCGCCTTCTCAAGGATGCTTCCGCCGTGCAGCCAAATCCCCAGCTCTGTGGTCAGGCGGCTAAGAAACTGTACCGTTTCACCCGCCGGAATCTCCTCTGCATTTCGTTCCTCTTCCTCCACCGGCCCGATAAAATTGAAATATTCAGGCAAACAGATGTACGTTGCTCCCTTCGCTGCCGCCTCGCGTATCAGCTTTTCTGCTTGATGCAAATTCGATCCCTTGTCGCTTTGGGAGTTCATTTGGACAGCAGCCGCCATGATTGTACTCATTTTTACGGTACCCCTTTCATTTCCAATCTCCACCATTTCTTACCTTGTACCAATCCAAAATGAATGCGGCGTAAGTCTTGGTACAAGCTTTCACACTGGGCAAATCACCCCATTCATCGGGCGCGTTTTGGTGTGCCCGTTTGAGATAGTCGAATATTTCCATCTCCTTATCCAGAGCCGCACCGTGGGCATGGAAACCAAAAAATGTGATCACTGGCGGCACTTCACGGAGCCATGCACGCTCATATGCAAACTTCGTTACCTGTACCATCTTTTATAAATCTTTTGCCTTTGGGAAGAGCTTTCTCATAAATCCTTCCGGCAGGAAAACAATGACTACAACGAGAAGGGCTCCGTAAATCATCATACGGTAGTCGCCGAGAAATCTCATATACTCCAATCCGATGACCAAGACCATTGAACCCACAATCGGCCCAATGATGGTGCCCAGTCCCCCGATGAGTGTGATGACCAAAATTTGCATCATCACGTCGATGTTCATCACAGAGGTTGGCGTCAAGGTATGAATGTAGTGGGCGTAAAACGATCCGGCGACGCCTGCTAAACAGGAACTGACGACAAAGGCAAACAGTTTATAGCGAGTTACGTTTACTCCGAGACTTTCGGCTGCATCCTGCGATTCCCGAATCGCTTTTAGGGCAAAGCCGATGGGGCCTTTCATGATGGTAGAGATGATAAAAACGGTCATAAGCATGATCAACAAAATGAGGTAGTAGCTGCTTTCCCGGTGGGCCAGGGTAAAGCTGATCGGGCCTATTTTATCAAAGGACTCAATTCCATTCAGCCCTAATTCCCCGCGGGTTAGGTCAACCAGGTTGCTGGCAACGAGCTTGATGATCTCGGCAAATGCCAAGGTAACGATAGCGATGTACGGCGCGGCCCGCAAGCGAAGTACCGGCAAACTGACAATCAACCCGGCTAAGGCGGCAGCAAGTCCGCCTAAAACTAGTCCCAACCAGGGAGAAATCCCCAGCTTCATGGAAACCAATGCGGATACGTAAGCGCCTAGCCCGAAGAAGGCATGATGTCCAAATGAAAAGATACCCGCATACCCGACAAGCAAGTTCCAACTTAAGGCTAACACGGCAAACAGCAAGGACAAGATGAGGATGTGCAGGGTGTAGCTGTTACTAACAAGTAACGGCAGGGCTAGCAGAAGAACAGCACCTGCCGAGTAAAGAAAAGGTTTCGAACGCCATATCAGCCCCGATTCCTTTTGCAGAAAGGACTTTTTACGTTTTACACTCTGTTCGTTCTGAATATCCATGTACGGTCATCACCAAACCTTTGCTCCGAATAGTCCTGTCGGTCTGACCCAGAGGACGAGTATAAGGACTGTAAAAGCGACAACATCCCTCCATTCCGAAGAAAAGAAAAAGACTCCCAGGCTTTCCAGAATTCCCAAAATAACCCCGCCGATAATCGCTCCTTCCAGACTCCCTAGCCCACCTAAAACCACAACTGTAAAGGCTTTAAGCAAAGGAGGTATTCCCATCCATGGATTTACGGAATAGATGGGCGACAGCATGACCGCGGCGAGTGTGGCCAGCATGGCACTGATGCCGAATGTAATCATGTAAATGCCGTAAATATTGACACCGTAAATAGCAGCGGCATCGCGGTTCTGGGAGGTTGCCCGCATGGCCATGCCGTACCGGCTAAACTTCAAAAAGGCCCAGAAGAGCACCACGACGACAATCGCGACGACAAAGATCAACATTCGTTGATAGGACATTTCAACACCGGCAATACTCGCATTTCCCTCCACATAATACGGAATGTTCTTGAATCTCTCGCCCCAGACACGCAAAGCGAAGTTTTGCATGAAAATAGATATTCCGATGGTGGCGATCAGCGGGCTAATATCCCATCCAGGTCTATCCAGGAGATGATGAATGATCATTCTTTCGATCAGCACGCCTAGCAAGAATACGGCAATCAGGCTGAGCGAACAGGCGAGAAGCGGGTTCATCCCGGAGGCAACATTGGTAAAATACATCAAATACCCGCCGACCATGTAAAATTCTCCATGGGCGAAGTTCAGCATCTTCATGGTTCCCCATATCAGGGACAATCCACTGGCCACCAACGAATACATCGAACCGATAATCAGTCCATTCAGCAGTTGCTCAACGAGTACACCCATCAGCTCCCCCCCTAGATACCCAGGTATGCTTTCTTTATATAGTCGTTATTTTTCAGCTCTTCCCCGCTTCCTTGCAGAACAATTTTACCCGTCTCCATCACATATCCTCGATGTGATATTTCCAACGCGAGATGGGCGTTTTGCTCCACCAGAAGGATAGTGATTCCCTGACGGTTCAAGTCTTGCAGCAGTTCAAAAATCGATTCGACGATCTTGGGTGCGAGGCCCAGTGAAGGTTCGTCAAGCATAAGCACATCCGGCTGACTCATCAGGGCACGTCCGATCGCAACCATTTGCTGCTCGCCTCCCGACAAGGTGCCGGCTTCTTGTTTTTTCCGTTCTGCCAATCTTGGGAACATCTCGTAAATGTAAGGCAAACGTTCCTTCCGCTTCCCCCAGGACTTCCCTTCAAATGCCCCCATTAACAAATTCTCCTCGACAGTCATTTCCGAGAAGAGATGCCTTCCTTCAGGAACATGGGCCACCCCCATGCAAATAATAGAAGAGGGCCGAACGCGGCGGATATCCTGATGATGAACATTGACAGTCCCGGTCATTGGACGCAGTAAACCGGAAATCGTCTTCAACGTGGTCGTTTTTCCTGCGCCATTGGAGCCTAACAGGGCGACAATCTCCCCCTTCTTTACCGTGAGTGAGACTTGATGAAGAACCTGCACATCACCGTAACAGACATCGATATTTTGGACGTCAAGCATGTTTCATGCCCCCAAGATACGCCTCAATCACCAAGGGATTTTGGGCAATTTCCACCGGTGTTCCCTCGGCGATAGCCTGGCCGTAGTGCAGAACCATTATTCGATCAGAGAGACCCATGGCCGCTTTCATCACATGCTCGATCATGATGATCGTGACACCTGACTCTCTGATACTGCGGATGATCTCCATCATCTCTGCTGCTTCTGTAGGTGTGAGCCCTCCCATCACCTCATCCAGCAGCAGAAGCTTGGGATTTGTGGCAAGCGCACGGGCTAACTCCAGCTTTTTTCGATTCCCGATCGACAATTGTTTGGCTTCCTGATGCTGCAGATCTCCCATCGAGAGAAATTCGAGTACTTCTGCGGCCTTTTTTTTGGCAGCCTGAAGATTTCCTCGTTTTTTTCCAAAGTAGGCTCCAACGGTGATATTATCTAACAGGCTCAAGTTTAAAAAAGGACGAGTGATTTGAAAGGTACGGGCAATTCCCAATTGGCAGCGCCGATCCGGGCCCGTTTTGGTAATATCTTCGCCTTCATAAAGAATCGTTCCCGCATCAGGAGTCAATGCCCCGGCGATTACGTTAAAGAGTGTTGTTTTTCCCGCTCCGTTTGGACCGATCAGACCCAGGATCTCCTGTCGGGATATGTTGAGACTTGTCTCTTTGAGCGCAACCAATCCGCCAAAGGCTTTCGTAATCTGCTGAGCCTGCAAAAGGGGTAAATGGCTCATCTGCTCCCTCCTTCGCATGTTTAGCACAAATTAAAACGCCTACTTCACCCAAGGCTGCGGAATCGGGTTTGCTGTGGAGACATTTTCCGGCCATATGAGTTTATTTTCGCCATTCTGTATTTGCGCTGCAGGCACTGGCAGGAATTCGGCACCGGATTTAATCTGGTGATTTTTCTGATCAAAGACATATTTTCCTAATAACCCTTCCCGCTCAAGTTGGGATAGTTGTTCGGCAATTTTTGTTGAATCGAGACTTTTTGCCTTTTCGATGGAAGTTAGTGCATTAGCCATCGCATCGTAGCCAGAAGCGTGATCGGAAGTGGATGCCACTTTGTATTTGTTTTGAATGGATTCATCAAACTTTTTTTGGCGTTCGATTTGATTGGGATCGTAGCTGAGCGGCGTCCAAATCAGGTTATTTGCGGCAGTTCCCGCCTGTTCGATAAATTCCGGACGAACCGGATAATAAATGGCGAGATGGAGAGCGTCGACTTTGGTTTCCTGAAATTGTTTGACAAACGCTACCCCGGATGCGACCGATGTAAAGCAGGTTACGATCACATCAGGCTTCAGGGAATTAAGTTTGGACAGCTGTGGATAAAAATCGGTATAGCCCAACTGTACGGTCTCGGCGGCGGCAATCTTCCAACCGTCTTGCTCAAACAGTTTTCCGGTTAAGTCTGCGTTGGAACGGCCGTAGTCGGTATCCTCAACGACAAAAGCGACCGTTTTCGTTTTGGGAGTGTACTGCTTGTTCGCCTCCAGGTATTTATAGGTTTCAAAAACGGTCTCGGCGTAAGCAGAACTGCCGAAATTCCCCTTCCAGAAAAACTTGTACTTTTCCGGGTCCTTCTCCACCTTCTCGGCGATCGCTTCGCTGACGGGCTCACCGCTCAAGATGGGGACTTCGTATTGGGATGCCAAATCCATCACGGACATCGTCACGGAGCTGGCAAAAGCGTCCCCGATCAGCAGGTGAACCTTTTGCTGGTTGATCAGCTTCTCCGCGCCGCTCACTCCTTGCTCGGGTTTGCTCTGCGAGTCTTCAAAAAACACTTTGATCGGCAGCTTCTTGCCGTCTACTTCAATTCCTCCCTTGGCGTTCCACTCTTCAACAGCCAACTCGATCCCTTGTTGAAGAGCGACACCGGCATTGGCTGCCGGTCCGGTCAATGGTGCTATGGCGCCGATGCGGATCTCTTCAGCTGCCGATCCCGCTCCAGATGAGCAGCCGGTTAGTGCGCCCATTGCCGCCAGCAAAGGGACGGCAGCCATCCCAAGCCATTTTATTACGTTCATCGTGGTCCCCCCTCGATTTTCAACGCCTGTTCAAGCTTCTCTTACGCCGCACCACTCCAGTATGAACGCAGCATACGTCTTCGTGACTGCTTTGACACTGGGCAAATCGACCCATTCATCCGCTCCGTGCATGTTACCTCCGGTTGGGCCGTAACAAGTCGCGGGGATCCCGTAATACAGATTGTAGAAACGGATATCGGTCGTGGCTGTGGTGGCAGCATATTGCAGCTTTTGTGAAGTCGTCTTTTCGTGCGCGCTTTCCAAGACGCGGAAAATCTCCAAATCCCGATCAAGTGCAACGCCTTCCGCATGGAACCCGTAAAACGTAATCTCCGGTTCTACTTGGCTCAGCCACGGGTCTTGTTTTGCGGCCTCAAGCAGCCATGATTTCACTTCGTCCTTCACCTGCTGCGGGTCTTGTCCCGGGTACAAGCCGATCCGCGCTTCAAACGTACATAATGAGGGAACATTCGAAGCCCAGTCTCCGGAACGAATGATGCCTACATTTACATTTAATGGATGAATGTGATCTTGAAAGCTTGGATGCTTGGGCAACCCATTGATATAGCTTCGATAATCGTCAAGAGCGTTGATCAGTACATAGGCTTTTTGAATCGCATTTACCGCCCGGTCGGCTCTTTCTACATGTGCTCCTACGCCTCTTACCCTCACACGCATCCAGATGACTCCGACTTGAGCTGTCAGAGCGGTCAGCCCGAACGGTTCCGGTATCAGGGCACCGTCTGCCACATAGCCTCTCTCCAGCGTCGCAAGGGCTCCGTTGCCGGTACATTCTTCTTCGATCACCGTCTCTAGCAGAACATCAGCGCCCAGCTTAATCCCCTTCTCTTTAATCGCCTTGACTGCAAAGATCATGGCAGCTATTCCCGATTTCATATCTTGCAGGCCGCGCCCGAACATTTTGTCTCCTTCGATCGTCGAGCCCCACGGATCGTAGTTCCAAAACTCGACAGGCTCAGGGCTTACCACGTCGACATGCCCTTGCAAGATCAAGCTTCTGCCGATTTTCTGCCCTTCTGTCTGCCACTTTCCGACAACGACGGGCCTGCCTTCATACGACCACTCGACTGGGGAGTACCCGGGGAGCTGCGAAATTTTTTTTAGGTCCGGTACAAATGTATCGGTTTCAAGGCCTAATTCGCTTTTAAAATAATCGGCGATACAATGCTGCACGCTTGCTTCATTCCCCAAAGTACTCGGGTATCGGCCAATCTTCTGCAGAAAAGCGACTTCTTCTTCCCATAATGAGTCAATCTTGTCCATTACCTCTTCAAACACGGCTGACTTGTCCTTTTTTAGCATGTTGTTCCTCCTTTTTATGGGGCATTCATTGCTATCAACAAGGTATGTTTCTATCGGTTTGAAAATTCGGATAAAATAAAACTTGCAACTAAAAAAAGCCTTCCTAAGTTATCCTTAAGAAGGCTTTTGCCAGTTCTATCGATTTTTCTATTGACCGGAAAGATGCAAGCCGATTTGTGCTAAGATCGCACTTCCCACATACATGCCGGAAAAGACAAACACGGCGACAATCGCTACCTTCCAGGAGGTTTTTCTCAGATCGACGAGGCGGTCGGCGACGGAAATTCCGGCGAAAGTAAGAATCGGCGTCGTGATGGAGAGAAAATCAACTCCCTGAATTAAGTGGATAAAAGTATCCGACATGAGACAGAACACGAGCGAAGTGATCGAAACCCATCCCAGAACCGGGAAATCCTGCACGATTTTTACCGGGATTTTTTTGACCAAGCCGGAGATGAGAATGCCAATAAAAGAAAACAGCCACAAAACCAGCAATCCGCCAATCGTCGTCCATGTAATCGGTGTGCCTTCGGGGTTTTTGATCAATTTGATTTCCTGTGTAAACAGGATCAGACCGATACTGAGCAATAAGACCAAACCGTACTTCACATATTTATTTAACCCCTGGGCCATTACTTTCCACCTCTAACCAATAATTTATACATGAAGCGCTGCACAGGCACCGCCAAGAACACCATGGTATACGTCCCCAGAAAACTCGTCAGCAGCTGGCTCGCTGAAGCATAAGCCGTGATCGTGTCAGCCTTGTCCGGCATGCCGGCGATCAGGGCAGACGATGCGGCCGTCATCATGCTGGCCGAGCCGACGCCAGAGGACATGGCCAGCGCTTCCACCTTAAACCCGAGCGCGAGCATGATCGGCGCGATAATGCTAAAGAAAAGAGTCCCGAACAGCGTTCCGATAATGTATAAGGACAGGACGCCTCTCCCCTCGTCCGAATCGAGCGTGTACTTTTCGGAGATGTAGGCGAGCTCACCTTCCCGGCCGATCCCCAAGGTAGCCCCGATGGCTTCTCTTCTCAGGCCGATCAGGATCGCGACAGGCAGCCCGATCAAGACCGTGCCAAGATGGCCTAATTCCTGGATGAGAAAGATCCATCCTACTTGCAAAATCTCCTGAATCTTTGGAGCGACGTCGGCCCCGTATCGGGCCATCAACGGCAGCATGATAAAGATCAGGTATTTACCGGAAAAACTTACATTTTCTTTGCTGTATGCTCTCTTCAGGATCCCTTTGCGGAAAACGGAGATCCCCAGCAGCATGGTGATCAAAATCGCAAATACGAGGGGCAAAAAGCTGATCTTGATCGTTCCGAGCATGATCGATCTGATCCCGATAAACTCGGATACGGTAATGACAAGAAGCGCGAAAACAAGCAAAATGACAAAATTCGCTTTCAAAGCACTCGACTTCATTGGACTAATCCTCATTTCCCTTCAACGTCTATTCTGTGATGGACAAAATCAATTTCTCATATTCTTCATAAGAGCGGCGGTACAGCCTGGTTTTGTCGATTCTCCCGTTTAGCTGCTCAAATACTTGCGCCAGGAATCTCGGAAACACCTCAAAGATGTATTCAGGATCGACGTCCTTAAAATCATCCCCGTGAATTGTCCCCGTAAAACCACTGTAACCGATTTGAATGCAAGGGATCATGTAAGACAAATCCCCAATATCTCCCGCAGCACTGATGACATTGTTGTTCCAAATCGCGGAGATTTCCTCATTTCGTTGGAACGCCTCGATGACAAACTCGGACAGGTAGCGGTCCTGGACAAAAGGCAAATAGCCCATCTGCGTCTCGATGGACACCTTCCCTTGCAGGGCCATGGCACTCCCTTTGGCGGCGTCATCCATTTTGGCTGCTGCTTCCTTCATGTAATCGACGGTCAGCGTTCTCAGGTCCGATCCAACGGTAATGCGGTTGGGGATGACATTGGTAGACATGTCCGATTCCATTACGATCGGATTCATCCTGACCTTTTCAGCATCTTTTAGCTGCTGGCGGGTAAGCCCCAATGCCACGTTAAACAAGGTCGACATGCTGTATGCATTTTTAGCGGAAAACGGATCAAACCCCGCATGGGTCGCTTTTCCTTCAAACGTGTATTTTTTATACAAGAACCCGGCCAAATCGCAATTGACCTCGATCGTTCGTTCCGAGAATTCTCCGCCCATCGCATGGACGCAAATGCCGATGTCGATGTCGTCGAACACGCCCAGCTTCATCGCTTCCGGCTTGCCGCCGTAATAGCTGATCTGCTTGTTCTTCTTCAGTTCTTCACGATAGGCCAAGTCCAAATACTCTTCGGCGGGCACAAAAATAAACGTGAGCTTGTAGTCAAACGTTTTATAAGTTTCCGACGTAAAGAAATACCTGTACAGCGCCAAAGCGATCGCGACCTGGGTGTAATGGCCGCAGTTGTGAGCCGCACCTGTCTCTTTATCGGCGCACCAATGCGACGGCGCGTAGACCGCATCCAATTCTGCAATAAATGCGATGTTCAGCTCTCTTCCGCTGCCAAGCGAAGTTTTTAACCCTGTCGTGCTAAACGTCTCCAGCTCGATATCCGGATTCACTTTTTTCAGAAAATCCACAACGGCCTTACGGGTCTTTACTTCTTTGTAGCCCAGCTCCGGGTTTTCAAAGATCGTCCGGGCAATACGGTGAATCTCTTCGTATTGCTCTTTAAATATCATGCTGTCTCCTCCTTGTCTCTAGTAAAATGTAAAATGACGATCGCTATTTAATATTACTTAATTTTATCCTTAAAATACATAAATTTATCGCAAAAATAAAAAGGGGCCTCTAAATTCTGCCCCGGCAACTATACGTAATGCTTGAAAATAATAGTTAAAAATACGGCTGTGCTGACGATGGAGCCGATCAGCAGCAGGACGCCGCTGCGAATGTGCCGCTGAAACAGGCGAAGAAAACCGAAACTGAACAACAGGCCGGTAATCATAAAATAGGCAGCGCCAAGCATAAACAAGTCCCACGACAGAAGCGAAAAATTTACGATGCCCAAGCCGGACACACCATCCCTCTAAACAAAAATGTACATATACCTGCATTATAACAGATGCTCGCCTATTATACCCCCCGTCTGGTACAATCGTAAAGGAACTGTCATGTTTAGCCAGCCATTTGGCACAGCTTGGAACAAAATGTCGTGTTGCACTAGACTGGCAACGATTACACAAAGGAGGTCAGTCGTGATGAAGGTTGTCGTGACGGAATACAACGATACATGGAACCACATGTTCAGTGAAGAAGCTCAAAAAATCAAAGGTATTTTCGGCGATGAGTTGGTTGACATCCATCATATTGGCAGCACTTCTGTGCCTGGATTAAAAGCCAAACCGATCATCGATATCATGCCGGTCGTAAAAGACATTGAAAAAGTCGATGCCTTTGATGAACAAATGACAGGTCTTGGCTATGAGTGCATGGGTGAGTTCGGCATCAAAGGAAGAAGGTATTTCAGAAAAGGCGGAGACAACAGAACCCATCAAATCCATGTATTTCAGGTGGATAACAAGGAGGCTATCGAACGCCACTTGGCGGTCAGGGATTTCCTCCGAACACACGTTGAAGCAGCTAAGCAGTATGGAAATTTGAAAGAAATGCTTGCGAAACACTATCCGGACGACATTGAAGCGTATATGGACGGCAAAGATGCGTTTGTAAAAGAACTGGAAAGAACCGCACTTTACTGGTTTGGCAATGTGAACAGCTAGAGTCATGAACCCGAAAGAGAACGGATGTTCCTCAAAACAGCGGCAGTCCAGGAGGCTGCCGCTCTTTCTTGCGATAGTCACGCATTAAGCATTCTCTTCACACGGGGAACCCTTCTCACAATCAGCAGATCAAACAGTGCGACGACCACGATCGACAGTCCAACGAGCGGGAAAAAAAACCCCAGCGCGATCACGATTACCCCTACCGATTTTACTCGTTTCATATTCTTCGGAATCGCCGGTGCGCCCAGCCTGCCCGACGGTTTCCGCTGCCACCACATGACCAACCCTCCTGCTGCGATGCCGATGATGCCAAGACAAATCACGAGGCCAAACAGTTGACTGAGAAAGCCAAACTCTCCTTGATGAAACGCGATGCCAAGTGAAATCAGCTTCCCCATGAAACCGTAATCTTTCCAGCCAAAATCAGCCAATACTTTTCCGCTGTACTGATCGATATGCAGGGTTTGCTGTGTTTGGGGGGCTGGCCGGTTTGGATATACCTCTGCCGGATCGAGATAGACGGTGTACACACCTGTTTCGGCTTGGGGAAAGGCAATCTTATAACCGGGATGAATCTGCTTGTCTTGGGCGATCTGCATCACCTTTTCAACGGAAATGATAGCCGCGCCTGCCGCTTCTGATCTGGGAACAGGCAAATTTTCCGCCGCCCAGGGAACGTCAGCCACTTCTTTCGTCGGGATGGTCGACTTGGGAAACGCATACGCTTCCCACGGCTGGTCGCCGACCGGTTCACCGGTTCCGGTCGCATCGACGACCCTGTGTGCCATACTGCCCCAAACATCTGTCCACATCAGACCGGAAAAGAGTTGGATGACGATGAATAAAGAAAGCCAGAACGCGGTAACCGCGTGCAGATCCCGCAGCAGAATCCGCCTTCCTTTGCGAAATCGCGGTATCAGGGTGCCGAACAGGGACTTATGCTCGCGTGGCCACCATAAAAACACCCCGGTTATGATCAGAATAACGCCCCAGCAGGCGGTTAATTCGACCCATCGATTAGCGATCACGCCTCCCCATAACATGCCGTTGTGCAGATTTTTCATCCGTTCCATAAAAGTCTCGTCATTGGCCAGCTCACCTATCACTTTGCCGGAGTAAGGATTGACGAAGACGGTTATCGCTTTCCCGCCCCGTGTTATCTCCACTTCGGCGGTTCTCCCGGGCGCAGATGAAGGACGATAGCTGATGATTTTGGCGTCCGGGTACGCTTCAGACACCTTTCCGATTTGTTCGCTTGCGGCCATTTCATCTTTCATTTCTTGCACATGGGTTAGTTCGCGATACATGAAGGATTCCCATTGGGGTTTGAACAGGTAGACCGCTCCAGTCACGGACAAAAAAATAAGAAATGGGGCAAAGATCACCCCCGCATAAAAGTGCCAACGCCATACAGCCAAGTATAAGCCTTTTTGATAGTCTCGTTCCCTTGCAGTCTCAGCTTGTGCATTCATCCTTGTCTTGCTCCTCCCCATCTGTTTTCTGCCGGCATTTTAGTTGAGTATATCCGCTGTCCCTTGCCGCAAGAATGACTCAAGGGGGCTATTTTAAGCGATTTCATGTGGCGATTTTGTGTCGCGCGAAGGATGGGCACATGCAAGAACAGAAAAAACCTCGCTGCGCTGACAGCACAACGAGGTATGAACATCCTGCGTCTACAGGCGTACGCGTTTTAGCCGAAGCGAGTTCAACACGACTGAAATGGAACTAAGCGCCATCGCTGCCCCGGCCAGCCAGGGGGACAAGTACCCGAGCATCGTGAGGGGGATGCCGAGGGAGTTGTACGCCAAGGCCCAAAACATGTTTTGCTTGATATTGGCGATGGTTTTTTGACTCAGCCGGATGGCGTCTGAAATCGCCCCCATATCCCCTTGCATGATGATGACGTCAGCGGCTTCGATCGCGATATCGGTTCCCGTACCGAGCGCGATGCCCACGTCAGACGCGGTCAGGGCCGGGGCGTCATTGATGCCATCTCCCACCATCGCGATGGTTTTCCCCTGCTGTCGCCACCTTTCGATGAGCGCAGCCTTCTCCTCTGGCAGCATGCCGGCGTACACCCTGCTGATCCCGATTTTTTGAGCAACGGCTGTCGAGGCGAACTGATGATCTCCCGTCACCATGATGACCTCTTTTCCCATTTTCTTCAATCGGTAGACGACTTCCCGGGCGCCTTCCTTGACCGTATCGGCGGCAGCCAGCAGGCCGGCAGGCTGCCGATCGACGGCGACGTACAGGACGGTTTTTCCCGCGGACTGCAGTTGGTTCACCAGCGACTCTGTTCCCTCTCTGGTAACTCCTTCCATGATCATCAGCTTTTCTGAACCGATGATCACCTGTTTTCCTTCTACAACCGCTTTAATCCCGTATCCGGGGACGGTATGAGACTCGGCGGCTCGCAACGTCGGAAGGTTTCGTTTTGCAGCGGTCTGTACGATTGCTGCAGCAAAGGGATGCGGGGAACCCGTTTCCGCAGCGGCGACGAACTGCAGGAACTTCGATGTTTCACCTTGGCAGTATACATCGGTTATTTCCGGCTCCCCTTTGGTGACCGTACCGGTTTTGTCCAGGACAACGGTATCTACTTTCTGCAGGGTTTCTAGATGTTCTCCTCGCTTGAATAAAATCCCCGACCGGGCCCCCCGTCCGGAAGCGACCAATATGGAAGTAGGCGTGGCCAGTCCAAGGGCGCAAGGACAGGCGATGATTAGCACCGCCATTGCCTTTTCCAGCGAATCGCCAAAATCGCCCGGGTGAAGCAGGAAGTACCAGGCCAAAAAGGTGATGGCTGCAATCGTCACCACCAGCGGGACGAATATTTCCGTCAGCTCATCGGCGTACCTCTGAATCGGGGCCTTCTTGCTCTGGGCTTCTTCCACCACTTTGATGATTTGCGACAAGGCAGTTTCCCCGCCGATTTTAACTGCCTTTACATGCAGCATGCCGTTCTGGTTCAACGTCGCTCCGATGACAAAACTTCCTTCCAGTTTTTCAACGGGGATGCTCTCCCCCGTGATCATCGATTCATCAAGCGTAGAACTTCCGCGAATAACAATCCCATCAGTAGCCACTCTCTCCCCGGGCATGACGATAAAAATATCTCCTGCTGCCAGTTGTTCGATCGGGATTGTCAACTGCTCGCCGCCGCGCAGGATCACAGCCGACTTTGGCTGCAACTGGTACAGGCTTTTGATCGCCTGAACCGTCCTTCCCTTCGCAGTCGCCTCGAGAAGTTTGCCGATCAATAGAAACGTGATGATCACGGCACTTGTCTCAAAGTACAGTGTCACATGACGTGAAGGGCTGCCGATGGACTGCAGGGTCAGGTAATGACTGTAAAAAAAGGCGGAGGACGTGCTCAGCACAACCAGCAGGTCCATGTTGGCCGACCTGTTTTTCAATGCCCTCCAGGCCCCTTCGTAAAAGGAAAAGCCGATCCAAAACTGGATGGGAAACGTTATCGCAAGTTGAAAGAAGGCGTTTTCGAACAAGGCAGGCACCCAAACTGACGATGCGGCAAAGGGAAAATGGGAGACCATCGACCAGATTAAGGGAATGGACAACAAGGTGGAGATGAGGCACTTTTTCTTTAGCCTGCCGATCTCATGCAGGTGTTTATCTTCCTGCTCTTCCGTCGCTTTATATCCCAGTTTTTCGATTCTCCCCGCTATGTCCGCTTGATTGATCACGTCAGGCTGGTAGGAGATCATCGCCTTTTCAATAGCGAGATTGACTTGCACGGTGTTTACGCCGTTTACCTTGCGAAGGACCTTTTCAATGCGGTTGGCACATGCAGCACATGTCATCCCCGAAATATGCAAGGTAATTTGCCTGGATATTCCCACGAAAACGCCCCCTTCCGGCAACCCGCCAGGTTTCCCTGCATGTCCGTTACAAACATCATATGCGTGTGAGGGGGCAAAGAGAATTTCATTTTTATCCTGAATAAGTAATAAAAAACAATAGTACCTATATATAGAAATACATTCTTTTGCAAAGGGGAGATGGACTTATGAGCGAAAGCAGAAGATCCCTCGTGATTCTTTTGTGCGTACTGGCAGCAGGGGTACCCTGGATCACCGCCTGCTCTGCGCAAGGCCATCAACATGCTACCGCAGCGGCACCGGCTGCAGCGCAACCTGAACAGGCCGAGACAAGCACACAGCAGGATGGGCTGCAATACCACCTGGTGTCGGAGCCGGTCAAAATCCTCGTGGAAAACGAGCTGCAGATTTCCCTGCCAAGCGAACAGGAAGCAGGGCGAAAAGACGCTGTCGTAACGGTAAAGCTGTCGATGCCGGAAATGGATCACGGCGAACTGTCATTCTCTGCCGAGCGCGAGCCGGACGGTGTCTTTACCGCAAAGCTGATTCCGACGATGGTGGGCCGGTGGGTCGCGCAGATCGTCGTGGAAAAGGAAGGACAAACCATCACCTCCCAGTTTGTCTTCGATGCGCAGCCCTGATGCCGGATCACCAAAGCCAGGGATTGATACTGGGAATCCAGCCGCTGATGACCAGACCCCGCATGATCAGGACAAAGCCGATGCATGCTGCGAGAACATTGGCGAAGAGCAGCACCTTTGTGCGCAGCGCCTTCCCCAGCACGATGGAAAACACCCCGACGCACAGCAAAGCCGGCAGTGTACCTAGGCCAAAACAGGCTAATGTCAAGGCCCCTTCCCACATACTCCCCGTCGCGGCCGCTTTCATCTCCATGGCATACGTTAAGCCGCAGGGCAAGAACCCGAGCAAGAGGCCGCTGAAAAAGACAGGTGCCAGGGCCTTTTCCCCTTTTGTGCGGGCGAGCGCTCGTTGAACCGCAGGAAGCCGAAGGGGGCTCCATTTTGCCAGCGGAATGGCCAGCTTCTTCCCTACCCAGAGCAGAATGAACAGTCCGCCCAGTATATTGGCTGCTCCTTGGACCCCCACGAGGCCGCCGGCCACATCGACGAATGAACCGACAAATCCCATACATGCGCCTACAGCCGTATACGTCATGATTCTGCCGAGATTATAGGCCATGACCGTCTGCAGCAGGGGCGCTTTTGAATGCAGTGTCCAGGCAGACATGATCCCCCCGCACATCCCGATACAGTGTGGAGCACTGGCCAAGCCGGTCAGCACGACCAACAGATACTCATAGATGCTTCCGTACATATTCCTCTCCCCCCGCCCCGTTTGTCAGCGCTGGCACGATCGGCTGCCATTCGCCTGCCATATCGTGTTATCATACCTAATCATACGAGAGCCGACGCTTTTTCAAGCTGGCTCGATCGGGCTATTTCTTTTTGGACGTGCCGTTTCGTATGATAAGAGAATGGGTGTTTTTGCAAACCAGCAAAAAGGAGAGAATTTCGTTGAGCGCAACCTGTCGCGTCATCCTGGCAGACGATCATCCCCATGCGCGGGAAGCCATTCGCTCTATACTGGCTGAGAGTGATTTGTTTACGATTGTCGGCGAGGCAACCACCGGTCCCGAAGCATACGAATTGTGCCGCCAACTGACACCTGATCTCGTGCTCATGGACATTCACATGCCGGTATGGGACGGCCTGGAAGCGACGCGGAGAATCAAAGAGGCGTTTCCAACCGTCAAAATCGTCATCTTAAGCGTATCCGACAACATCAAGGATCTGTTCGCCGCGATCCAGCTCGGGGCCCAAGGATACTTGTTGAAAAATATGGACCCGGATGACTGGCTGGCCTACCTGCATTCGCTGATGCAAGGGAATACGGAGACTTCACGTGAGCTCGCCGGACGTATTTTTTACCAGTTTCGCGAAGGGACGAATGAAGATCCTCTCCCCAGCGTCCTGACGTCCCGGGAAAAAGAAATCCTGGAATACGTCGCCTCCGGCGTCACCAATCGCGAGATCGCCAAGACTCTCGTGATCGCGGAAAATACCGTAAAGAATCACATCAAAAATCTGTTGGAGAAGCTGCAGCTCGAAAACCGCGTGCAGCTTGCCTCTTACGCCGTTAGGCACGGTTTAACCAGGCAGGGACAGAAATAGTTCCTAAAAAAGCAGCGGATTCCGGCAAAAAAAATACGCCAGCTTCAACGGCACAATGGCGTTGAAGCGGCGCGACTCTCTTGCTTCCAATCGTCAATATCTCAGCGCGGCCAAATCCACTTCTGGCACAAGTCCTTCCCGTGCAGCCCGGTCGAGCAGGCCGGTTACCGCCGCGTACCCGTCTTCGCCCAAATCGGCGGTGAACTTGTTTACGTACAGATCGATATGGGCTTTGGCAACCTCGGGAGCCAGCTCCTGAGCGTGGCACATCACGTACTCCTGCGACGCTTCCGGGTGGGCCCAGGCGTATTCGACCGACGCGCGTGTCCAGCCCGCGATCGCGTCCAAATCAAGTGTCCGGCGGGCGATGATGGCGCCGAGCGGAATCGGCAGACCTGTGTCGGTCTCCCACCAGTTGCCGAGGTCTGCCAACAGCGTCAGTCCGTACGAAGGGTAGGTGAAACGGGCCTCGTGGATCACCAGACCAGCATCGATCAGACCGTCGCGGACAGCCGGCATGATTTGGTGGAACGGCATCACGACGATCTCGCCCACACCACCCGGAACGTTTTGGGCTGCCCACAGTCGGAACAGCAGGTAGGCCGTCGACCGTTCACTGGGTACCGCTACCCGGCGGCCGGACAGCACAGCCGGGTCAGCCGTGGCGCCTTTGGTCAACACCAGAGGACCGCAGCCTCTGCCAAGCGCTCCCCCGCAAGGCAGCAGCGCGTACTCGGATAACACCCAGGGCAGGGCTGCATACGAGATCTTGAGCACCTCCGGCCCGTCGGGACGAGTTGCCAAGCCATTGGTGATATCGATGTCAGCGTACGTCACGTCCAGCTTCGGCGCACCCGGCACGAGACCGTGCACCCAGGCATGGAAGACGAAGGTGTCATTGGGACATGGTGAAAAAGCAATCTTCATGATAATACCTCCCGTAATACTGAACTTGCTGATTCCAGCGCACGCAAAGCTTCTTCGATCCGCCAGGCTGCCCGATTGCGCGGCCCGACCTGGTTAGATATGGATCGAATTTCCAGAATCGGCAGTCCCCTTTGATGAGCCGCAGTCGCGACGCCGTACCCTTCCATCGCCTCGGCGGCCGCACCCGCCACCCGTTGGGCCAGCTCGTCAGCCGTCTCGGCCGTACCTGTCACCGTCGATACGGTGAGGACGGGGCCGGTCTTTGCGGCCAGTCCGGCGGCCTGCATCGCCTTGGCCACCTGGCCGGCGAGATCGCTGTCGACCGGAACGCGGGCGGTTCCGAATCCCAGCTTGTCCAGGCTGCAAAAACCCTCCGGTGTCTCGGCTCCCAGGTCGGCGGCGACAATCTCGCTCGCCACTACGATCGAGCCCAATTCCGCCATCCCGGCAAAACCGCCTGCGATTCCGGCGCAGATGACCAGATCGTACCGATTAGCAGCCAATGCTGTGGCTGTGCTGGCAGCAGCTGCCGCTGGTCCAACGCCGCCAACGATAACGTCAAAGCGGCCGCAGCCGTTAAGTCCGCGCAAGACGGCGTCCCGTTCGGCCTGGACGGAGGTCATTACCAGCACGCGCATCCCCGCTTCCTGTTGACGGGAGTCTGAGGATTCTGGAGAACTTTCTACATTCACTTTTCCAATCTCCTTTTGTGTAGGTTGCAACGAGATCTTCACTAGTTCGGGCAGAAGGATGTCCCTATCCTTGTCCAAACGATCACTTTCAACGTTAGCGCTATCTCTGACTTATGTAAAGAGGTTTCTTCATTCTAAGTGTAAGGAAGATTTCTTATCCGGGAGGAGCAGTTTCGATGAAATCAAAAGGCTGTTTTCGGAAACTTTGTTGCTATGTAATAACAGATAAAAAATAGGAAAAAGTAACCATTCATAGTATAATTATCATAATATTTGTTCAACTAACGGTTTAGTTCAAGATGAAGGAAAAATATCCGAATTTGTCGAATACCTCAAATAAGAATTGCTGCGGCGGTCATTTTTCTTATTGAACAAGACTTACTATTAAAAATTAATTAGTGGGGAACAATATGATAAGTGATATTTTCATAACAGTAATTTTTATGATTCCATTATATGGATTCTTGATTTGGACTTATAATTGCCCAGAAGATAGTATTTTACTTGGAAAAAGGTGGATGTATAAAGAAGAACCTGAAATCTCTCCAAATCTTATCCGTTATACTAAATTTGCGTCAATATTCGCTATGGTTGGGTCTCCTATCGTTCTTATAAGTATTTTCTTAAAGCCTTATGTTTTCGGTTTAGCTTTAATGGCATTTATCCTTGTCTTAGTTATTGGTGCATTTTTGATACTTACAGCCGATAGTAAATATTAAATTAAATACTTGTTTCTTATTATTAACGGGGTGCTTTAGTTCAATAAGAGCTACTGCATCTATTTCCTCCGCTCGTACACGTCCACGACCAGCTTTTCCTATTACTACTTGACCGTTACGGTCTTGGGCTACAACAACAGCGATTTTAAGACCACTAATTCCTCTTTTTGGGTCTTTTCCACCACGCTCTTTAGGTTCTCTGCCTTCAACTTTACGACATTTAAAAGGCTCTTTGAAGAAGGTTTCATTGCTTTCTACAATACCTTTCAATCCTTCAAAACCTAACGAACGTAACGCAAATCGAATCTTGTGTCTCCAATAGAAGCAAGTAGAGATGTGAATATTAAGCTCTTCGGCAATTTTAGGCAAGGTGTATTCGTCTATCATCATACGGAAATATTTAGTTCACTTTCCAAGATACGTGAGCCTGAATCCTCTTCGGTAGAGAAAAAATCTACTTTTAGGCGATTAAAAAGCGTAATTTGGTCTTGTTTAGGTATATCAGTAAAATCAGCGTAAACATCTTGCCACATCGCTCAACACTCTTTTCCGGAATTTTATCATTTTTGGGAGTATGGGCAAAATAGCAACAATCTACACGAAAAGAGCCAATCAAAAAAACAGGGGCTTAAATAGGGCGATATAAGAAAGCCCTATTCAAGCCGCCGTGTCTGCCACAAAGGTACGACAAGCAAATGGCAATCCACTTATTCGAAATTCCCGTGCGATTAAAGTGAGCCTGAAGCCTGGCTAATCCATGACACCAACTGCCCGGAATCAAACGTATCCCCTTTGCGCAGCTTCAGTGTTTTCCTTTCCGGTGGACCATCGAACATGCCTTCCGGAAGCTCCAGCTCGGCAGTATGAAAGATTGTAAAGCTAACCGCGTCTTTCGATGTGGAGATGACAGCGGCGTATTTTCCGTTTTTCAAAAAATGGGGTTTTTTATACTGAACACGTTCATGCGCGTCCGGAATGGCTTTGTGGACAAGCTCGCGCAAATGAGTGGACAGTTCCTTCTGCCAAGGTTCCTTTATCGCTTCAATAAAATCAGTTACTTCCTGGTTCATTCAAGCATCGCTCCTTTATCTATTGGGTTTGGTGATCTGCCACGTCACTCCGAACTTATCTACGATTTCACCATAAGCCCCCCAAGGCTGAAGGGCAAAAGGATACTTGATTTCACCACCCTCGCTGAGTTTGGCAAATGCCGTTTTTGCTTCCGTCTCATCGTCAAAGGTCAAGGCAAGACAGATGCTGCGGCTGCCGGATACCGGTTCAAAGGAATCGCTCATCATCAGCGTATTCGTTCCAGCTACCGTCAAAGCCATATGCATGACTTTATCTTTCACCGCTTCCGGGGTTCCCGGCATCTCACCGAACGTAGTGAGAGAGAATTTGCCCGCCGAGTGCTTCTACGTAAAAATTGGCCTGGCTTCTGGCATCCTCCGACATCACAAAAGGGTTTAATTGTGCTCCCATATTTTTCAACAACCTTTCCATTAAATTTTGTCATTTCATAATTACGACGAATGAACATTGGTGAATTCGACAAGGGTAATGAAATTATTTATATTTTTTTAGCATGTTGATCTGGTCCTCTAAATCGCCTTCCATAGCCAGTGCTCTGGGGTCGCGCATCGCATCAAGATTCTCTTGAAGCTTCCGCATCTCGATTTCATATTCACCATGGCTGATTGGGACCGGCATCCGAAGCGCCCACTCCACAGCCTCCTCCTCTGTTGTCACATCGATCAGCGTATAGCCGGCAATCAGCTGTTGATCCACCGGAAATGGGCCGACATTCACTTCAGGTTTTCCCCCTTGTAATGGATACGTAATCCTGATCCCGCTGGAGCTAGGCTGAAGATCTTCTGCCGCAAGGAGTACACCGGCTCTCGCCAAAGACTGCCTGAACGCAATCATGGCATCGTTGTATTCCCGCCCGTGCTTTACCCCCGCCTCCGAGTACCCTGTCGACTTGACCATTAACATATATCGCATGATGGTTCCCCTCCTAGTGGGAAGATGGCTTGAGGCAGCTACTGGATGCCGTATCCCTTCCCCTATTATGACGACGAACGGGAAACCATCTAATCGACAAGGCAGCAGAAAAAATTAATTCGAAGCTTCAGACTCACATTCTGCGGCTCGATTCAGTAAAAGCTTCTGCTCACGCAGATTTCGGGTCATCGACGCCGCCCGTTCAAATTCCGCCCGGGCCTCCTCGAACCGCCCCAGCTTCACCAGAAGATCGCCGCGAACGCTTGGCAGCAGATGGTACTCCTTCAGGGAAGGTTCGGTACCAAGCTCGTCCACAATCTGCAGTCCGAAAGCAGGACCAAAGGCCATGGAGATGGCGACTGCCCGATTTAGTTCGACGATCGGCGATGGCGATGCTCTGGAGAGTGCTTCGTACAGGGCTGCAATGCGGATCCAATCCGTTTCGGCAGCAGTAGGCGCCTGAGCATGGCAAGCAGTGATCGCAGCCTGCAGCGAGTAAGGACCGAGCGGCCGTCCCAGCTTCTGGCAGCGCTCAAGTGCCGCCAAGCCGCGGCGGATCAACAGGCGGTCCCACCGCGCCCGGTTTTGGTCCATCAAAAGTACGGGTTCGCCCGTGGCACTGACCCGTGTTTTTAACCGCGAGGATTGTATCTCCATTAGAGCAACCAGTCCGTGAACTTCCGGTTCGTGAGGTATGATCTCGGCAAGTATGCGCCCCAGTCTGAGCGCCTCCTGGCAGAGCAGCGGACGTATCCAATTATCCCCGGAGGTTGCCGAATACCCTTCATTGAACATCAGGTAAATGACTTCGAGTACGGCAGACAAGCGTTCCTGGAGTTCTTCTCCTGCCGGCATCTCGTAAGGAACCTTTTCCGCGCTTAGCGTTCTCTTTGCCCGGACAATCCGCTGGGCTATCGTTGATTCGGCGACAAGGAAAGAACGTGCGATTTCATCAGTGGTAAGCCCGCATAACAGGCGCAGCGTCAAGGCAACTCTGGCATCCTGTGACAATACCGGATGGCAAGTCATAAAGATCAGACGAAGGAGATCATCTTCGATCTCCCCGTCTAAAGCACGATCCACGTCTTCTTCTGTAAACAAATCCGTATGGCGGGCAATCTCTGCGTATTTCTCGTCACGGAGTTTGGTCCTTCGTATCAGATCGATCGCTCGCCGTTTGGCTGTTGTCATCAGCCAGGCACCCGGCTTGTCTGGAATGCCGGTCTCCGGCCATCGTTCAAGGGCAATCAGCAGGGCATCCTGGGCAAGGTCTTCCGCGAGACCCACGTCCCGTACCATTCTCGTCAACCCCGCTATCAGCTTTGCTGATTCCATTCGCCATATGGCGTCAATGGTCCGATGAGTATGGGACAACGTCACGCTTTCTTCTGCTCCTTAAGCTGTTTGCGAAGTGCTGCTTCGTTCGCCAGCCATTCAGGATTGTTCGTTAAGTCCTCCGCCTCAAACACTTGTCTAAGCTCAATTTCGCCCTGTCCAAATCCATGGGGATCCGGCATGCGCAACGCCCATTCAATCGCCTCTTCCCTTGATTTGACTTCGATCAGTGTATATCCTGCGATCAATTCCTTGGCCTCCGTGAACGGACCGTCGATCACCTTTGGTTTGCCTCCAGGCTCCGGATAGGAAATTCGGATACCACTTGAACTGGGCTGCAGTCCGTCAGCAGCGAGCAAAACACCGGCCTTTGCCAATTCCTCGTTATATTTCTGCATGGCATCAATAAGATCTTGGCTGGGTAGAGTCCCTGCCTCTGAATCTGTAGTGGCTTTCACAATCATCATAAATCTCATTTTTGGTACCTCCAGTTTAAAAGTGAAGCTTGTACACCGGTATCATAACTGTCCGAGTATATCCGCCTCTAAGTATACGACGAATGAAACTTGACTGAATCGACAGCCCGTTAAAAATTTTTTTGGTTCTCCCTATTATTTTAAGTACACTCATTTTTCGGCGTCAGGAAATAAAGTTCCTGCCGCCAAAAAATGGAATTACATTCGCAATGAGCCATGTAGCACAAAGCCTTTTCATGCCTTTATCGTCATGAACCGACAGGCAAACCTTCATAAAACCCTCATTTGTGCAAAAGCGATCAGATTCGGCTGCCGAAAACATAGACAAAGAGACCGTCTAAAAGGCAATGGCTGCCTTTTGGACAGTCTCCTAGTCAAAACCTCTCAGCCCAATTGTTTCACTATCTCTCCATGATCAAATCTGCTGCCTGGTGAATCACCTGTCTGACTGGAGCGGTGTCAAGCTCTGTTTCCGCCAAGCCGCTGACCGCTACGAACAGCGGGTTTGCTTCATAGAGGCCGGGCTTGAACAGCAGCCCCGTTTCTCTGGTGATTGTACTGAGTGGCACTTGATACGTCTCCAGGCGTTGATATTCACATGCTTCGTTCAAATGATCCGGACTCTGCCGGATGAGGAACGACATGTTTGTGATACGATTTTGCGTGTTGACAAAAAACACACTCTTCCAAAAGCCAAACGGAACCTGTATCCGGCAGCCGGGCCTGCCGTTGACTCCGCAGTACTCCTCATCTGTTTCCTTGTAAATCGGACCAGTGATCACGAGCATTTTTTTCTCATTTTTCAGACGATAGAGAATCCAGTCCTCCAGGCAGTTCCAGATCCCCGTGTTGAAGTTATGGTGCTGCAGGGCGATATTGGCGTAACAAAACGAGTCGTAGTTCGCTTTTTCCGCTTCCTGGCGCGTTCCCCAACAGACGTCTTTTCTTCGCGTCAAATGTCCGCGGTCGTAGTCGTTCTGGACGTAGTATTCAGGGCCAACTTGATATTCTGCACCGATCCGCTCATCGAAGTGCCACGATTTGTTATTCCTTGGAATCTCCAAAAACTTGCCTTCATCTACGCACGCGGCAGAAAAGACCGCGAACCTCCGCCTTGCATTCATCACAATCGAAAAGTGGGTAAAGTCATACACTCTTCCATCCTGCAGCGCATCTTCCGCCGTTTTTCCCTGCAAAAGGGGCAGCGGAACCTCCTCACCAAGAAACAAAGGATCGTAACCCGTCATCACGCTGTCCACTCCTTTCGTTTACATGGTCTTTAGGGACTGGACTCCCTTTTTATCCATTATACTTCCAAGTCAGGGTCGAACGGCAGATCTCTCCCGCTTGGATGGTATTGATAAACGGCTAAATTTACGCGCTGCCCGTCCGTAAATTCCACGCCTTCACCCTGGAGATAGAGCAGCTGCTTAGTATAAAACTCATCGTCCTTTAACCCGATCTCGCCTTTTACGTTGATGACTCTGTGCCAGGGCAGTCGATGCTTTCGGCTCATGGAGTGAAGAATTCTGACGACTTGTCTGGCTCCCCTCGGGCTGCCGGCCAATGCCGCGATTTGCCCGTATGTCATCACTTTTCCCGGGGGAATCCGTTTGATTATGTCAACCGCTCTTTCGGTAAAACGCTCCATGCTCATCTACCATCCTTGTGTTTCGTTGTACCGGCTTCAAAGAAAATACTCGTGCCTGAGTGGAAAAAGAACTTTACCCTCTGCATTATTATACCATTCGAATGAACTCATGTGGTCAATCGAAGAGATTTGCTCTACTCCTCAGCTGAGCTCGGGAGCAAAATCTCGTCTCTTCTCGTTTTCGTCAAGTAAATGACCAAACTCAAGATCGTTACGAGGAAGATTATGCTAGTTCCCACTGTTCCCAAACCAAGTCCACCCTCAGCGCGAGGCTGTGAAAGATAGTCACCAAGCGAGGCACCAAGAGGACGGGTCAAGATGTAGGCGATCCAGAAAGCAGGCACTGCATGCAGCTTGAAGCGATAGTAAGCGATGAGCACCACTCCGATCAGTGCAGCGAACATGATCGCCGATTTCCAGTAACCGAGGTTGAGACCCTCGGATGTGAGGTCGCCTGCTGCCGTACCCAAGGCGAAGGTAAACAGGATTGCCAGCCAATAAAATGCTTCCCGCTTCGCCGTGAAGATGGAATGAATGGACAGTGTCTTCTCGCTCGCGTACCAAACAGTAAAGGTCGCAAGCAGCACGAAGGTGAAGATAATAGTGGTAGTCTCAAGAGCGACCCCGAAGTTGTCCACGAGGTTGTCGGTGACCAGTGTGCCGACAACACTGATAAGTACGACTGTGAGCCAGTAGAATCCTGGCACATACTTCTTCGATCTAAACTGGAAGAACAGCGCGATGAGCAAGAGGACAGCCATGACAAAGGTCGTGTTGGTCAAGCCCCAGTTCAGGTTAAAGTTCAGGAAGTCTGCAGCCGTCTCGCCTACCGTTGTTGACAGGACCTTGATGATCCAGAAGAAAATCGTAACCTCGGGAACCTTGTTCATCAGCTGTCGCCCTCGCTGTGGAGCGGCAGCGATTTTGTCAGAAATGGATGGAGTTTTCCGATTATCCTGATCCTGCTGATAATATTCCATCTATGAATTCCACCTTATGATCTCGTATTTTTGTAACTTTCACGAAAATCTTTATTTGAAAAATCCCCTCAAAGTCATAGTTCGGGCCTTGCCGTACACTGTCACCTTTGAGGGGAATTATCACAAAAGGATTTTCTTGTTATTTTTTGTCGTCGGCTACTTCCTTGTCATTGTCTTGCTGATTTTGGTCGTCAGCCACTTCCTTGTCATTGTCTTGCTGATTTTGGTCGCTAACAGCGTTTTTTACATTGCCATTTTGAAGTTGTCCATGTTGAACATCTTGGACTGTGTGTACGGCTGCCGGGCTATTTTTAGGTGAAGCCGCAAAAACTGAGTTATATGATACGGCTCCAATTCCTCCCACAACAACTAACGACAGTGCAGTTGCCAACCATTTTTTATTCATCAGTAATCCCTCCTATCATGTTTGTCACATCTTGTTTGTGACAAGTTCATCTTAAAAAAACGCGAATGAAATTGTCCTTAAGAATACATTTGATTTCGCTGAGACGCTGTATTTTTGTAGTACATGAAAATCTCATTAAAAGTTGATTAGATTTTCATGTAATTTCTCTTTTTCTATCAGATCTCCATAATTCTGATATAAGATATGTAATGATTTAACGATACTCATCTCATAAAAGGATGGAAAAACAATGAACAAAGTTCTAGTGATTGAGGATGAGAAAAATATAGCTCGCTTTATTGAACTGGAGTTAAAACACGAAGGCTGCTCCGTGACGGTCGTTGAAGATGGGAGAATGGGTCTTGAAAAAGCAATGGCTGAAGAATGGGATTTGCTACTGCTTGATTTAATGCTGCCAAATTTGAACGGATTAGAAGTGTGTCGCCGCGTGCGCAGTGTAAAACAGATCCCAATCATAATGATAACTGCTCGGGATAGCGTCCTGGATCGGGTATCCGGGTTGGACAGCGGTGCTGACGACTACATTGTTAAACCATTTGCCATTGAGGAATTACTCGCGCGAATGCGTGCCCTTTCCCGTCGGACAGGTCCTCGTAATGACTCGTCCCATTCTATGTTGACTTATAAGGATATCACTGTCGATATGGAAGCGAGAGAGGTAAAACGAAATGATCAAGTAATTGAATTAACCAAACGGGAGTTTGATCTATTTTTTATGTTTTTGCAAAACATCAATCGCGTTTTGTCTCGAGAAGCGATTCTGAATGAAGTCTGGGGTGTTCATACTCCTGTTGAACCTAACACAGTAGACGTTTACGTACGTTATTTGCGAAGCAAAGTAGATCGTCCGGAAGAAGAAAGCATCATTCAGACGGTACGCGGTATAGGATATGTGGTTCGATTATGAAAAACTTAGCAAAAAGATTTGCCAATTTACCTATCAAGTGGAGGCTAGTACTGTCATCATCATGTCTTCTGTTTGTACTGTTTAATCTATTTGGATGGATTCAATACGGTATTATCAGTAAATGGTCTTACAATCAAGAAGAACAACGCATCCAAAAAACGACTTCGGAAATTTACAGTTATATAACTGACCAGGGAAGATCTCTATCCTACGAACAGCTTCACTCCAGTAGTGAGTTTTTACGGAGTATGAACGAATCCGATCAACTAATTCGGATACTCGACAAAAATAGTAAACCTATCTTAACTTTAACGCAGGGCGTTCCTTTGGATTGGGTTTCTCCCGCATCTGTAAAAACACCGTTAATGCAAGAGGTTTGGCATGGGGAAGACCATCTATTGGTGATGCGAACACCCATATCATCTCCATCAGTTGCAGGTACCGTGGAGGTGATTCGCAATTTGGAAAGCTTCGATGAGCTAAATAGCGTCCTTTGGTGGTTCACTTTCAGTGCGGGTCTATTAGCCCTAATCGTAAGTAGTTTTGGCGGATATCTCTTGGCTGGTCAGATTGTCAGGCCGATGAAAGCGATCACTGCGACGATGAAAATGATACGCAATACCGGCGTGACACAGCATGTGGAAGTTTTTCAAAACGGAGATGAAATCTCCCAACTGGCGATGATCTTTAATGAAATGATGGATAAGCTGGAGAAATCGATTCAACAACAAAAGCAGTTTATTGAGGACGCATCCCATGAACTTCGTACGCCTATTGCGGTAATTGAAGGACAATTATCGTTGTTAAAAAGATGGGGCAAGGATGATCCCGCCGTTTTGGAAGAATCTTTGGATGCTGCCCTGCATGAGAGCAAACGATTGAAAGCGCTAGTTGTAGAGCTGCTAGAGCTTAGTCGCACTGAGACCGATCGCGATCTACCGCCTATCGAAACAATCGACGCTTCGCCCATTCTTAATGTGGTTGTTGAGAAATTCAGCATGCTGTACCCTGACTTTCAGATCGAAACGATTTTCCCAGGTGAAGGCGTGCACATCGCAGTTCGACCCAATCATTTTGAACAAGTCATGTCCATCTTCATTGACAACGCAATAAAGTATTCGACAGAAAAGAAATACATCTTGGTAGCGGTCGCCGAAACAGGTCAAGATGTTACTTTTGTCGTGCAGGATGTTGGTGTAGGGATCTCCGAGGAAGAGTTGCCGTATATATTCGATCGATTTTACCGTGTTGATAAAGCCCGAAGCGGTAAAGCGGGATATGGTTTGGGGTTATCTATAGCGTCACGTCTGGTAAAAGCCAATCATGGTCATATCCGGGTAACAAGTGAACTTGGGCAGGGAACAACCATTTTTCTTACATTTCCACGAACAGGTACCATCAATCATAACGCAAAAACGGAGTCTGCTTGGAACGGCGTCATGCCGTTCCCCCGATAAACCGCTTTTTCATTTACTCTCTGTTTGGCGACTTGTATCTATACATGGAATGGTCGGCCCATACCTTGCGAATGGCTAACGGAACAGGCAGTCCGCGGGCTACCCACCGCAAAGCTGACAAAATGTTGGCCTCATCGTCAAATTGTTCAACAATCCGCATCGTCGTTGGGTTCAGATATTGTTTCAATTCCTCCCAGCCCATCTCAGAGTATCGATCATTTCCGTATGTTCGCAAATCTGCAAAGTCTTGGAACTTTGGGTTTTTTATCTGCATCAAACGGCGAATGGCTGCAGCGCATTCGGGATGAATGTTAGGGTTCGCGGGCAATCTCTCAGCCTCTTTCTCTGGTTGTTTGTAAAAATCATACACCGTTTTTCCCAAAATGACAAAGATGCCCTTCTGACAGAAGGACATCTGATTGTCTGCGTCGTTTCACTCAAATCGCCTGCAGCGATTGTGGTTGATCGGCAAAAAACTCGTTGTACAAAGCAATGACGGCCCGGTCCGCATCTACCTCTTTTACTCCGAACATCATGCTGACTTCAGACGAGCCTTGATTGATCATTTCCAGGTTTACTTTTGCCTTCGCCAACGCAGCCGTCGCTTTGGCGGAAGTGCCGACAGAATGTCTCATGCCCTCCCCGACGATCATGACGAGGGCGAGGTCTTCCTCGATAAAAATGTCATCAACTTGCAATTCCCGGCGGATTCGATCCACCACTCGGGATCGAATGATATCGGTGAAGTCCCTTTTGCGCAGGATGACGGAAATATTGTCGATTCCCGAAGGAGTATGCTCGTACGACAATCCCTCTTCTTCGAGAATTTGCAGCAGGCGCCGTCCAAACCCGATCTCCCGATGCAGCAGGTACTTGCTGACGTAGATGCTGCAAAAACCTGTATCACTGGCGATGCCGGACACCCGATTTTCGCTGGCCTCTCTCTCCGATACGATCATCGTGCCGGGAGCGCTCGGATTGTTCGTATTTTTTACACACACCGGAATCCCCGCACGGTATGCCGGGAGCAGCGCTTCCTCGTGAAACACGGAAAAGCCCGCATAGGAAAGCTCCCTCATCTCGCGGTATGTAATCACGCGAATTTCTTTGGGATGCTTCACCAAATTCGGATTGACGGCATAGACGGAGTCGACATCGGTGAAATTTTCGTACAAGTCTGCCTTGACGGCAGCCGCCAGGATCGAGCCGGTGATGTCTGAGCCGCCCCGGGAAAACGTGACCAGGATCCCTTCTTTCGTGTATCCAAAAAAGCCGGGGAAAATCACGATTCCTTTGCGATCCTGCAAAGCGCTGAGCCGTTCGTATGATTCCGGAAGGACCTGGGCGTTTCCTGCTTCATCCGTGACGAACAGCCCTGCGTCGAAAGGATTGACATACTCGACATCTTCGCCCAAGCTCCTCAGGTAATAAGCCACCAGTTTGGCGCAAGTGTCCTCCCCTGCCGCTTTTACCGCATCGATAAACCGGGCAGCGTCCGCTGTATTTTTGGCCGTCAGGACTTCCTGCAGGTCGGCTGTGAGCGTTTCCGCGACCTCCCGGGAGAGCTGAAGCTCCTCGGCAATTTCCGTATAACGTTGGAAGATCTTTTGTTTGAACTCTTCTGCTTCACCATCCGCGAGGTATTTTTCTCCGTAGGCGATCAAGAGGTCCGTCACTTTGATGTCTTCTTTGAATCGTTTTCCCGGTGCCGAAACCACGACCAGGCGCCGCTTGACATCTGCTCTGATGATGTCACACACTTTCTTGATCTGGGCTGCGCTCGCGAGTGAGGTTCCCCCGAATTTTGCTACTTTCATCTCCGTCTCCTCCACTATCTATCCAAGCTGTAAAAAGCTCTTTATCGGCAGTTGTATGCGGTCGGTCATCTACACGCATGATTCTAGGGTAAATGACTTTTCGCAAAAAGACAAGTGTTCTTTTGGGGTGGACACGGATATTACGATTTCTCGATAATCGCCTGAACCCTGCCGATCTGCCCATCCTGAAGGCGGACCTTGATTCCGTGCGGGTGATGAGCCGAATTCGTCAGGATGTCTTTGACAATCCCGCGTGTGGTCTTTCCGGTTTTTTGATCCTTTTTCAAAACGATCTCCACTTCGAGACCTGGGTGGATGTCTTTGCGGTTTTGTCCGTTTTTGATCGTCATTTCGTCTGGCTTGCTCCTTTTCATGTGAATATCTGCCCATCTCCTAGGTTATCAATTATCGCAGAGAAGGAAAAGGGATGGGATGACCGCGGCGGCCCGGCGATAAAACCGGCCAAAATCAGGATCGCTTGACTTCCTCTAGACTAAATAGTAAATTGTCTATTATGAGACAAACGTTGTAAGGATGTGTTTGCTTAATGAGTGTTTCCGAAGCGTTTTGGAATGCTACCTTGGAAGAATTGAAGCGCGGCTATAGATTGGAAGGCGATCATTACGTCTGCCTGCTTTGCGGCAATGAGGTTGAGACCGGGATCGTCTACCCCGCCGACGGCCTTCTCTATGAAGCGGAAAGGTACATGCGGCGCCACATCGATAACGTACACCATTCCGTCTTCGATTATCTAACCCAGTTGGATAAGAAATTAACAGGTTTAACGGAGCATCAGACTCTTCTCCTGCGGCTGTTTTACCAAGGAAAAAGCGATGCCGAAATCCAACAAGAGCTGGGGATCGGAAGTGCTTCCACCATTCGCAACCACCGCTTCGTCTTGAAGGAGAAAGAACGCCAATCCAGGGTGTTTTTGGCCGTTATGGAACTCTTAAAGGAAAGGGATAAACATGCCCCGGCCACCCTTGGCACTGCCAAAAAAGAGAGTATCGCGGCGACCCCCTCCCCTGACGAACAGGATGAAAGAACAAAGATCTTGCGTAAATACTTTCCGGAAGGAACAAGCGGCCCCCTCTACAGTCTTCCCCGGAAGGAAAAACACAAGCTGGTTGTCCTGCAAGAGGCCACCAAGCGCTTTGAAAGCGGCCGGACGTATGATGAAAAGGAAGTCAACCACATTTTGCAGGATGTATATCATGATTACGTCTTGCTGAGGCGAAATCTCATCGATCACTCGTTGCTGGAAAGAGAACCGGACGGCAGCCAATATTGGCTGAAGACTAATGAAGCAGGAAAGGCGGGAGAGCAGATGGACAGAAAGAAAGAACTGAAGCTGCAGTACAAAGAAATGAAAACAGAGGCCGGCGTCTACCAGATCAAGAATACGAAAAATCAAAAGGTCCTGGTCGACAGCACGATGAACTTGAAGACCATAAACGGAAAGAAGTTTCAGCTGCAAAACGGTTCGCACATTAACAAAGCGCTCCAAAAGGAGTGGAATGAATACGGCGAGGAAGCCTTCGTTTTCGAGGTGTTGGAAGTCTTGAAGGTAAAAGAAGACGCCTTCTGGAATGCTGCAGATGAACTGGCAAAGCTGGAGGAAAAATGGCTGGATAAGCTGAAGCCCTATGGGGACAAAGGCTACAACTCCCAGCCGAACAAGTAATCTCTATAATCACGGTATAAATGCCAGGTTGGAGGCCGACTGGATGCGGTAAGTAATCGTTCTACGAACAAAAAAGCCACCCCCTGTGAGGAGTGATAGTATCAATTCTCACAGGGGGTGGCCATATGCATATTGTTAGTGATTACGACAACAGACGAACGATTTCCTCCTTAGAAAGGTCAGCCAAACCGAGATTGCTCAGGTGTAAGCCTTTCTCCCGTAAATTTTCCTTCATCACGATAGAAGCCAGATCGATCAACAGGTTCATACCTGGCATCTTCAATCCCAACCGTTCTCCCAATTCTACCATGGGAATAAGACCGTAGGGAATGTCTTCATAGATATAGCGGTAACGCAGCGTGGTAGGTGCACGACCCGCTCTGTACGCCTGATTGGATTGAATGCCCTCGTACAAACTGTCGGCCTCTACCTGATAGAAACGGCGAAGCAGCTCCAGAGAAGTGGAAAGTTCCACCCCAAGCGCGCGACCGAGTGCCATCCGTTCCCGATCGATCTCTTCGACCACGTTTACCACAGATGGACTTGCTCCGTCCGGATAGAAGAAAAAGTCTCCTTCTGACTCAATTCTCCCTGTGTTCAAGAGTGTTATGGGAACGTGAAAAACCGGATTGACATTGTTTAGCGTAGTTCTGACGATACTGTTTGTGGGGACAAGTTGCGGGTAGACTGCTTTCAACCGCTCCACCACTTCAGCGGCATCACCTGACGGGAAAGTGGCAAATTCCAGGCTATCTTTTACTTTACGGATATGTACCCTCCCTGGCTCGGTATAGCGGCAAGTATAAATAAGTGATTCTGTCTCTGCAAGAATGACTCGCTTGTTAATCCCGGTTTCTTCCAGAACATTAGCAAATTCCAAAGCGCCCCAGTAACCGGGAAAGATCATAATGATCTGGTTTTCCTCCAAATATTGTGCGATGGACCTCGCGACATGTTGATGGGCGGCAGCGGTTGTCGTAATCATAATAGCATCCGCTCCCCGGACCGCCTCTCCCAGGTTTGTAGTGGCGGTAATAGAGGCAAAGCCGTTTACAACACCCTCGGCTGTAATCCCTCCCAACTGGTTTATTTTCTTAACGAGATCAGTTTGTATGTCATACAGTGATATCTCCTGACCGCTCAGAGTAAGATGAGCGGCCATCGATTGACCTCCATTACCGGCACCTATGATGGCAAATTTCACGAAAACGTCCTCCTATCGTTAGAATTTAGTGGAAGAAAGGGAATCATCAACCTTTTCAGAAAATATTACGTACCTAAGAAGGAAAGCAAAGCCAATCAGGCCAATCCCGATCAAGTCAGAAAGAATGCCCGGTTTGATCAGGGCAATAGCGGCGATCCCGAGGATGATTCTGCTCAACGCGTTTGCTTTTCTCCCCCAGAACCATCCTTGTAGTGCGGAACCAAGAGCGATTGAACCGATGACAGCCGTCATGGTGGAAGTTAAAATGGTCCAAATCGATCCCTGCCAAAGTAGAGAGGGTCCGTAGACAAACATAAAGGGAACGATAAACGCAACCAACCCTAATTTGACTGCAGTGATCCCAACCAGCATCGGTTTCGCTTTGGCAATTCCCGCGCCTGCATAGGCGGCCAAGGCTACTGGTGGGGTAATCGCCGACAAGCAAGCGTAGTAAAACACAAACATGTGCGCACTCAATGTAGAGACACCCATTTGTACCAGTGCCGGTGCTACCACGGCAGCGGTAATCAGATAAGCCGCGGTGGTGGGAAGCCCCATTCCAAGCACGCTGGTGGCGAGCATCGTCAAAATGAGCGCGATCGGCAGAATGTCGCCAGATAAAGAGATAACCAAACCGGCAAATTTCAGCCCCGTACCTGTCAGGTTGAGAACCCCGATGATGATTCCGGCAGTAGCACAAGCAGCAATCATCCCTAAAGCGGACTCCGCTCCTTTCGCCAGACAGTCAAGAATCCGGGATAGGCCCATACGTGTTGCTTTCTTCCAGGCAGTCACAATCAGCGTCGAGGCAATTGCCCAAATGGCTGCTTTGATCGGGCTTGCTTTCATAATTGTCATCACAAAAATAAGCACAAGCAGCGGAATAACCAAATATCCGTCCTTCACCAACACTTGCTTAACAACAGGCAATTCCGACTTAGGGAGGCCTCTTAGCCCTAATTTAACCGCTTCCAAATCTACCATGATATAAACGGTCAAAAAGTAAAGAAGAGCAGGAATGATCGAGGCTATGACGATCTCCAGGTAGGAAACACCGACTAACTGTGCCATGATAAATGCAGCCGATCCCAAAATGGGCGGCATGATTTGTCCGCCGGTGGATGACACCGCTTCAACTGCAGCGGCAAAACGGGGAGAATACCCAATGTTCTTCATCAACGGGATCGTAAAAACCCCTGTCGATACCACATTAGCTACCGAGTTTCCGGAAACGGAACCAAACAAGGCACTTGAAATGATGGCCGTTTTTGCCGGACCTCCTCTCGTTCCACCCGCTACACCCAAGGCAAAATCGATGAAAAATTTGCTCGCCCCGGTAGCGTTCAAAAACGAGCTAAACAAGATGAAGAGAAACACAAAGCTGGCAGAAGCGCCGATCGGGACACTGTAGATAGCGTCCAAACTGGTCAAATAGCTGAGAATCCGATCCCAGTTATAGCCGCGGTGCCCCAGGATGCCAGGCAGGTTGCTCCCATAGCGGGCATACAGAATAAAAATGATAGCGAGGACGGGAAGAATCATACCGGTTGTGCGCCTAGTGATCTCAAGCACGAGAATGACAATAATCGCGCTTGCAGCCAGATCCCAAGCAGTTGGCGCAACCCCAATCCGATAGATCAGTTCGTCCATCTCCAGAATAAAATATCCTGTAGCGGCCGCCATCAAGAGAGCAAGGCAGATATCCCAAAGGGGGATTGTGTTACGCAACCCTTTGTTGCTCATCGGGTATAAAAAAAACACCAGAACCCCCGCCAGACCGAGATGAAGCGTATATAAAATCCATGGGGTAACCGGGTAAAATCCGAGTACCCAGATGTGAAAAGCAGACATGAATATCGCGATCGCCGTAATCAGTTTACGTGAGAACCCTCCCAACTCGCGTTTCACGTTGCCTTCCTCCAACTTTGCTTCATCGATCACTGTGTCGCCTTGCGAATCCATTTCTTGCCGCTTCGACATGGCAACCATCTCCTTTTTCCGAATGTAACCCGGCATGATGTTTTTGCTCTATAAACCGCTACACACATACGGGAATTGGACCTTCCCGTTGAGAGCAAGGCTTAAGAAGACGTTGAGAGCAAGGCTTAAGAAGAAGGGAAGAGTTTTCCGAATTATTTCGCCTCTTCGGGAATCAGGTTGTCCGGAATTTGCATCCCTTTCTCTCTGTAGTATTTGATTGCCCCCGGATGAAGTGGTATAGTACTATTAATCACATTCTCCATAATTGTTTCTTTTGCTGAAGGATCGACGGCCAACAAGGCTTCGTGTTTCTCAAAAGTTGCCTTTACAAGGTTGTAGACTAAATCTTCTGATAAGTTTTTGGAAGCGATGGCGATGTTCCAGAACGCAACGACGGGCGTATCTTCTGTTTGGTGTTTGTACGTTCCTTTTGGTATGACTCCTTGCGACCAATAAGGGTATTGGCCAATTACCTTGTCCATCTCTTCCTGACTCAACCCAATGTGTTGGATAGTGTGGGTCGTTTCAAGATCGAGCATAAACGGTCCGGGGACCCCAGTGACGGCAAATCCTGCGTCCACCGTACCGTCGCGAAGGTTGTCAATTGCCGTATTGGTTGGCAAACTGCTGATTTTGCTCGGCTTAACGCCTAATACTTCCAATAGTGCCCTCCCGGCTAGATCACTGGTACTGCCGGGGGCACCTGTAGTAACATGCTTCCCGTTAAAATCACCAATCGTTTTAATCCCTTTGTCCTTAAGGGAGTATATATGCATCACGCTTGCGTACATAGGGAAGATTGCACGAATCTGATCGTACTTCTCTTTAGCCCAGCCCGTACCGCTATACGCTTCCCCGGCGAGCCAGCTTGTGGCAAATCCTAAATCCATTTCTCCCTTTTGAATCAATTGTATATTGGACGCAGGACCACCGGTGACCTCGACGGAAATGTCGGTCCCAGGCACAGTTTCCCCCATGATTTTGGCCCAGCCGCCTCCCCAGACATAATAGGTGCCCCCTTGACTGGACGTCCCCAACAGCAGCCTGGTTTCTACCGGCTTTGCTTGCCCTTGGTTGGATGGAGTTTGCCCCTCTTGGGTTGTCCCACACCCTGCGAACAGAATCGACAGGGTGGAGATTAACGCCAGCAGCGTGACGATGCCTTGCTTCCCCTTCAAATAAAACCCTCCTCTTGTTTCTAAAGATATGTATGAACAGGTCATCCTGAATGGATAAACATTCTTACTCTGTCCCCCCTTATTTTGCTTATTGTCAGGATAACCGGCTTACCTTGCAGAGACATGCCTAGTCTTGTCATTTTTAAGGCGGGTTGGCTTCTGTCAACTTCCAACAGCTTTGCTTCCACCCGATCCAGCAAAATCGGCTCAATGTAGTTTTTCGCTTTAGAAATGTTGAGACCGTAAACTTGCGGTAGCAAGTCATACAACTTTCCTTCCAGCTTGTAGTTGAGTAGTCCGGGAGCTAACACAGCCGGAACGTATGACGTCTCGATTGCGGCTGGTTCATTTCCAAAGTAACGTAGACGGACTATTTCATAAACAGGTTCGTCCGTGTTTACCTCGAGAATTTTGGCAGTGGACGCAGGACACGGTATTTCGCTCAAACGAATGGGGTCGTGCTTGGTCCCTAATTCGGTCGGAAAGTAGAAGTTGATAAGATCTCCTTCCACCTTGGGTTTTGAAACAAACGTTCCTTTCCCCTGCTTTCGGTACAAGACCCCTTCCCTGACCAGATCAAGGATCGCTTGGCGAACGGTTGAACGACTCACTTGGTACTCCTCGGCAAGGTGCAGTTCATTCGGTAATTGATCCCCCTGCTTCCATTCACCGTTATCAATTTTTTTCTTGATCAACTCTTTCAGTTGGTAATATAGGGGAAAACCGTTCTCTTCATTGATTTCATTCATTTAACTTCCTCCAATTTGTAAGGACAGCAACTGATTCACTTCTCTTTCAAGCAACTTTCTTGCAGCGTCTATTGCCGCCTTTTGTTGTTCAAGACAATCGGAATGACTGTCAATGTTCTCTTTCAAACAGTCGAGTTGGGTTTGAACCTCGGTAGGGGCAGGCCCTCCTGGCACACTTTTGGACTGTACATTCAATATCGGATTCAGCGCGATTTTAATGCTTTCCTCGGATAAGGGCAACTCTCGTCCAAGTACCCGCATTGCGGCGTTCTTTACCATCAAGCTGTTGATCTCGTTTGCTTCTCTTCCCTGTTCAAGCGCTTCTGCCACCAGATGTGCAACAACGTGATGAGCCTCCCGGAACGATACATCAGTTTCACGGACGAGCGTATTGGCTAGCTCAGTTACAGTAGAATAATTAGCCGTCACCCTCTCAAGCATACGGGTTCCCTTTATCTTCAAAGTTTCTACGGTCGCTCTGAGAAGCTGGAGTGAAGCTTCTACCTCGTGAAATGCATTCCACGCATACGCGATGCTTTCTGCGCTCACATCCCTGCAATGGCCATACGGAGTGTTCTTGATGCTGGCCGAAGCGGAAACCAATATCCCTAGTACGTGAGCAGCCTTCGCTTTAATGTGCTCTAGTGTAATCGGATTTTTTTTCTGCGGCATGATGCTGCTGCATGCGGCAACTGAGTCACCCACCTCCACAATGGCAAATTCCTCCGTTGACCAAATGTACAGATCGTGACAAAAACGGCTCAAGGTCAACATCAAAATGTTCAGGGCCGACAACGTTTCCAAAATATAATCCCGCGATGCGACGCCATCGAGAGAATTTTGCAAAATGTCGTCAAAGCCGAGCAATTCCGCCGTCTGCTTGCGATTGATCGGAAACGTGGTGGAAGCCATCGCACCCGCGCCAAGCGGCAAAAGGTTGATGTGCCTTAAAGCCTGTTCTACTCTCATATAGTCTCGGTTCAACGCATGAAGCACAGCTGACAGATAATGGGCAAACGTAATCGGCTCGGCAGGCTGTAAATGGGTGTATCCAGACATTACAACATTTACATGTGATTCGGCCACTCTCAGCAAGGAGTACCTGAGTGTATTGATAGATTCCATGATGGATAATATGTACTTGCGGGTGTTCATTCTTGTCACTGTAGCGTACAGATCGTTCCTGCTTCTACCTGTATGCAACTGCCCCCCTACATTTACTCCCACCTGCTTAATAATAAAAGCTTCCATATTAAAATACAATTCTTCAAGGTTTGGGTCGAGCTCAAGCTGCTCCGGTCCCTGCTCCTCCATCATTTTGATCGCCTCGAATATTTTTTGGGCAGTCTCCGCTTGTACAATGCCTTGCCTGACCAGCATACTAAGGTGGGCCTGATTGATTTGAATTATTGTCTCAAACGAGCGTTTCACCTCTGCCTGAAGCGCAGGCTCGAAAAGGTATCGAATAACTTCTTCTGCAGGATTTGCTTTCAATCTTTCTCTCACAATGTTCACTCCAATTCAGAAATCTAATGATAAAGTATGTTAGTATGTTGGTATGTAAGTATGTTGGTATGTTATAATGTACGGACAATTTCTTGCGTGATATTATTATACTCCACAGAGCGAGACTTGGCAATAATTTTTTGAAAATAATACCTAAAACAAATATTTCTTCTTCCCTCCCTTGATAAACTTGAATATCCCCTATTCTCAGAAAAGGTTGGGTAACATCCATACCCTCACCTCGTTAAATGTAGCCTTCGATTCGAAAAAATTGCACAATACGAAACAACTAATTTGTTCGTTTCGTCTATTTAATCGGGAGTAGTCCCCTAACACAATGGTAATTTCCTTTATAGGAAAAACCAGTATAGTAAAGGAGCCTTATTATGAACGAACGTAACAAGGCACGTATCAGTTTTTTTCTCTATATCTTACTTTTACTCGTCTTTGATACAAGGTATTGGTTTATGATTTTAAACATGTTTCTTGCCTTTGCAGCTTTGGAGCTTTCTTTTTTGTTGCCCCTGTTCACCGGAAAAAGCAAGAAAGAGCTCCCGCTCAACGCGTTTTTCTACACCGTTTTTATTCTGTTATCTCCCAATATCTTTTATGTCGTTACAGATTTGATTCACCTAAATATGTTTCCATTTAAATTTAGACAAGGGTTAGTGTTACATGAATGGTGGAATTTTTCCGTTTTGACATGTGGCGTATTGTTAGCGGTCTATTATTTTGTACTGATGCACAAACAGTTGCAGCTTCTGTTATCTCGCCTGAAGTGGAAAAAATTGATTTTCCTCCTGTTTGTATTGTTGTCGAGTATTGGAATCTATATCGGGAGATTTCTCCGCTTTCATACGATCCACGTATTTACGGAACCACTCTCTGTCATTCGTCAATTCATGGATTCTGTAAATGGTGATTCCCTCCTGTTTATCGTGTATTTGAGTGTTTTGCAGCTGCTTGTTTGTTGGCTATTTTTGGATGCAAGAGGTGCCAAGCATGATTGAAGATCAGCTTACAATTGTTGTCGCGGTTTTTATCGCACTGGGATTGGTCATCGTAGTCTCGCAGCTGTATGTGGCAAGACTCTTGTATCAATACGAAAACTCGATTATGTGGTTCTTGATTGGGCTTTTCTTGGTATTTGGACTCAATGTTTATGTTTATCAAATTTTTGTTTTGGAAAAGCGAGCCTGCAATTCGTTTCAAAAACTGCATGAACAAGAGCGAAAAACCTGGAGGAAAGTATATTTGCTTGTGCTTACGCAGTATTTGTTGCTGTTCGTTTGCTTCGGGTTGTACACGTCACCTTAACACATCGTGAAAATCGAAAATATCAAATCCTCTTTCGAGATCAAACAGTAGAGTTCCGCTTCGTCTGAAGGAGAAAGAACGCCAATACAGGGTGTTTTTGGCCGTAATGGAACTTTTAAAGGAAAGGGATAAACATGCCCCGGTCATACTTGGCACTACCAAAAAAGAGAGTATCGCGGCTGCCCCCTCCCCTAACGAACAGGATGCTGGAAATACTGCAGGTACTGAGCAGTGAAACCGTGTGAGAAACGAATGGCCGTCCAAAACGACATGTTCACGTTTTGGGCGGCTGTTTTGTTTCGCTCTTTTTTGTCTTAAGATTAATGAACGAGCACACGCATGGAAGCCTGGATATGTTCCGCATACTTTTTAGCCTCTTGTTCGAGATATTCATCCGAGCCTTTATCCGCATTATAGGTGATGAAGGCGGGAAGATAGGTGCCGTTGCATCTCATGAGGGTTCTTTGTATCGGTCTTAATAATTCGCTGATCGTGAACCAATTGTCACCTCCTGAACGGTATCCTCCCTCAGTACCTCCTGTTGTTGTCGCGACCAAGAACTCTTTGCCTTTCAAATGATCTCCCCCGGGTCCAAAAGCCCAGCCAAACGTCAATACATCATCAAACCACTTTTTTAAAAGAGGTGGGCAGCTATACCAATAAAAGGGAAACTGAAACACAATCCGGTCATATTGTAACAGCAGTTGTTGTTCCTTCTCTACATCGATACTCCAATTGGGGTACTCCTGATAGAGGTCGCGAAAATGGATGTCGGTGTGATTTTTTAGTTCTCGTGCCAATGCTCGATTGGCCCGGGAATGATTTAAATTGGGATGTGCAGCAATAACCATCAGTTTCATGACGATCATCCTCTCTTATTTTTCGTAGGATCGCGATCTACCCCCCCATTATTGTGTGGAATTTCATTTTTGCAAAGTACGCTTTTTTTTCGGACTAGGTCCTGTGAAACGTACCGTAGACGTCACCTGAATTCGGTAGACAGTACGGTAAACCGTACTCAGATTGCAGACAAACTCCCTTGCTGATTTTTACAACAAGGGA
>NZ_JBJQOQ010000010.1:0-150972 GCF_046036945.1 Brevibacillus sp. B_LB10_24 | reverse complement strand
TAGGCTTCGCCTAACCAAGATTCATCCCCTACCTGCAGAGGATAGGGGATGAATCTTGAAACATGTTAAAAAAGAGGCCAAGGGCTGAGTTTTTAAGGCCTTGGCAGCACAGCGTTATATCCTAGTCATCCTCCTCGGGGTCGCGCCGCATAAACCGGGGTTGTACACGGTTGCGTTTGCGGTCATGATGGAGCACAAAGCCGCCGATAAAGGCGACCGGGATGACGAACAACACCGCTCCCAATAAAAAATGACCCCAAAGGAACTGGTTGATTTCCGGATCAAAGTATTGATAAAAGGTGTCCCGCATCAATTTGATGCCGAATCCGGCGACGACAACCGGGACAGCCATGATGAAGAGGGCGACCAGCTTTTGCCCGAGCATTCTCGATCACATCCTTTGCCTGCCGACAGGAACTCCCGTTTTCCTATGTAAAAAATAAGCCAACCCCATCTTAAACGATTCTCCATCTCTTGTCCAACGCTAGAAATGCGGTACAATAAGAAAAGCTTCTAAATAGAAGCCCTTTCGAAGAAGCAGGTCCTTCTTTAGCGGATGCTTTTCATGCTGTATCAGGATGCTGATTCACGGAAGCTTAAACTTTCTGATTCAGTAAGAAAAGCTTCTAATAGAAGCCCTTTCGAAGAAGCAGGTCCTTCTTTAGCGGATGCTTTTCATGCTGTATCAGGATGCTGATTCACGGAAGCTTAAACTTTCTGATTCAGTAAGAAAAGCTTCTAATAGAAGCCCTTTCGAAGAAGCAGGTCCTTCTTTAGCGGATGCTTTTCATGCTGTATCAGGATGCTGATTCACGGAAGCTTAAACTTTCTGATTCAGTAAGAAAAGCTTCTAATAGAAGCCCTTTCGAAGAAGCAGGTCCTTCTTTAGCGGATGCTTTTCATGCTGTATCAGGATGCTGATTTACGGAAGCTTAAACTTTCTGATTCAGTAAGAAAATCATCTAATAGAAGCCCATTCGAAGAAGCAGGTCCTTCTTTAGCGGATGCTTTTCATGCTGTATCAGGATGCTGATTTACGGAAGCTTAAACTTTCTGATTCAGTAAGAAAAGCTTCTAAATAGAAGCCCTTTCGAAGAAGCAGGTCCTTCTCGGCAAATATGATGAAGTTCCATTATCAATGAATTCGTAAAATACGTTCAAACACTTCGGAAGCAGGATAAGGCAGAGAAGTCTAGAAGTTATACTAGTTTCGTAAAAAAGTTTTTGATTTTAGGAGCCCTTGGGACGGAATGCGATGCTTCTTTAATAGGGGTGAAGGGGGAGGGGCATGTACAGCCAAAGGGAATACGATTTCATGCTTAACTCCACCCACGATGCGATTATCGCCGTTGATGCCAGCGGGGTCATTACTTTGTTTAACAAGGCTGCAGAACAATTGACGGGTCTAGAGGCCAAGCGGGTGATTGGCACACGCGCAGAGGCGACCATTCCCAACACCAGGCTGCACATCGTCTTGCAGACGGGACAATCCGAACTGCATCAGGAGCAGGAGCTCTTGGGCAAGACGCGGATTATCACCAACCGGGTGCCGGTGCGCGGCGAATCCGGCGAAATTGTCGGAGCTGTGGCGATTTTCCGCGACATTACTGAAGTCATGGCACTGGCTGAAGAAGTCACCGATCTAAAAGAGTTAAAGAGCATGCTGCAGGCCATTATCCACTCTTCCGACGAAGCCATCTCGGTGGTCGATGCCGATGGCAACGGGCTGCTGATCAACCCTGCCTATACCAGGTTGACCGGGCTGGCCTATGAAGATGTCATCGGAAAACCTGCTACGGTAGACATCTCCGAGGGAGAGAGCATGCATATGCAGGTCTTACATACGAAAAAGCCGGTGCGCGGCGTCCCGATGAAAATCGGACCGAACCGGCGAGATGTGATCGTGAACGTCGCCCCTGTGATGGTGGACGGCATATTAAAGGGAAGCGTCGCCGTCATCCATGATATCTCCGAATTCAAGACGTTGACCGAGGAGCTGGAGAAAGCCCGCCGCATCATACGCAAGCTGGAGGCCAAATACACGTTTGCCGACATCATCGGCGAGAGCGAACCGATTCGGATGGCGATCGAACAGGCCGAACGGGCCGCGATGACCCCGGCGACGGTGCTGCTGCGGGGAGAGTCGGGGACGGGCAAAGAGCTGTTCGCCCATGCGATACATAATGCCAGCCAGCGCAAATACAGCCAGTTTGTCAGGGTGAACTGTGCTGCATTGACGGAATCTCTGCTGGAGAGCGAACTATTCGGTTATGAGGAAGGCGCCTTCACCGGTGCGAAGCGGGGCGGAAAGCCGGGGCTGTTCGAGGAAGCAAGCGGCGGTACCATTTTTCTCGATGAGATCGGCGAATTGTCCATGAGCACACAGGCAAAGCTGCTTCGCGTCCTGCAGGAGCGGGAAATCGTCCGCGTTGGCGGTACCAAAGCGATTCCGATCAACGTTCGGATTATTACGGCCACACATGTGAATCTGGAGTCCGCGATTCAAACCGGACAATTCCGCGAGGACCTGTACTACCGGCTGAATGTCGTCCCGATCCACATACCTCCCCTGCGGCAGCGCGGCGAGGATATCTATCCGCTTGCCATGCATCTGTTGCGCAAGCACAATCTCGAATACGGGCGCAACGTCGAGGGGATCGCACCGGCGGCACTGCAGATCCTGTGCGCCTATCACTGGCCGGGGAACGTTCGCGAGCTGGAGAACGTGCTGGGAAGGGCGATGATCAACATGAAGTTCAGTGAATCGACGATCCTGCCCGAACATTTGCCGCCGCTTGAAGCAAAGGGTGGGATGGAGAGTGACCAGCAGCCGGCAAACCGCAAACAAGCGATGTCCAGCCCGCTAAAGGCGGTTTTAGAAGAAGCGGAGCGGTATCATATTGCCAGGGTGCTCGCGGAATGCGGACAGAACCGGACAGAGGCGGCCAAATGGCTGGGCATTTCCATTCGCAGTTTGTACTATAAAATGGAAAAATACGGGATTCAGCAAGAGCACAAGGATTAACCTATCGTGCAATTTATTGCATGCAATTTTTAGTCGGATTCTGCAAAATAATGCATAGTATATCAAAGTGAATAAAACGCTTTCACGCTTTCCGTAGTTGGCATATCTTTTGCTAAAGTACATAGACGAAGATATTGCAGTAAACTATAAGAAAAGCTTCTATAGAAGCCCTTTCGAAGAAGCAGGTCCTTCTTTAGCGGATGCTTTTCATGCTGTATCAGGATGCTTATTCACTGAAGCTTAAACTTTCCGATACAGTAAGAAAAACTTCTAGAGAAGCCCTTTCGAAGAAGCTGGTCCTTCTTTAGCGGATGCTTTTGATGCTGTATCAGGATGCTTATTCACTGAAGCTTAAACTTTCCGATACAGTAAGAAAAACTTCTAGAGAAGCCCTTTCGAAGAAGCAGGTCCTTCTTTAGCGGATGCTTTTCATGCTGTATCAGGATGCTTATACACTGAAGCTTAATCTTTCTGATACAGTAAGAAAAACTTTGATGGAAGAATGTGTACTGATCAGACCACACTACGGGAGGCTTATTCTATGCAAATTTTCGACTATCTGCAGCGCTACGACTACGAGCAACTGGTTTTTTGCCAGGACGAGAACTCCGGGCTAAAAGCCGTGATCGCGATACACGATACCACCTTGGGTCCTGCTCTTGGCGGCCTGCGGATGTGGCCCTACCGTACGGAAGAAGAAGCGATCGTCGACGCTCTGCGCTTGGCCAGAGGCATGACCTATAAAAACGCAGCTGCTGGACTCAACATCGGCGGCGGCAAGACGGTCATCATCGGAGATCCGAAAAAAGATAAAAGCGAAGCGCTGTTCCGCGCGCTGGGCCGGTATATTCAAGGGCTGAACGGACGCTACATCACGGCGGAAGACGTCGGGACGAGTGTAGCTGACATGGACCTGATCCACCTGGAGACGGACTACGTGACAGGGGTCTCGCCCGAGTTCGGCTCCAGCGGGAATCCATCGCCCATGACTGCCTACGGCGTCTACCGCGGCATGAAGGCGGCTGCCAAGATCGCCTTTGGCAGTGACAGCCTGTCAGGTAAAGTCGTCGCGATCCAAGGCGTCGGAAACGTCGCTTACAGTCTTTGCAAGCACCTGCACGAAGAAGGGGCCGATCTGATCGTGACGGATATCAATCAGGAAAATGTCGATCGTGCCGTCGCGGATTTTGGAGCAAAGGCGGTTGGAGTAAACGATATTTTCGGCGTGGATTGCGATATCTTCTCGCCCTGTGCGCTGGGAGCGGTCATCAACGACGATACAATCCCGCTCCTCAAAGCAAAGGTCATCGCCGGTTCCGCCAACAATCAACTGAAAGAAGAACGGCATGGTGATACCATCAGTGAGATGGGGATCGTCTATGCGCCTGATTACGTTATCAATGCAGGCGGCGTGATCAATGTAGCAGATGAACTGCAAGGGTACAATCGCGAACGGGCGCTGAAAAAAGTGGAGGGAATCTACAACACGATCTTGGGCGTTTTCGAGATTGCGAAGCGGGAGGGCATTCCTTCCTACCGGGCAGCAGATCGCCTGGCGGAGGAGAGGATTGCCCGCGTAGCGAAGTCCCGCAGCGCGTTTTTACGCAACGGAAAATCCGTACTGTCGAAGTGAAGTGCAGTGAAGAAAAGGAGATAATAGAATGTCACAAGAATTTGATCTCGCCGTCCTCGGCGCCGGGCCTGGCGGATATGTCGCGGCGATACGCGCGGCCCAGCTCGGTATGCGAGTGGCGATTGTCGAGAAGGAGAAGCTGGGCGGCACCTGTCTGCATCGCGGCTGCATTCCCTCCAAGGCTCTCTTGCGCAGCGCAGAGGTGTACGCGACGTTGAAAGAACGGGAAAAATACGGCATTGTCGCCGAAGGGGTGGGCATCGATTTCGGCAAGATGCAAGCCCGCAAACAGGGGATCGTAGATCAGCTGCACAAAGGTGTCCAGTATCTGATGGAGAAGTCGAAGATCACGGTTTTCAAAGGGTTCGGCCGGGTGATGGGCCCCTCTATCTTTTCTCCGCAGGCAGGAGCGGTGCGGATCGAGAACGAGGCTGGGGAACAAGAGATGATCCTCCCCCGGTTCCTGCTCTTGGCCACCGGTTCGCGGCCGCGGACGATACCGGGCCTGGAGATTGACAAAGAGCTCGTATTGACAGCCGATGAAGCGCTCCAACTGGAGACGCTGCCGGCCTCCATGCTCATCGTCGGCGGCGGCGTTATCGGTATCGAATGGGCTTCGATGCTGAGCGACCTGGAAGTCGAGGTGACGATCATCGAAGCAGCCGAGCGGATTCTGCCGCAAGAGGATGAAGAGGTCAGCCGGGAAATGGCCCGTTTGCTGAAGAAGCGCAAAGTAAAAGTCGTCACAGGCGCCAAATTGCTTGCGGAAACGCTCGTTCGCGAGCAGGGCGGTTTGACGATTCAAGCAGAAACCGCAAGCGGCGTACAAAGCTATCGAGCCGAGAAAATGCTCGTCTCCGTCGGACGCCGGGCCAACGTAGAGAACCTTGGATTGGAAGCGACGGAAGTAAAAGTAGATGAAGGAGTGATCGAGGTAGGGCCGTATTACCAGACGGCAGAACCTCACATTTACGCCATCGGAGACGTAATCGGCGGTCTGCAGCTGGCCCATGTCGCCTCGCACGAAGGGATCATCGCCGTCGAGCATATGGCGGGGCTTGATCCTGCTCCCCTGGACCATACGAAGGTGTCCAGGTGCACGTACAGCCGCCCGGAAGTGGCCAGCATTGGCCTGACGGAAGCGGAGGCGAGACGGCAGGGGTATGAGGTGAAGACCGGAAAGTTCAGCTTTAAAGCGCTCGGCAAGGCGCTGGTTTACGGTGAAAACGACGGGTTTGTCAAGCTGGTGGCAGATGCCCGGACAGACGATTTGCTCGGCGTCCACATGATCGGCCCGCACGTGACCGAGCTGATCTCCGAAGCGGGATTGGCTCAGGTGTTGGACGCGACGCCGTGGGAGATTGCCCACACCATTCACCCTCATCCGACACTTTCCGAAGCGATCGGCGAAGCGGCCTTAGCCATAGACGGGTCGGCCATTCAATCATAGAGAGACAAAGGAGGCGTTAGCATGTCCAACCTGGCGCAAAACCGGCATCAGGCCGTTGGGTTAAGCGATCAGCAGGTGCTTGACATGTACTACTACATGGTGTTGGCGAGGAAAATCGACGAGCGCCAATGGCTGTTAAACCGCGCGGGAAAGGTGCCGTTTGTGATCTCCTGCCAGGGACAGGAGGCGGCACAGATCGGGGCAGCGTTTGCCTTGGAGAAAGGAAAAGACTACCTCTGTCCGTACTATCGGGACCTTGGGGTCGTATTGGTCTTTGGGCAGACAGCGCGCGACTGCATGCTGTCCGCTTTTGCCAAAGCGGAGGATCCCAACAGCGGCGGCAGACAGATGCCGGGTCACTTCGGCAGCAGAAAGCTGAATATCCTGACCGGATCAAGTCCGGTGACGACACAGGTGCCTCACGCGGTAGGAATCGCCTTGGCCGGCAAAATGCAGGGAAAAGACTTGGTCGTCTTTACTTCCTTCGGAGAGGGCTCGAGCAACCAGGGCGATTTTCACGAGGGAGCCAACTTTGCCGGCGTTCACAAGCTGCCGGTGATTTTCTTCTGCGAAAACAATAAATACGCGATCTCTGTCCCGCTGAAAAAACAGCTGGCATGCGAGAGCGTGGCAGACCGGGCGATTGGCTACGGCTTCACGGGGGTCAGCGTAGACGGAAACGACCCGATCGAAACCTATCGGGTGATGAAGGAAGCGGTGGAACGCGCCAGGGCCGGCGAGGGACCTACGCTGATCGAAGCGGTTACCTACCGTTTGGTGCCGCATTCCAGTGACGATGACGACCGCACATACCGTACACGCGAAGAGGTCGAAGAGGCGAAGAAACAGGATCCCGTTCTGCGATTTGGCGCTTATTTGAAAGAAGTCGGCTTGCTGGATGACACGTCTGAGACAGAACTGTTGGAACGGGTACAGGCGGAAGTAGACGAAGCGACGGATTATGCGGAGAACGCCCCGTATCCCGCTCCCGAATCTGCTTTAACCCACGTCTACGGTGCGTAAGGGGGAAGAGAGATGGCTGTCATTTCATATATAGATGCAATTACCATGGCGATGCGCGAAGAGATGCGCCGCGATCCCGGCGTGTTTATTTTAGGGGAAGACGTCGGAGTGCGCGGGGGAGTGTTTCGCGCCACCAATGGATTGATCGAGGAGTTTGGCGAAGAGCGGGTGCTCGATACGCCGCTGGCTGAATCGGCGATCGTCGGCGTGGCGATTGGCGCAGCCGCTTACGGCATGCGTCCGATTGCAGAGATTCAGTTTGCCGATTTTATCATGCCTGCCGTGAACCAAATCGTCAGTGAAGCCGCAAAAATCCGCTATCGTTCCAATAACGACTGGCATTGTCCGCTGACGATCCGCGCGCCGTTTGGCGGCGGGATTCACGGGGCGCTGTACCACTCCCAGTCAGTAGAGGCGATGTTTACGAACGTCCCTGGACTAAAAGTCGTTGTTCCCTCTACGCCATACGACGCCAAGGGGCTGCTCAAGGCGGCGATCCGCGACGAGGATCCGGTGCTGTTTTTTGAGCACAAGCGCTGTTACCGGTTGATCAAGGGAGAGGTTCCAGAGACGGATTACGTACTGCCGATCGGCAAGGCGGACGTGAAGCGCGAAGGTACGGACATCACGGTGATCTCCTACGGCCTGACGCTCCACTTTGCCCTGCAGGCGGCGGAAAAACTGGCCCAAGAAGGGATCAGCGCCCATGTCCTCGATCTGCGCACGCTCTACCCGCTGGATAAAGAAGCGATCGTGGAAGCGGCAGCGAAGACCGGCAAAGTGCTGATCGTTCACGAAGACAATAAAGAAGGCGGTGTCGGCGGCGAGGTAGCGGCGATTATCTCCGAACACTGCCTGTTTGATCTGGACGCGCCGATCAAGCGCCTGTGCGGCCCGGATGTGCCGGCGATGCCGTACAGTCCGCCGCTGGAGAAATTCTTTATGCTAAACCCTGACACAGTGCTGGAAGCGATGAGAGAGCTGGCCCATTTTTAAAAATCTTTCATAACTACCTCTAGACTTGAGGAGGATAGAACATGGCAACAAAAGTGCTCATGCCCCAACTGGGGGAAAGCGTGACAGAGGGCACCATCTCCAGATGGTTGGTCAAATCAGGGGATGTCGTCAACAAGTACGATCCGCTGGCCGAAGTCACGACAGATAAAGTAAACGCGGAAGTACCGGCTGCCCTGTCCGGACGGATCGTCGATATCCTGGTGCCGGAAGGGGAAACTGTGGCCGTGGGAACGCCGATCATGTCGATTGAGGAGGCAGGCGGAGCCGCAACGGCTGAGCCCTCGGTGGAACCGGCACCGGCAGTCGCTGGCGAAGGGGAATCGCCGGTACTCAAGCCGATCGAATTCGAACCGGCCCGCGTCGCCCCAGTCACGGGAAAACAGCGGTACTCTCCCGCCGTCATGCGGCTGGCCCAGGAACACGACATCGATCTGTCTCAGGTGACCGGAACCGGTGCAGAAGGGAGAATTACCCGCAAGGACGTGCAAAAAATCATCGAGCAAGGCGGTTTGTCCAAGGCACCGGCACCTGCATCGGCCGCAACGCCGCAGGCAGCCGAGCCGGCAGCGGCTCCTTCTGTCAGCCCCGTCGCCGGCGACCAGGTGATCCCTGTTTCTTCTGTGCGGAAAACCATTGCTTCGCGAATGGTGCAGAGCAAGCATGAGATCCCCCACGCCTGGATGATGGTCGAGGCAGATGTGACGAATCTTGTCAACTACCGCAACAAAGTAAAGGATGAATTCAAGCAAAAGGAGGGCATCAACCTTACCTATCTGCCGTTTTTTATCAAAGCGGTTGTCGAGGCGCTGAAAGAGTATCCGATGCTTAATTCGTCCTGGGACAAAGACCAAATCATCGTCAGGAAGGACATCAACATCTCGATTGCCGTCGCGACAGAGGATGCGCTCTACGTACCTGTCATCAAGGCTGCCGATCAAAAGTCGATCTACGGCATCGCCAAGGCAATCGAGGATTTGGCGGCCAGGACGCGCGCCGGCAAGCTGACGGTCGACGACATGGCTGGCGGCACGTTTACCGTCAATAATACAGGGTCGTTCGGCTCCGTACTGTCCGTACCAATCATCAATGCCCCGCAGGCGGCAATCCTGAGTGTCGAATCGATCGTCAAACGGCCTGTCGTGATCAACGATATGATTGCCATCCGGTCGATGGTCAATTTGTGTCTGTCCCTGGATCACCGGGTACTTGACGGGCTGGTTTGCGGCCGTTTTCTCCAGCGGATAAAAGAGAAGCTGGAGAATATCGGCCCGCAGACAAACATGTTTTAACGTTTGCCGGGGTTCTCCATTTTTATCAGATCAAAAATAGGAAGCCGCTGATTGATCCGGCTTTCTATTTTTTTTTCGCCGAGGGTGTAACGTTTTTTCGAACTGCTCCGTCATAATCCTATGAGGGAGGGAGCGGGGTGGACATTTATACGGAAAATCTCCCGGGAACTGATAAATTTCGATAAAATGTTTACATAAATATTCCCTCTATTATCGATTTATGGTAGACTTTAGACGTCTATTGGTTTTTTAGAAAAAGATTAGAGATTGGGAGGAGAACAATGCAAAAGAAAAACAGAGTGCTGTCTTTCCTGCTTGCGACCGCGGTTGTCGCCAGTCCGTTCGCGGCTGTGCCGAAAGCTTATGCGATTTCCAGCCTAGAGGTTAGTGCCGCAGACGATTATGTAGATGAGAAAACTACCTATACGATTGACTTCTACTTGGACAAAGACCTGGATTCCGGGGATAACATCATTGTCGAGTTCCCCAGGGACTATGATGTGAGCGGAGTCAGGACCTCTGATGTAACCGTAGACGGCAGAGATGCCAGCCGGGTCAGCGTCAGCGGAGGAAAACTTACCATCCGGGTTCCGCGGGATATGTACAGGGACGACAGTGTGAGAGTCAAGATCGACAACGTGGTCAATCCTCGCTATGACGATGACTACTCCATCAAGGTGAGCACGACAAACGAATCATCGCGCTCCGCTACCATCTACATCGAGAAGAGCAAGAGTTCCAGCAAAAACAAAAACAGCAGCAAAGACTTCACTGTCGATATGGACGCCAGGGATACCAATGAGAAAACCTCTTTGAAGCTCGGCAGAATCGACCTCAGGGACGATCTGCGGAAGGGCGACATCGTTTACGTTACCTTCCCTGATTCCAGCATGCTCCCGAGCAAGATCGACACGCGAGACGTCGAAATTAACGGCTACGAGCCGGACAGCGTCACGATCAGCGGAAAAGAAGTACGGATCAAAGTTCCCAAAAATGCGGATCGAGACGATACATTAGAGATCTACTTCGACAGATCTGCCGGCATCAAGAGTCCGAAAAAAGATGACGATTACACGATCGATGTAAAATACCAAAACACGAAATACACCTCGGAGAAATTTTCCATCGACGGATCCAGCGGATCGAGCTCCAAGGACTTTAAAGTCGATCTTTCCGATAATTATGCCGGCGCGGCTACCAGCTACACCTTTGAATTCAACCTGGGCAAGAAATTGAAATCCAACCAGGAGATCGAAGTGGAGTTCCCGGACTCGCTGATGGTGCCTTCAACCATTCTCTCCTCTTACATCAAGATCAATGGTGAAACGGCCCGGTCTGCCAGCGTATCCGGCAGAAAGGTGACGATCACGACGCCGTTCACCTTTAAAGACGACAGCAAAATCAAGGTAGTTTTCGAGCCGCGGGCAGGGATTACCAACCCGAGCTACCCGGGAACCTACTCGCTGAACGTCAAGGCAGCCGGCTATTCGATCACGTCGAAAAGCTTCGACATCAGCGGTACCCGGACGGGCAGCACAGTCAATCCGACGAACCCGACTAACCCGACAAATCCGACCGCGGTTGACAACTCTACAGCTGCGATTACGTTCACGAAGATGCTCCCGTCTACGGCGACGACGATCAACGTCGGACTCAACGGACTTGGCTTGCCGCTGACCAAAAACCAGGATTTCTTCGAGATCGCGTTCCCGAGCGGATTCCGCATGCCGGCTTCGTTCAGCACCTCGTCCTTTACCGTGAACGGCGTGGCGCCTAGCTATGTCGCCCTGCGCGGGCAAAACCTGGTGGTTTATCCGGCACAGGATATTCCTGCGAACCAAGCCGTAAACGTCGTCATCGGCGAGGGAGCAAACATCGTAACGCCAGCGGCGGCCGGACAGTACAACTTGGCAGTCTACACTTCTCAGGAAAAGGCTCCGCTGATTACCCGTTCCGTCAATATTTTGCCGGCCAATGCCGTATTGATGAAGGTAGGCGTAGCTTCCTTCACCAAAGGCGGGGTTACCAAAAACCTGACGACTGCACCGATTACCTTCAATGGAAATACACTGGTGCCGGCACAATTCTTTAAAGACGGACTCGGCCTGACGACCCAGTGGAACAATAAGACAGCGACGATTACCAGCGGTACGACAGTCATCCAGTTTACAGTCGGCTCCAATCAGGCGAAGATCGGCAAAACCACCGTCAAACTGCCTGTAGCGGTACAATTGAAGGACAACATGCCGATGCTCCCGATCCGCTTTGTTTCCGATACGCTCAAATACACGTTGGGCTGGGACGCAGCAACTTCCAGCATCGTCATGTACAAGTAATAAACCAGTCATACAGTCACGAGAAACGCTCCCGGCGGTTGCCCGGGAGCGTTTTTGTGCTGGCTGGAAAAAATGCCGGCGGCCTATCGTCCGATGTACATCATGGGAAGAACCAGTGAGGCGACAAGCAGTACGATAATCAATTTTGCGACGGTTGAACGCTTCAAGCAAAATACCTCCTCTAATGCCATAAAGTGTGTATAATCGAAATTTTTAAGGATCAAAATGCGTTAAGCTGTGCTAGAATTGAAGCGTGACACAGTGAAATCAAGCAGCAATGGCTTTTCTTCAGGGGAGACGGAAACGGAGGGAAAACGCATGTCCACCAAAAATTTTACCCAACTCTATCAAGAGTGGCAAGCCGAGGTTGCCAAACGGCTGGAAAAAACGCCGGAGCGAAAGGAACGGTTTGCCACCTCATCCGACATCGAGGTTGACAACCTTTATGTGCCGCAGCAGATTGATGACGCTTACATGGAAAAAATCGGGTTTCCCGGCGAGTATCCCTACACGCGGGGCGTGCAGCCGACCATGTACCGGGGGCGTTTGTGGACGATGCGGCAGTATGCCGGGTTTGGGTCTGCAGAAGAGACGAATCAGCGGTTTCGCTATCTGCTTGAGCAGGGGCAGACCGGCTTAAGCGTTGCCTTTGATCTGCCGACGCAGATCGGCTACGACTCAGACGATCCGATGGCGACGGGAGAAGTCGGCAAAGTAGGTGTAGCGATCGATTCGCTTGAAGATATGGAGACCCTGCTGCAGGGGATTCCCTTAGACAAGGTGAGTACGTCGATGACAATCAACGCACCTGCCTCCGTCCTGCTCGCGATGTACATCGCGGTGGGAGAAAAGCAGGGAGTACCTTCCCATAAGCTCGCCGGGACGATTCAAAATGATATCTTAAAAGAGTACATTGCGCGGGGGACATACATTTTCCCACCCCAGCCTTCGATGCGTTTGATCACGGATATTTTTGCCTTCTGCGCCGAGCATGTTCCCAAGTGGAACACGATCAGCATCAGCGGGTACCACATTCGCGAGGCAGGAGCGACGGCCGTCCAAGAGGTTGCCTTTACGCTTGCGGACGGGATTGCCTACGTGGAGGCGGCGCTGCAGGCGGGTCTTGACATTGACCGTTTTGCCCCGCAGCTCTCCTTCTTCTTTAACGGACATAATATTTTTTTCGAGGAGATCGCCAAGTTCCGAGCGGCGCGGCGGATCTGGGCGCGGCTGATGCGCGAGCGCTACGGGGCGAAGAATCCCAAGTCCTGGCAGTTCCGCGTTCACACCCAGACTGGGGGCTCCACGCTAACGGCTCAGCAGCCGGACAACAATATCGTCCGGGTGACGCTTCAAGCTTTGGCAGCGGTACTCGGCGGAACGCAGAGCCTGCACACCAACTCCCGCGATGAGGCGCTGGCGCTGCCGACGGAAGAGTCAGCCCGGATCGCCCTGCGCACGCAGCAGATCATCGCCTACGAGAGCGGCGTAGCCGATACGATCGACCCGCTGGCCGGTTCTTATTATGTCGAGTCGCTGACGGATCAGCTGGAGTTGAAAGTGCTTGAATATATGGAAAAAATCGAACAGATGGGCGGTGCCGTCGCAGCTGTAGAGGCGGGGTACATGCAGCGGGAGATCCACAAGCAGGCGTACGAGACACAGCGGCGGATTGAAAGCGGCGAGGAGCTGGTCGTCGGGATGAACTGCTTCCGGCTGGAACACGAGGCGCAGCCGGAGCTGCTTCGCGTCGATCCTGCCCTGGGGCGGAAACAGACGGAAAAACTGGCCGCACTGCGGGTTCGCCGCGACAGCGCGCTTGTAGAGCAAACGCTCGCTCAGCTTCGCCAGGGAGCAGCCGGATCGGAGAATCTGATGCCGCTGATCCTGGAGTGTGTGCGCCATTACGCGACGATCGGGGAGATCTGCGGCGTACTCCGGCAGGTCTTTGGCGAATATCGCGCGGTCTAAGGGAAAAGGGGGACGTGACAAATGGAACAAAAGATACGGGTTTTAGTCGGGAAGCCGGGACTGGACGGACATGATCGCGGCGCGCTTGTCATCGCCCAAGCCCTGCGGGATGAAGGGATGGAGGTCGTCTACACGGGGCTGCGGCAGACCCCGGCGCAAATCGTCAATGCCGCTATCCAGGAGGACGTCGATTGCATCGGGCTCTCTTGCCTGTCCGGCGCACACAACGAACTCTTCCCGGAAGTGATTCGCCTGCTACGCGAACGGCAGGCTGAAGATATCCTCGTCATTGCCGGCGGCGTCATTCCGCAGGAGGACATTCCCTTCCTCGAGTCGCAAGGCATCGCCAAGATTTTTACACCGGGGACGTCAACGAAGGAAACGGCCGAGTTTATCCGCAGCCATATCAAGCGCAAACCGCTGGCGTTTTTGGAGCCGCCGAAAAAAATTGCCCACATCGGCATTGCAGTAAAAAGCCTGGAAGCCGTGCTGCCCTTTTACAAGACGTTAGGCCTGCCACTATTGGGAACAGAGGTGGTGGAGAGCGAGCAGGTCCGGATCGCCTTCCTCGGTATCGGCGACAGCAGGTTGGAGCTGTTGGAGCCGCTTCATGCAGACAGCCCGATCGCGAAGTTTTTGGAAAAGCGCGGCGAAGGCATTCACCATGTGGCGCTCGCAGTGGACAATCTGGAGGAGCGTCTTGCCCAGCTGAAAGCAAGCGGTATTTCGCTGATCAACGAGGAACCGAAGGACGGGGCGCACCAGGCCCGGATCGCATTCCTTCACCCGAAAGCCGCCAACGGCGTTTTGTTTGAGTTGTGCCAGTATCCTGCTGCTGAGGAGGAGGTCCCCCATGAGTGAAGAGATGTACGCCAAAATAGACGAATTATACGATAAAAAGCGGAAAATCGAACTGGGCGGCGGGGATGAGCGGATCAGCGCCCAGCACGACCGAGGAAAATTGACAGCGCGGGAGCGGCTTGAGATCCTGCTGGACCCGGACAGTTTTATCGAACTCAACACATTCGTCAAGCATCGGGCGGCCAACTTTGGCATGGACAAGGTAGAAGCGCCGGGAGAAGGCGTCGTTACCGGGTACGGAACCATCCACGGCCGGCTGGTGTACGTCTTCGCCCAGGATTTTACCGTATTTGGCGGCGCGTTGGGCGAGATGCATGCCAGGAAGATTGCGACGGTCATGGATTTGGCCGCCAAAAACGGCGCTCCGATCATCGGGTTGAACGACTCCGGGGGTGCCCGCATTCAGGAGGGGGTCGTTTCCCTGGACGGATATGGCCATATCTTTTACCGCAATGCCGTCTACTCAGGGGTCATTCCGCAAATCTCCGTCATCTTGGGCCCGTGTGCAGGAGGAGCGGTCTATTCACCGGCGATCACTGACTTTGTCTTCATGGTGGAGAAGACCTCGCAGATGTTCATCACCGGACCGAAGGTGATTGAGACCGTAACGGGCGAAAGGATCTCCAGTGAAGATTTGGGTGGGGCTCGCGTTCATACCTCGATCAGCGGAAACGCCCACTTTTGTGCGCCCACGGAAGAAGAGGTACTGGGACAGGTGCGGCGCTTGCTGGGCTTTTTGCCGCAAAACCACCGGGAAGAACCGCCGGTCCTGGAGTACCAGGGTGATGGGGGCGACTGGCTGGAGGAGATTATCGAGCTGGTGCCGGTTGCCGGCACGAAGGTATACGACGTAAAAAAAGTCTTGGAATTGATCGTCGATGACGGCGACTTTATGGAGGTGCAGCCAGACTTCGCCCGCAATATTGTGGTTGGTTTCGGCCGAATTGACGGGTACTGCGTCGGTCTGATCGCCAACCAGCCGAAGGTGATGGCCGGGGGGCTGGATATCGATTCGTCTGACAAACTGGCTCGGTTTATCCGCACCTGTGATTCTTTCAATATACCGCTGATCACCTTTGTCGATGTCACCGGATTTTTTCCTGGGGTCAACCAGGAACACGGAGGCATCATCCGGCACGGTGCCAAAATCCTCTATGCTTACTCGGAGGCGACGGTGCCGAAGATCTCCGTCATTACCCGCAAGGCATACGGCGGTGCCTATGTGGCGCTCAATTCCAAGGCGATTGGAGCCGACATGGTCTTTGCATGGCCGAACGCGGAGATTGCCGTCATGGGACCGGAGGGTGCAGCTACGGTCATCTTTGCCCGCGAGATTGAGGGGAGCGACAACCCGGCGGAGACGCGGCAGGCCAAGATCGCCGAGTACCGGGAGATGTTTGCCAATCCTTATGTAGCGGCGGAGCACGGGATGGTGGACGATGTCATCGATCCGCGCGAGACGCGCAAACACCTCAAGCAGACGCTGCGGATGCTTCGGGGCAAGCAGGAAACCAGACCGGGGAAAAAACATGGCAACATCCCGCTGTAGATTTCATGGCAGATCCCATTTCGTTAGGGTATACTAAAACTTGGTTTTCATATTGTGAAATATCACGTGAGGAGGAGGAATTTCCTTGATCAATCAAGAACGGCTGCTCCAGGAATTTTTGGAGCTGGTCCAGATCGACAGCGAAACCAAACAGGAAGCAGCGATTGCCAAGGTACTGAAGGAGAAGCTGGAAGCCATCGGTTTAACCGTCGAGGAAGATGATGCGGCAGCCAAGACAGGACACGGCGCGGGCAACCTGATCGCCACGCTCCCGGGAAATGCGGAAGGGCCGACGATCATGTTCAGCAGCCATATGGATACGGTGGTTCCGGGGAACGGAGTAAAACCGATCGTCAAGGACGGCTGGGTGTATTCTGATGGCACGACGATCCTCGGCGCTGATGACAAGGCGGGGATCTCCGCGATTCTGGAAGCGGTTCGGACGATAAAGGAGAAGAACTTGCCTCATCCGACGATTCAGGTCGTGATCAGTGTCGGCGAAGAATCGGGATTGGTCGGTTCTAGAAATATGGACAGCAGCTTGCTGAAGGCCGAGATGGGTTTTGTCCTTGATTCTACCGGCAAAGTCGGGGCGATCGTATCTGCCGGAGCCGGTCAGTACCGGATCGTCACGAAGATTTACGGCAAGGCAGCACATGCCGGAGTAAATCCGGAGGACGGCATCAGTGCGATTACGGTCGCCAGCAAGGCGATTTCGCGGATGCCGCTGGGGCGGATCGATGCGGATACCACGGCCAATATCGGCCGATTCGAAGGCGGCAAGGCGTACAATATCGTCACCGACTACGTGGAGATATGGTCGGAGGCTCGCAGCCTTGTGATGGAGAAGCTGGAAGCGCAAGTGAATAAAATGACGTCTGCGTTTGAATCCGCTGCAGCAGAGATGGGTGCCCGCTGCGAAAACGATGTGATCTTTATGTACCACGGGTTTAAATACGATGAAAACACACCGGTTGTGAAAAAAGCGATCTCGGCCATCAAGCGGGTGGGTCGTGAACCTGTGCTGGAGAGCAGCGGCGGCGGAAGCGACGGCAACGTCTTCAACGGCTACGGCATCCCGACGGTAAACTTTGGCATCGGGTATGAAGAGATACACACGACCAATGAACGGATGCCGCTGGAAGAACTGTACAAGGCATCCGAACTGGTCCTGGCGATCGTGGAAGAAGTCTTGGCGTAAGGCAAAGGGCATACAGGCAAAAAGAGGTATGGAGATTCCAGCCTCTTTTTCCATATTATAACAATGAGATCGTAGATCGTCGAGGGGTTCCGTATGGTTTTCACAGGGACGGCATATGATCAAAGATGAGGAGTGGAACGGAGGAGGAGGGCTGCATGCTCCGCTTAGCCGCCGCCAAGGTAGTTGAAATCGTCGCCGAACAGGAAGGAATGCAGACGCTCGACGTTGTGCTCACTGCGACACAGCAGCGGGAATTGGCCTGTTTTTTCACCTCTGGAGCGGTGAAGTGCACCCCGGGAGAACGGGTATTGCTCAATACCACCAGTGTGGAGCTTGGACTGGGAACAGGCGGCTGCCATTTTGTTGTGGCCCGCCTGGATTCCGTTGAGTCTGAGGCGGACGATCTGTACCCGACCGCGTGGGGGCATGTAATGAAGATGCGTTACACACCGCTGCAGTTGGCGGTCGACTCTGTCGAGGAGCAGGGGAGCCCTTATCACTCGCTGTTCTGTGATGAGTCAGTCACCCTGGAGCGGACTCCGGTGGTGATCGGGGAGCTTCACAGCATGCTTCCGGCTGTTGCGCTGGCCCTCAAACAGCTTCAGCCCGACTGCCGGATCGCGTACGTGATGCCGGATGGCGCTTCCTTGCCCATCGCTTTCAGCCAGCATGTCGCCCTGTTAAAGCAGAGGGGAATTCTCGCGGCCACCGTAACGACAGGACACGCGTGGGGCGGCGATTTTGATGCGGTCAACCTGCACACCGGCCTGCTGGCAGCAAAGCACTTGGCTGCGGCTGACGTCATTCTCTGCATGCTGGGTCCGGGAGTAGTCGGGACGGGCACCAAGTACGGCTTTTCGGGGATGCAGACAGCCGAGGCGGTTCACGCGGTTTCCTGTCTGGAGGGAGTACCGGTATTCGTGCCCCGCATAGGCTTCACCGATCCGCGTGAGCGCCACCTGGGCATGAGCCATCATACGCGGACGGTACTGAAGCGATTTGCATTGGCTCCAGTTCTGTTTGGTGTGCCCCGATTTGGCGATCATCGCGACTTGCTGCTCGCAAGTCAAGAACGCGAAGACGATCTCTCCCGTGTGCACCATCGACTTTTCTCACCGGCGCCGGACCTTGAGACGATCACCCGCCTGCAGCGCGGGTACCCTCTCATGATCACGACGATGGGACGCGACCTGACAGAAGAACCAAGTCCGCTGCAGACCTGTTATATCGCTGCCCAACTGGCTCTCCATGTACATTCGCAGCGCCATCTGCTCAACGCTTTGCCGCCCGGTCAAGACGCCCTAGCCATTCTTGCAGCGTCATGGGATTCCCGGCCCAGCCGCGAAGCTTAGCCCGGATCTCCCAGGCTTTTCCGACGATGCGCAGATGCCGCAAGGAGCTATACGTTTTCATTGTGGTCAACTCCCTTTTGATTTGTTTTGGACAAGCTTGACTGGTAGTAAGCATATGATCAGCCCACAGAGATAGAACCAATTTTTGAGGAGGAGAGAGACATGCCAACTGAAGATCGATTCGCGGAAAAAACGCTGCACAGCCAGCCTGTATACGACGGCCGGATCATCAAGGTAAAAGTAGATGAGGTCCTGCTGCCTGACGGCAAGACAGCCAAACGGGAGATCGTCAACCACCCGGGCGCTGTCGCGGTCCTGGCGCTGACCGCCGACGATAAGCTGGTCGCCGTCCGGCAATTTCGCAAACCGCTGGAGAAGACCATCGTCGAAATACCCGCCGGGAAGCTGGAACCGGGGGAAGAACCGCTCGCCTGTGCCGCCCGCGAACTGGAGGAGGAAACGGGCTATCAGGCAACCCAGTTTACCCATCTCAGCACGTTTTATACCTCGCCTGGATTTGCCGACGAAAAGCTGCACCTCTACATCGCGACCGGCCTGAAAAAAGGGGAGCTTCACCTGGATGACGATGAATTCGTCGAAGTCCTGCACCTCGATCTGGAAACGGCCAAGGAGCTACACGCCAGCGGGGAGATCTGTGACGCCAAGACAGTGCTGGCTTTGTTTGCCTGGGAAAACCGGAAGCTGCAGAACGGTGTTCACCGATGAACAACTACTTTTGCGATCTGCATATCCACATCGGCGGGACGCCCAGCGGCAAGCCGGTAAAGATAACGGCTTCGCGCCAAATGACCCTGACGCGCATTTTAGCAGAGTCATCCGACCGAAAAGGCATGGATTTGATCGGGATCATCGATTCCCACGTGCCAGAGGTGCAAAGCGAGTTGATCGGGCTGATCGAGCAAGGGGCGGCAAAGCCGCTTGAACAAGGGGGAATTCGCTACAAGGGGACGACGCTGCTGCTCGGGTGCGAGGTGGAGATCAAAGAACCGGGGCGCGGCGAGGCGCACTTTCTCTGTTACTTGCCGGGACTGACGGAGATGCAGCAGTTTACCCGCTGGCTGGCCGACCGCTGCAAGAACGTGACGCTCAGCTCGCAGCGAATCCGCGCCTCGCTTCGCGAGCTGCAGGCGTGGCTGTTGGAACATCGTGGCGTGATGGTCCCGGCGCACGTCTTTACTCCCCATAAAGGCCTGTACGGAAACTGTACCGATACACTTGCCGAAGTGGCCGACCCCTCGCTGATCTACGCAGTGGAGTTGGGACTCAGCGCCAATACGGAGATGGCCGACCGATTGGGGGAGCTGAACGACAAGACTTTCCTGACCAATTCGGATGCCCACTCCCTGCCTAAAATCGGGCGGGAGTACCAGGCGGTCGCGATGACCGAACCGTGTTTTGACGAATGGGTCAAAGCCCTGCGGCGAGAGGCGGGAAGGCGGATTGTGACCAACTACGGCCTGCATCCGCGGCTGGGCAAATACCATCGGACCGTCTGCCAGTCGTGCCAGTCGCCATTGCCGGCGGAGGGAGACGGACGCTGCCCGCACTGCGGCTTTAAGGCGGTTGTTCGGGGCGTAGATGAGCGGATTAACCAGCTGGCCACTTTGCCCGCGGGTGTCCATCCGCTCCACAGGCCGCCCTACGTAGAGCAATTCCCGCTGGAATTCGTGCCCGGGCTTGGACCCAAGCTGCGAGGCAAGCTATACGATGCCTTTGGCACGGAAATGAACATTCTTCATCGCGTTGACGAATCGTCGCTCGCTGCCGTTGTCGGCGAAAAAATTGCCAAAATGATCGCATTGGCGCGAACCGGCGCTCTGGAGGTTACAGCCGGCGGCGCAGGGGTATACGGGAAAGTGAAGCAAGTCTAACGGGACGAAAGACAAGTGGAATAGCTGTCTCCATGGGCGCATAGGTATAAGTATCTTGCGCAAGGAGGCGAGCTTGGGTGCACAGACGGGTTGGACAAACTGTCCGCAGCTACATGCAGGAACATCAAACGCACTATGTATTTACGGCTGTCCTATTTGCGATGGGCATTATCTTCGGCTCGATTGTCGCAGGCTCGTTGGCGCAGCCGCAAAAGCAGGAACTGTTCAGTTTTATCCAGTACTTTTTTCTCGACCTGCAAGAGCACGGCGTTCCTCAAGCAAACGCCCAATTCCAGCATTCGTTCGGCTACTACCTGAAAATGGTGGGGATCATGTGGGCGTTCGGTCTGTCTGTGATCGGGCTGCCGATCATTTTGCTGCTGCTTTTCCTGAAGGGCATGATGGTCGGATTTACGGTCGGCTTCATCGTCAATCAGCTGAAATGGCAGGGAATCCTGTTTTCTCTGGCGGCTATCCTGCCGCAGAACATGCTGATCGTCCCTGCCCTGTTGATCGTCGGGGTGAGCGGAACGGCCTTCTCCCTCCGGCTGATGCGCTCCCGGTTTTTATTTAAAAAGGGAGAGGTTTTACCTTATTTTGCCACCTATACGGCGACGACGGCCGGAATGTTGGCGATTCTCACGATTGCAGCGTTATTTGAAGCGTTTGTCACACCGCATCTGATGCAGTACATGCTCAAGTAAGAATTATTATCAAATAAGAACGTATTTGACTTATTTGAATGCCCTCAACTATAATAGGAACAGGTTTCATGCGAACGGGGAGGGGCATTATGGACGAGAAGTTAGAAAAAATAAAGCAGCAATTACAATCCCATAACTATAAATTGACACCGCAGCGGGAGGCCACCGTTCGGGTGTTGCTGGAAAATGAGCAGGATCATCTGAGCGCTGAGGACGTCTATATGCTGGTAAAGGAAAAAGCCCCCGAGATTGGTTTGGCCACCGTATACCGTACCTTGGAACTATTGAGTGAACTGAGAATCCTCCACAAAATGAATTTTGGCGATGGAGTTGCCCGCTACGATCTGAGCGATGACAATTCAGAGCATCACCACCACCATCTCGTATGCCGCCACTGCGGCACGGTGGATGAGATCTTCGAAGACCTCTTGTCCGGTGTAGATGAGCGCCTGAAGGCCAATTACAACTTTGTCATGCTGGATCATCGTTTAACCTTTTATGGTATTTGCCACCGCTGCATCGATCATGTCAATATTGAAGATTACAAGTGAGTGCAAAAACTTCTCCGGAATGGAGGAGTTTTTTTCGTTTTGTTTGCAAATGGATGTGGAATGATAGGGAGGAATCCATGAAGCAGGAGGGGATTGCAGGATGATTATCGGAGTTCCCAAAGAGGTAAAAAACAACGAGAACCGCGTAGGGTTGACCCCGGCAGGGGCAGCCGCCTACAAGCATGCCGGCCATGAGGTTATCGTCGAGACACAGGCAGGAGCGGGCAGCGGTTTTACGGATGAGGATTACCAGGCGGTCGGAGCACAAGTGGTCCAGTCAGCGCAAGAGGTGTGGAGCCGGGCCGAGATGATTTGCAAGGTCAAGGAGCCGCTTCCCGAAGAATACGGGTTTTTTCGCGAGAATCTGATCCTGTTTACCTATCTTCATCTGGCGCCGGAGCGGGAGCTGACGGAACAGCTGCTCGCCAAAAAAGTGATTGGCATCGCCTATGAAACGATACAAACCGACGATCGGGCGCTGCCGCTCCTGATGCCGATGAGCGAAGTTGCCGGCCGTATGTCTGTACAGGTAGGAGCGCAGTTTCTCAGCAAGCCCTACGGCGGCAAAGGGGTGCTGCTGGGCGGGGTACCGGGAGTCCCTCCAGGAAAAGTCGTCATTATCGGCGGCGGGATTGTCGGTACGAACGCGGCAAAGATTGCGATCGGCATGGGTGCCGATGTCACCATTATCGACATCAACGCCAACCGGCTGCGCGAATTGGACGATCAGTTCCAGGGACGCTTGAAAACGCTGATGTCCAATCCGTACAATATCGCCCACGCGGTAAAAGATGCTGATCTGCTAATCGGAGCGGTGCTGATCCCAGGTGCCCGAGCGCCCCATTTGGTAACGGAAGAGATGGTCATGACAATGACCCCCGGTTCGGTGATCGTCGACGTCGCGATCGATCAAGGCGGGTCGATCGAAACGAGCGACCGCATCACGACTCACAGCGATCCTACCTATGTCAAGCACGGCGTAGTCCACTACGCTGTGGCGAACATGCCTGGTGCAGTCCCGCGCACATCGACGATTGCCCTGTCCAATGTCACCGTACCCTATGGGCTGCAGATTGCCGGTAAGGGATACCGCAGCGCAGTCAGCGAAAACCGCGCCCTGGCCCGCGGAATCAACGTCATCGACGGCAAGATCGTCTACGAGGCGGTAGCCAAGTCGCTCTCCATGCCCTATACACCGCTGACTGAGGTCATCCCGGAAGCGCGAACCTAGCATGTAAAGAGGGACAAGCGCATAACATAAAGGGAAATGATACGCTGGAGGAGCATATATGGGAGTAACATTGCGGCGTCTGATGGAGTTGGTTCGCTTCTTCCTCGTCTTTATTACCTGTTCTCTTGTTTGCTATGCGGTCGTAATGTTCTTGTCAGATCGGTTTTTGCCGGGCAACCCGTATCGGGAGCCGCACGGCAATGCGGTCAAGGTCGTAAAGGCGGTGCAAAACGAGCCGTCTGCCGACTTTGAGTGGTATCTGCGGCGGATGCAGCTATTCTATTTGGTCGGTGAGTAAGGGCAGCTTTTCGTTCCAAAAAAGAGGAGTTTGTCCGCCAGGTGTGGAAATGACTAAGTGAACACATCACCTGAAGGAGACGTCCGCCGATGGATATGCTCATCGACCACTTTACACACTATCTCGCAGTAGAAAAAGGGCTGGCGGCAAATACCCTCGAATCCTACCAACGAGATCTGGTCACTTATGTATCCTACCTGCGCGAACAGGGAGTCACCCGAATTGAGGAGACGACACGCGGCCAGATCATTGGCTATTTGTTGATGCTGCAGGAAAAAGGCAGAGCGACAGCCACCTTGTCCCGCAACCTGGCGTCGATTCGCGCTTTCTACCAATTTCTCGTCCGCGACAGATACCTGGACAAGGATCCGTCGATTCACCTGGAGACGCCGAAGATTGAAAAGCGTTTGCCCAAGGTACTGGCGGTGGATGAGGTGGAGCGGCTGCTTGAGGGGCCGGTGACAAGTCAACCCGCAGGGCTAAGGGATAAGGCCATGCTGGAGCTGCTGTATGCGACGGGTATTCGCGTCTCCGAACTGGTTCACCTGCACGTGGGAGACGTGAATTTGGATATGGGATTTCTCAAGTGTATGGGAAAAGGCTCGAAGGAAAGGATTATTCCGCTGGGCAGAACGGCGATTGATGTCGTCCGGCAGTACATAATGACAGGCCGGCCGCGCCTGTTGAAGCAAAAGAGTGAAACCGCCCTGTTTCTCAACCACTTGGGAAAGCGGATCACGCGCCAGGGGTTTTGGAAGATCATCAAGAAGTACGCCGTGCAAGCGAACATCAGGGCGGAGATCACCCCGCATACGCTGAGACACTCGTTTGCCACCCATCTGCTCGAGAATGGCGCCGACCTGCGTTCGGTCCAGGAAATGTTGGGACATGCCGACATCTCCACCACACAAATTTACACGCATGTGACTCGTACGCGGATCAAAGACGTCTATGCGAAAACCCATCCGAGAGCATAAGCTCTCTTTTTTCTGGGCGCCGCCGCCGAACCGCTGACTACCAAAGGAGGACTTCATTATGCCACGTTTTTCTCGCGTTTTTTTAATCGTACTGGACAGTGTCGGAATCGGCGAATTGCCGGATGCTGCCCGCTTCCACGACGAAGGGGCAAACACGCTGGGCCATATCGCCGAGCGGGTAACCGGTTTTGCGCTGCCCAATCTGGCTCGGCTCGGCCTCGGCAATATCGCACCGCTTCATAACGTTCCCGAAACAGCCTCGCCTCTGGCAGATTGGGGCAAAATGAAAGAGATTTCGATTGGGAAGGATACGACCACCGGTCATTGGGAGATCATGGGATTGCATGTAGCGACGCCGTTCCGCACGTATCCGGACGGGTTTCCGGAAGAGCTGATCCGGACGTTCGAACAGCGGATCGGCAGAAAGGTTCTAGGCAATAAAGTAGCCTCCGGGACGGAGATCATCGACGAGCTGGGCGAAGAGCATATGCGCACCGGGGCGGTCATTGTCTACACCTCGGCTGACAGCGTATTTCAGATCGCGGCCCACGAAGAGGTCATTCCGCTCGATGAGCTGTACCGCATCTGTGAAATCGCCCGCGAACTGACGCTGCAGGACGAGTTTGCCGTCACCCGGGTCATCGCCCGCCCGTTCGTCGGAGGGCCCGGATCCTTCACCCGTACGGCCAACAGGCATGATTACTCGGTCAAACCGTTCGGACCGACGGTGATGAACCGGCTTGCCGACGCCGGCTTGGCCTCGATCGCAATCGGCAAGATCAGTGACATCTACGACGGGGAAGGCGTCACCCGGGCGATCCGGACCAAAGACAACATGGACGGAGTAAACCAGCTGCTGGCGACGATGAAAGAGGAGTTTACCGGTCTGGGCTTTGTCAACTTGGTCGATTTTGATGCCAAATACGGCCACCGTCGCGACCCCGAGGGCTACGGACAGGCGCTGATGGAATTTGACGGACGTGTCCCGGAACTTCTGGAGGCGCTAGGAGAGGACAGTTTGCTGATCATCACCGCTGATCACGGAAACGACCCTGTCCACCACGGAACCGACCATACGCGGGAATACGTGCCGCTGCTTGTTTTTCACAAGGGGATGACGGCTGGCAAAAGTCTGGGTGTGCGCGAGACTTTCGCCGATGTCGGCGCGACGATCGCCGACAACTTCGGCGTCGAGATGCCAGCCATTGGACGAAGCTTTTTGACCGAGATTTGAGCAGATAACAAGAGAATGTGAGGAGAAAACAGGATGGATAACAAAATTTTGGAAGCCAAACAATTTATTGAAGAAAAGATTGCAAGCAGACCGCAGGTGGGCCTCGTTCTGGGTTCAGGGCTGGGCGTGTTGGCGGACGAGATCGAGGATGCCGTCGTCATCCCTTACCATGAGATCCCGCATTTTACCAAGTCGACGGTGGAAGGACATAAAGGGCAGCTTGTGATCGGCAGGTTGGAAGGAAAACAGGTGGTCGCCATGCAAGGGCGCTTTCACTACTACGAGGGACATGACCTCAGCGCGGTTGTCTTTCCAATCCGGGTCATGAAGGCAATCGGCGTCGAGACGATTCTGGTGACCAATGCGGCGGGCGGCATCAACACCAGCTACCGCCCGGGGGACCTGATGCTGATCGCCGACCACCTCAACCTGACCTTCCGCAATCCGTTGATCGGACCGAATGACGAATCTCTCGGTGTCCGCTTCCCGGATATGTCCGAAGCGTATTCCAAGCGTCTGCGGGCCCTTGCCAAGGAAGTCGCCGGCGAACTCGGCATCCACCTGCAAGAGGGGGTCTACGCCGGGCTGCTCGGGCCGAGCTACGAGACTCCGGCAGAGATCCGCATGCTGCGCACGCTGGGCGGCGATGCCGTCGGGATGTCCACCGTACCTGAGGTAATCGTTGCCCGCCACATGGGAGTCGAGGTACTCGGCATCTCCTGTATCAGCAATGTTGCCGCCGGGATTTTGGATCAGCCGCTGAGCCACGAAGAAGTGATGGAGACGACGGAAAGGGTGAAAGAACAGTTCCTCGCCCTGATGCACAGGATCATCGCCAAACTGTAGGGAAAGAAGGCGATCCAGGATGGAAGACAAGCTGACGAAGATCGCGGAGGCTGCTTCGTATATCGCCGAACGGCTGAAGTGTGCTCCGCGTGTCGGGCTGATTTTGGGGTCGGGTCTGGGAGTGCTTGCCGATGAGATTGAAGAGGGGGTACGGATTTCCTATGAGGAAATCCCCCATTTTCCGGTGTCGACAGTAGCCGGTCACGCCGGACGTCTGGCAGCGGGAACCTTGAACGGCACACCGGTAATCGCCATGCAGGGTCGCTTTCACTTTTACGAAGGCTACAGCATGAGCGAAGTTACCTTTCCGGTCTACGTAATGAAAAAGCTTGGTGTCGAGACACTGATCGTGACAAATGCTGCCGGTGCGCTGAACCCCGCTTTTGCGCCGGGGGATTTGATGCTGATCTCTGACCACATCAATATGACCGGAGATCATCCGCTGATCGGGCCCAATCTGGAAGAGTTCGGACCCCGCTTTCCCGACATGTCGAAGGCTTATGCCGGCGAACTGCTGGAGATGGCGCAAGCCAAGGCAGGCGAACTGGGATTCAAGGCGCAAACAGGGGTCTACTGCGCCATCAGCGGACCCGCCTATATGACGCCGGCAGAGTTGATCATGCTAAGACGCGTCGGCGGCGATGCAGTGGGCATGTCGACGGTTCCGGAAGTGATCGTTGCAAGCCATGCCGGCATACGGGTGCTCGGGATCTCCTGCATCACGGATATGGCGCTGGGCGAAGAGCTGGAGCCGCTTGCCCATGAGCAGGTCATGGAGGTAGCCAACCGCACCCGGCCGCGTTTACTTTCACTTGTCAAAAGTCTAGTAACCGAGGTATAAACTCATGAGGATGACAGATGTAATTGCAAAAAAACGGGACGGACACGAACTTACGCGTGAAGAAATCTACGGGCTTGTCAAGGGATATACAGACGGTTCTATACCCGACTACCAGATGTCGGCGTGGGCGATGGCGGTCTACTTCCAAGGGATGACGCCGCGGGAAACAGCGGATTTGACGATGGCGATGGTCGAATCCGGCGACCAGCTTGACCTTTCGGAGATCCCGGGGATCAAGGTAGATAAGCACAGCACAGGCGGAGTAGGAGACAAGATCACCCTGGTTGTCGCCCCCTTGGTCGCTTCCGCCGGCATTCCCGTTGCCAAGATGTCGGGGCGGGGCCTCGGATTCTCCGGCGGGACGATCGACAAGCTGGAGTCTTTTGCCGGGTTTCAAGTGGAGCTCTCGCAAGCGGACTTTTTTAAGCAAGTACGCGATATCGGTGTCGCGGTTATCGGACAGACGGGAAATCTGGCGCCCGCTGACAAAAAGCTGTACGCCTTGCGCGATGTCACGGCTACCGTCGAGGCTGTGCCGCTGATCGCCAGCTCGATTATGTCAAAGAAGATCGCAGCGGGTGCCGATGCGATTTTGCTGGACGTAAAAGTGGGCAAGGGCGCCTTTATGAAGACGCTGGATGAGGCTGAGACACTGGCGAGGGCGATGGTTGCGATCGGCGAACAGGTAGGGCGGAGAACGGTTGCGGTCATCAGCGACATGAACCAGCCGCTCGGCTACGCTGTCGGCAACGCGCTGGAAGTGCGGGAGGCGATTGAGACGCTGGCAGGCAAAGGGCCGGAGGACTTGACCGAACTGGCGCTGACGATCGGCGCCCACATGCTGGTTCTCGGGCAGGCGCAAGCTGATTTTACCGCGGCCTACGAACTGCTCCGTGAACATCTCACAAATGGCAAAGCGCTGGCGAAGCTGGCAGAGTTGGTCGGCGCTCAGGGGGGCAGTACGGAGGCAGTCGAAAATCCTTCCCTGCTGCCGCAAGCGTCCCATCAGATTGAGGTAAAATGCAGTCAGGAAGGTTACATTTCAGGAATAGACGCAGAGCGGATCGGCCATGCTTCCGTGGTTCTGGGGGCCGGCAGACTGACAAAAGGAGCGCCGATAGATTATGCTGTCGGAATCGTCCTGTCGAAAAAAGTCGGTTCAAAAGTGGTATCCGGCAATACGCTTGCCGTCATTCACGCCAACGATCTGGAGCTTGCCGAAACAGCCAGGCAGGAGGTTGAAGCAGCGTTTTCCATTGCTGCGGAAAGCGTACAAACCCAGCCTTTGATTCGTAAAATAATATAAAGTTTCGGTTAAAAACTTATCTTTTTTTATCGATCTGGGAAGTTTAGCCTTTAGCAGCTTGGAGCGTCTGAGGTTAGACTTCCCAGAAATTCAATGAACGCACCTAAAGTGACGACGCATTTTTCGCAGAGTCCTTTTTTTTATATTAAAAAAAGAATTTTATAGTTAAAATTCGCTTTATAATGTTTTATTTTCGTTTAGTCAAATTCCGTTGACACCGCTACCAATTCAGTTTATTTTAAATTTAACAGATTGAACTGCTGTGATTTTTGCGAATTTCGTAAATACGCTATTAACGTATCGAAAAAATCGTACAAGACGTTTGCAAGAAAATGTAGGTATTGGAGAGCTGCCAGTGAAAAAATTGGACCATATCGACAGACACATCTTGCAAATCCTCCAAGAAGACGGCAGAGCCCCCTATACAGAAATTGCCAGTCAGCTAGGATTAAGCGAGGGGACGATCCGTTCCCGCATTGCCCGGATGGTTCAAGAAGGGGTGTTTACCTTCGTCATCCGGACGAATCCCGAAAAGATGGGCTTGCACGTTCAGGCGATCATTGGACTTACGACAAAACTGGGCTGGCAGGATCAAGTGGCCCAGGCCTTAAGCAAATTCCCGCAAATCCGGTTCGTCGGGGCGTTCAGCGGCAAGCACGACTTGATTGTTTCTGCTTTGTTTCACGATAATGAAGCGTTGATTTCGTTCGTTAATGAACGGCTGTCTCAGATTGAAGGGATTGTCGCGGCAGACGTCTCGCTCGAATTGAAGCAATATAAAGACTATTCTTGTCTCGTTCATGATGACGACGTTTCTTGATTGTGAGAGGAGTGATGCCGGGTCTTCCAAACATATGCCTGATTGTCAGAAAAGAGAGCAAAATTTCTAACTTGGGGGTTGTTAGGGTGAAGAAAAGTGTCGTTGCATTAGTAAGTTCATTACTGGTCCTGGGCACTGTCCTGGCCGGTTGCGGTCAGAGCAATAGCGCGCCGCCTGCGAATTCAACGGACCAGAATCAGAATCAGTCTGCTGAGACGCCAAAAGGAGAACAGGTACTTCGAATGAACCTGCACGCCGAGCCGCCAACCGCAGATCCGGGCCTTTCTGAGGACAACATTTCCGGTGCAGTTATTCGCGCGGTGTTCGATGGCCTGACCCGTCTTGACAAGAATGCAAAGCCGATCGAAGGCGTTGCGGAAAAAATTGATATTTCTGATGACAAACTGACTTACACCTTCCATCTTCGCGATTCGAAGTGGAGCAATGGCGACCCGGTAACGGCGCATGATTTTGAGTTTGCCTGGAAGCGCGTACTAGATCCGGCGACTGCTGCGCCCTATGCCTATCAGTTGTATTATGTAAAAGGCGCGGAAGCGTACAGCAAGGGCAAAGGAAGCCGCGACGATGTCGGCGTAAAAGCCTTGGACGACAAGACCTTGCAAGTGACACTGGAACACCCGACGCCTTATTTCCTTGAGCTTACCGCATTCTACACGTATTCGCCAGTGCCGAAAAAGGTCGTGGAAGCAAACAAGAACTGGGCCAATGAAGCCAGCACCATCGTCGGCAACGGACCATTTAAAATGGAATCTTGGGATCACAAGAATCAGATGACCTTGGTCAAAAACGACAGCTACTGGGATAAAGATGCCGTGAAACTTGACAAGATCAAGTTTTCCATGATTGAGGATGAAAACACCGAGCTGTCCATGTTCCAACAAGGGGATTTCGATTGGGCCGGCAAGCCGCTCAGTTCTCTGCCTACTGATTCCATTCCGCATCTGAAAGACGAGGGAATCTTGCAATCAGTACCGCTTGCTGCCGTATACTGGTACAAATTCAACACAGAGAAACCGCCGTTCAACAATGCCAAGATCCGCAAGGCGTTCGCCTATGCGATCAACCGCCAAGAGATTATTGACAACATCACCCAAACAGGAGAAGTTCCGGCAACGGGTGCGGTGCCTACGACGATGACCATCAAACCTGACGGATACTTCAAAGACAACGACGCTGCGACGGCGAAGAAACTGTTGGATGAAGGCATGAGCGAGCTGGGCATCACCAAGCTGCCGCCGATCACCCTGTCCTACAATACGAATGAGGCTCACCAAAAAATTGCCCAGGCGGTTCAGGACCAGTGGAAGAAAAATCTCGACGTAGACGTAACCATTCAAAACCAGGAGTGGAAGGTCTACATCAGTACGCTTCACAGCGGCGATTACCAAATCGGCCGGATGGGCTGGCTCGGCGATTTCAACGACCCGATTAACTTCCTGGAATTGTTTAAAGAAAAGGATAATGGAACAAACGACACGAATTGGGAAAATCCAAAGTACAAAGATCTCTTGAACAAGGCATTGGTAGAACCTGACACGGAAAAACGCAAACAACTCCTCATCGATGCCGAACAAATTCTGATGGACGAAATGCCGATTGCCCCTGTGTACTTCCAGACGGATGCCTGGGTACAGAATCCGAAGTTAAAAGACGTTACCGTCGATGTGCTCGGAAATATCGACTTCAAGAACGCTTATTTTGAAAATTAGAAAGTAGATACAGAGGGTTTTGCAACGATAGGGCTGTTCAGTTAAGGTATATGGATGTCCATATACCTTAACTTTTTCCAAACGCGGCACGGTCGATTTTTGCATTGCCCAAGGGTGTGCAATCGGCAGGGCAAAAATGGGAAGTGTGCACTGAGTATATCCTGACAAGGAGGTAGTAGAATTGATCCGATATCTTTCAAAGCGTATCGTTTTCATGATCATTTCTTTATTCTTAATTATCACAGCAACGTTCTTTCTCATGCGCGCCGTTCCTGGCGGCCCCTTTACTGGTGAGAAGGCTGTTCCCGCGGAGATACAGGCTGCCCTTGACAAGTACTACGGACTGGACAAACCTGTATTTGAACAGTACATCGATTATCTCAAGCGGGTGATTACCTGGGATTTGGGCCCTTCGTTTAAAGAGAAATCATCTACCGTTAATGATATTATCAACCGGGGCTTCCCTGTTTCCCTTCACCTTGGGATCCAAGCGCTGTTGATCGCCGTGTTCGGCGGGATTACCTTGGGTGTGATAGCAGCACTCCGCCACAACAAATCGGCGGATTACATTTCGATGCTGATCGCCGTTTTGGGGCTGTCCGTGCCCAGTTTTATTCTCGCTTCCTTTTACCAGTACATCTTTTCGATCAAGGCAGGCTGGTTTCCGATCGCCCAGTGGGGAACCTTTAAGCACACGGTACTCCCTTCGTTCGCCTTGGCCGCTCTGCCGCTCGCTTTTATTGCCCGCCTGACCCGGTCCAACATGCTGGAGATCATGAGCCAGGATTACATTAAAACGGCGAAGGCGAAGGGGCTAAGCACCTTCACCACGACGGTGAAACACGCAATTCGCAACGCGCTGTTGCCTGTCGTCTCGTATCTAGGACCGCTCTCGGCAGGGGTTCTGACAGGGTCGTTCGTCATTGAACGCATCTTCGGAATTCCGGGACTGGGACGAGAATTCGTCTTGTCGATTACCAACCGGGACTACACCGTCATCATGGGGACGACCGTTTTTTACTCGATTCTTCTGGTCGTGCTCGTCCTGCTTGTCGACATCTGCTACACATTTATCGATCCGCGAATTAAACTGACGGGTGGAGGGGAGTAGATCATCATGCAATTGACAAAAGAACATTTCCAGCCGATATCGATGGATCTCCGTCAGGCGGAAGAAATCAAACGGCCCAGTCTCTCTTTCTGGCGCGATGCCTGGCGCCGCTTGCGCTCGAATAAAGTTGCCATGATTTCGATGGTGTTTCTGGCGATCATTATCATCGGTGCGATTCTTGTCCCAATCTTAAGCAAGTATCATATTATCGAGCATAACTATTACTCCAACGACCTGGCGGGGAAAAATAAAGCCCCGTCCGCCGAGCACTGGTTCGGGACGGATGACCTGGGACGCGATGTTTTTGTCCGTATCTGGTACGGCGCCCAAATCTCCTTGACAGTAGGGATCGCCGCCGCCTTGATCGACCTGGTGATCGGCGTGATCTGGGGAGGCATCTCCGGGTACTTCGGCGGCCGTGTCGACGAGGTGCTGATGCGGATTGCCGATATTATCTTTGCTGTTCCGTATCTGCTGGTTGTCATCTTGCTGATGGTCGTCTTTCAGCCGGGAGTTATCACGATTATTTTGGCGATGGGGCTGACCGGATGGATCAATATGGCCCGGATCGTACGCGGGCAGGTTTTGCAGCTAAAGTCACAGGAGTACGTGCTTGCCGCCCTGTCCCTTGGCGCAGACAGCAAGCGTATCATCTTCAAACATTTGATTCCCAACGTCTTGGGGCCGATTCTCGTCACGCTGAGCTTGTCCGTGCCGACAGCTATTTTTAGCGAATCGTTCCTCTCCTTCCTCGGACTGGGGGTATCCGCACCAGTCGCATCCTGGGGGACGATGGCTTCAGACGGGCTGCCGGCGATGAGGTACTACCCGTGGCGCTTGATGTTTCCGGCTGTCTTTATCAGCTTGACGATGCTGGCCTTTAACCTGCTCGGCGACGGGATTCGCGATGCGGTTGACCCGCGTCTGCGCAAATAGGAGGAGAAAGCGATGGAGCGCATACTTGAAGTAAAAGACTTGCATGTTTCTTTCAACACCTATGCCGGAGAAGTAAAAGCTGTGCGCGGCGTCAACTTTCACGTGAATCGCGGGGAAGCAGTCGCGATCGTCGGGGAGTCTGGCTGCGGCAAGTCCGTCACCGCCCAATCGATCATGAAGCTGATCCCGATGCCTCCCGGGGAGTTTAAGGCAGGTCAAATCCTGTTTAACGGCGAGGATATCGTGACGAAGTCCAATAAAGAAATGGAATCGATACGCGGCAAGGAGATCGGAATGATCTTCCAGGACCCGATGACTTCGCTCAACCCGACCATGACGATCGGAAATCAGATCATGGAAGGCTTGATCAAACACCAAAACATGGGGCGAACGGCAGCGCGTGAGCGGGCGATCGAACTGTTGACGATGGTCGGTATTCCCCAGCCGGAGCGGCGGGTGCAGCAGTATCCCCACGAATTTTCCGGCGGGATGCGGCAGCGGGCGATGATCGCCATCGCACTGGCCTGCTCGCCTAAACTCTTGATCGCCGACGAACCTACTACCGCTCTGGACGTGACGATTCAGGCCCAGATTCTCGAATTGATGAAAGATTTACAGAAGAAGACCGACTCATCGATCATCCTGATTACCCATGACCTGGGCGTCGTCGCAGAGATGTGCGACCGCGTCATCGTCATGTACGCCGGCAAGGTGATCGAAACCGGCACGGTTGACGATATTTTTTACAATCCGCAGCACCCGTACACCAAAGGGCTGCTTCATTCCGTCCCGCGCCTCGACCTCAACCGGAACGAGCCGTTGACGCCGATTTTCGGCACTCCGCCGGATTTGCTGAAGCCTCCGGCCGGCTGCGGTTTTACCGCGCGCTGCGACTCCGCTATGCGCATCTGCCGCGAAGCGGACCCTGAGATGACGGATGTCAGCAGTACCCAGCGCTGTGCTTGTTGGCTGCAGCATCCGCTGGCGAAATCGCGTGTGGGCTCGTAGAATGGAGGGAAAAGCTGTGGAAAAACGCGATACATTGATTGAAGTCCGCAACTTGAAAAAGTTTTTTAAAGTAGGGGACAATACGTTAAAAGCGGTGAACGACTTGTCGTTTGAGATAAAGCGCGGTGAGACCTTGGGCGTCGTCGGCGAATCCGGCTGCGGCAAGTCTACCGCCGGCCGTACGATGCTGCGCCTGTACGAGCCTACGTCGGGGGAAGTGCTGTTTGAAGGGAAAAACATCAACCAGTTGAACCGGCAGGAGCTAAAGGCGATGCGGCGCAACATGCAGATGATCTTCCAGGATCCGTACGCATCGCTTAATCCGCGGATGACAGTTGCCGATATCATCGGCGAAGCGCTGGACATCCACAACCTGGCGTCTGGTACCAAACGAAAAGAGCGGATTCAGGAACTGCTCTCACTGGTCAGCTTAAATCCGGAACACATGAACCGGTTTCCCCATGAGTTTTCCGGCGGTCAGCGCCAGCGGATCGGGATCGCCCGGGCGTTGGCGGTCGAACCCAAATTCATCGTCTGTGACGAGCCCATCTCCGCACTCGACGTGTCTGTTCAAGCCCAGGTCGTCAATCTTCTGGAACAATTACAGGAAAAAATGGGCCTGACTTACATGTTCATTGCTCACGACCTGTCGATGGTAAAATACATCTCTGATCGGGTCGCGGTGATGTATCTGGGAAAAATGGTGGAGCTGGCAGACAGCGAAGCTCTTTACGAGAATCCGCTTCATCCTTATACCCAGGCGCTTTTGTCAGCCATTCCGATTCCCGATCCGGAAGTGGAACGGAAGCGCGAGCGCATCGTCCTGCAAGGGGATGTGCCAAGTCCGATGAACCCGCCTTCTGGCTGCCACTTCCGCACTCGCTGCCCGAAGGCGACGCCCGAGTGCGCCGCGATGGAACCGGTCTGGAAAGAAGTAAAACCAGGACACTGGGCAGCCTGCCATCTGTATAATTGATCTCGATTGAGCGCCCTGCGCTCTAACCTCCTTTTTTCAAATGGAAAGGAGGTTTTTTTGTGAATATTTTCCTATGGCGATGGGGAGACTAGGATCATGAAATGGAGGGAAAAAAGCGTTATGAAAAGGTTCTGCCGCATCGTGATCTCAAGTCTTATCAGCTTCGCCTTCTTTTCCTCATCAGCTTTTGCAGCGTCTGAATCAGGGGTAAATATGGCACCGCGGGCCAAATCGGCCATTTTGATGGAGATGGATTCGGGAACGGTCCTCTATGAAAAGAAACCGGATGAAAAACTTCCGCCGGCCAGCATTACGAAGGTTATGACGATGCTCCTGATCATGGAAGCCATCGATCGGGGCGAACTGAAGCTGACAGACCAGGTTCGCACCAGTGAACGCGCCGCCTCGATGGGAGGATCGCAGATTTTTCTCCAACCCGGTGAAGTGATGACGGTAGAAGACATGATCAAGGGGATCGCCATTGCGTCTGCAAATGACGCTTCCGTTGCCATGGCAGAACACATCGGGGGCACGGAAGAAGCGTTTGTCGCCAAGATGAACGAACGGGCCAAACAGCTCGGCATGAACAACACCCATTTCGTCAATTCAAACGGACTGCCTTCCCCCGACCACTACTCGACGGCTCGCGATATCGCCATCATGTCGAGAGAACTGTTAAAACACGAAATCATTACCAAATACACAGGGATTTATCAGGATTACCTGCGCAAAGACAGCTCCAATCCGTTTTGGCTGGTAAACACCAATCGGCTTGTCCGCTTTTTTGAAGGCGTTGACGGATTGAAGACAGGCTATACGTCGGAAGCGCGCTACTGCCTGGCGGCGACAGCGAAGCGCAACAACATGCGCCTCGTGGCGGTCGTGCTGGGAGAGCCGGACGCCAAGACCCGCAACAGCGAGGTAGGGGGGATGTTTACCTACGGCTTTAATCACTTTCAGGTGTTCCCGCTCTACAAAAAAGGGGACGTCATTCAAATCGCCCAGGTGGACAAAGGCAAGCGGCCAACCGTCAACATCGTCACCTCGCAGCCGGTCAGCCTGCTGGCTAAAAAAGGGGAAAAGTCGGATGCGTTCTCGAAGGATATCGTCCTGCGCCCTTCCTTGCAAGCACCGGTAAGCAAGACGGATGTCGTCGGACACATCTTCATTAAAAAAGACGGCAAGGAAATCGCGAGGATTGACCTTCGTCCGGACCAGACGATTGAGCAAGCAGGCATGTGGGAGATCCTGAAGCGTTCAACCAGAAAAATTCTCATCAGTTACGAGTGACAGCAAGACCATTCGCGAAAAGAATCGAGATGCCTCGAAATAACTGGTGGGCTTCTCGGTTTTTTTGTTCTTTTGTCGACTGGCAGGAAATGGCTTTCGAAGTGAAGAATGAGAGAGGAACAACGGGAAGAAGGAGAGTGTATGGCAGATGAGTCTTACCATCGATATGGAAACCAAAAACGACGTGTTAGTCGTCAGGCTCCGCGGGGAACTGGATCATCACACGGCAGATGAACTTCGCAGCAAGGTGGATGAGGAGCTGAAAGGGCCGCAGATCCGCCACATCGTCCTGAGTCTGGCCGATTTGGGGTTCATGGACAGCTCGGGCATCGGGGTGATCCTGGGTCGTTACAAGCAGATCTCGGCACGTTCGGGAGAAATGGTAGTTTGTTCGATCAATCCGACGATCCAGCGCATTTTTGAAATGTCAGGCTTGTTTAAAGTCATCAAGTTTCGCGAAAGTGAAGCGGAAGCCCTCACTGTACTGGGGGTGGCGTAACGTGAATAAGCAAAACTTTATGAATCTGGAGTTTGCCGCTCTAAGTCAGAATGAGTCATTTGCCCGGGTAGCCGTCGCCTCCTTCCTTTCCCAATTGGACGTTACGATGGAGGAGCTGGAGGAGATCAAGACGGTGGTGTCGGAGGCCGTAACCAATGCCATCATCCACGGATACGAGGACGATCCTTCCGGAATTGTGTACATTCACGTCTCTTACAGTGATGGACTCGTCGAACTCTCGATTGAGGACAAAGGGAAGGGGATTGACGATGTCGGGCTTGCGATGCAGCCGCTGTACACGTCAAAACCTGAACTGGAGCGTTCCGGGATGGGCTTTACCATTATGGAGAATTTCATGGACTCGCTTGAGGTGGCGACAGGCGTCGGCAGCGGCACGAAGGTTCGCCTGACGAAGCGCCTTTCCTTTAAGGCAGCCATGCAAAATTAGGGGTAATGCCATGGGAGCAGATATTAAAAATGCAAGTCATCCATTTCTAAACAATGACCAGGTGAAAGAGTTGATCGCCAAGAGCCAAGAAGGCGATACCGAGGCCCGGGAACTCTTGGTGAACAGCAACATCCGACTGGTTTGGTCGGTCGTGCAGCGGTTTATTAATCGCGGGTATGAAGCGGACGACCTCTTTCAAATCGGCTGCATCGGCTTGCTCAAGGCTGTGGATAAATTTGACCTGAACTACGACGTCAAGTTCTCTACGTATGCCGTACCGATGATCATCGGTGAGATCCAGCGGTTTTTGCGGGATGACGGTACGGTGAAGGTCAGCCGTTCGCTCAAGGAGACCGCCAACCGTGTGCGCCGGACAAAGGATGAGTTGTACAAGGACCTGGGGCGTTCACCCACAGTAGGCGAAGTGGCGGAGGTGCTCGGAATCAGTCCGGAAGAAGTCGTTTTTGCCCAGGAGGCGAGCCGTGCCCCGTCGTCCATCCACGAAACGGTGTTTGAGAACGACGGCGATCCGATCACGCTGATGGATCAGATTGCCGATGAGAGCATGGGCAAGTGGTTCGAACAGATTGCGCTGAAGGATGCGATCAGCAGGCTGACGGAGCGGGAGCAGCTGATCGTCTACCTGCGCTACTACAAAGACCAGACCCAGTCAGAAGTGGCGGAGCGGCTGGGCATCTCACAGGTGCAGGTATCACGGTTGGAAAAACGGATCCTGCAAACCATTCGCGACCAGATTGAGCTGTAAGCTCAGTCGGTCGCTTTTTGCATTTTCTGGCAGTCATGGGCGCATACTAACCGGTACACGGACAAGGGGGGAGACGAATGGAAGCACCTTTATTCCTGCGGCTGAGAAGAAGACTGTCTGTTCAGCCGGGGGCCGTTGTGACGATGGGCGACATCTGCCAGCTGTATTGGGATGGCGTGCAGGAAGAGCATCTGCGAAGGCTGCCGGTCTACCAGGTAAAGCCGGAGGATGGAGACTTGTTGGTGATCGACATCATGCAAGTGGTGAAGAAGCTGCGCACGATGTACCCTGGCATCCAGCTTGAGATCCAGGGTGCCCCGCAGGTGATTGTCGAAGTGATCAGCAAGCGCAAAAGGCCCAACATTGTCTTGGTCGTATTGGTCTGGCTCGTGTTGTTTATCGGCTCGGGACTTGCGATTATGAACTTCCATACGGATGTAAGCATGCCTGAAGTGCATCAGCGCCTTTACTACCTGATCACCGGACGGACCGAGAGTCAGCCGCTGATGATGCAAATCCCGTATTCGCTGGGAATCGCTTTGGGCATGATCCTGTTCTTCAACCATATCTTCCAAAAACGCATCAACGAGGAGCCAAGTCCATTGGAAGTAGAGTTGTTTTTATATCAGCAGAATGTCGACCAGTATTACATTCAACATGAGAACAAGGAGAATGAAAAGATGAAGTGATGAAGCTGCTGCTGGATGGACTGTTGGTGATCGTTGGGCTCAGCGGAGGATTTGCAGTGGGCGGGGGGCTGGTCGCCTTCATCACGGTGCTCGATATCATCCCGAGGTTGACCCAATTGACGAATTCCCGCTCTTATATTCGGGCGTACGAGTGGGCGCTTGTTTCCGGTGCGCTCTTTTTTACGGTGCTCGATTTCTTTTCGCTCTCGTTTCAGTTGGCCGAGCTGGTGACCGCCCTTGTGGGTCTGTTCGCCGGGGTATTTGTCGGGACGCTTGCGGCTGGCCTGACGGAAGTGCTGAATGTCTTTCCCATTTTGGCCAAACGGCTTTCGATGACCGACTTTATCCTCTCTTTCTTGATGGCGATGGTGGCAGGCAAAATGCTCGGATCCTTGGTGCAGTGGCTTTTCCGCCTATGATTTGGCAGCAGGCTGGGGCTCATAGAACGGACAAGAGTAGGAAAAATATCGTAATGGAAGGGAAAGGGAGAATACCATCAGAAAGGAAGTGGATGTTCATTGGCAACCAAGACAAAACAGGCTCCCGACCTAAAGATGACCAAAGCGCACTATCAGCAGCATGCGGCGAAGTACCAACCGCAGCGCAACGTCCTGCTGAATTCTTGGCGTGCGTTTTGGGTCGGCGGTACGATCTGTCTTCTGGGACAGGTGATTCAGAAGTTCTATATGAGCGTCTTTGACTTCACGGATAAAACGGCGGGGAATCCGACCGTGGCGACGCTGATTTTCATCTCTGTGCTGTTGACCGGTCTTGGCGTGTATGACAACATCGGTCAATACGCCGGAGCGGGATCGGCTGTTCCGGTTACCGGATTCGCCAATTCAATGGCTTCGGCGGCGATCGAACACCGCAGCGAGGGATACGTGCTGGGAGTCGGAGGCAATATGTTTAAGCTGGCCGGATCGGTGATCGTATTCGGGGTCGTTGCCGCATTTGTGGCCGCGTTGATCAAAACGCTGATGGTCATGATCTGGCCGGGTTGATTAGATAGAGGGGGGGTTACGTGTGAGCGTCGATCTTTTGACAGCGCCTCGTTTGAGCCGTCAGACGTGGAAGTTCACCAGCGACGTCCGGATTCAATCGTCGGCAACGGCTGTAGGTCCCAAGGAAGCGCAGGGACCGCTCAAAGATACTTTCGATAAAACCTATGACGACATGTACGCAGGCCGGGATTCCTGGGAGGCGGCAGAGCAGCGGCTGATGGAAGACGCGATCAGCATCGCGATTGCCAAAGCGGGCCTGACCGCGGATCAAGTGGATTTGATCATGGCCGGAGACCTGCTCAATCAGAACATCACAGCCACTTTTTCGGCGGAAAGCATCGGCATCCCGCTGATGGGCATGTACGGGGCATGTTCTACTTCGATGCTGACGCTTGCCAACGCAGCTGCACTGGTGAATGCCGGTTATGCCAACTGCATCGTCGCAGCCTGCAGCAGCCACAATGCGACAGCAGAGAGGCAGTACCGATATCCGACGGAGTACGGCGGGCAAAAACCTCCGTCAGCCCAATGGACGGTGACCGGGGCGGGTGCGGCCGTCGTCGGGCAGGGTGGAGCGGGGCCACGGATCACGTATGCGACGATGGGCAAGGTGGTAGATATGGGAGTAAAAGATCCATTCGACATGGGGACGGCGATGGCTCCGGCGGCTGTCTCCACGCTCCTGGCCCATTTTCGCGATAGCGGACGAACTCCGCAGGATTACGATTTGATCGTGACCGGCGACCTCGCAGCCATTGGGTATCCGATTGCCAAAGCGATGCTGGCAAAAGAGGGGTATGATATGGATCGTGTGTACAACGATTGCGGTCTGATGGTCTACTCTCCGGATCAAGATGTGTTTGCCGGCGCCAGCGGCTGTGCCAGCAGCGCGGTGGTGACTTACGGATACATCATGGAGCAGATGTCTCTTCGCAAGCTGCAAAAGGTGCTGGTGTGCGCAACGGGTGCCTTGCTGAGTCCGGTCAGCTATCAACAGGGAAAATCAATCCCGTGCATCGCCCATGCGGTAGCGCTGGAAGGGGGAATATGAACGCATGGAATTCGTGATCGCCTTCGTCGTCGGCGGACTCATCTGTGTCGTCGGACAACTATTGATGGACGTCGGCAAGCTGACCCCGGCCCATGTGATGAGCACACTGGTGGTCGCCGGCGTCGTGCTTGATTTCTTCGGTTTTTACGATCCGTTTATCAAGTTTGCCGGTGCCGGCGCCACCGTGCCGATCACCAGCTTTGGACACTCTTTGTACCACGGTGCGATCACCGAGGCCCAGCGGGATGGACTGGTCGGCGTGATCACCGGAATTTTTGAGGTGACAAGCGCAGGTATCTCGGCCGCGATCGTATTTGGTTTTCTCGCCTCGCTCGTCTTTAAACCAAGGGGTTGAAGAAGAAGGAAGGATGACACATGGCTGGCAGACCTCGCGATGTGATCCTTGTCACAGATGGCGATGCCGTAGCCCAAAGAGCCATTGAACTGGTTGCCCGGCAGATTGGCGGGCGCTGCATCTCCCTGACGGCAGGAAATCCGACCCCGCTGTCCGGCGAGCAAGTGGTGACCTTGATCAATCAAGCCGCCGGCGATCCGGTGTTCGTGATGTTTGACGATAATGGCGATTGCGGGCAGGGAGCAGGAGAGCGGGCTTTGTCGATCGTCGCTCGCCATCCCGGCTTCCGGATTCTCGGCGTGCTGGCCGTCGCTTCCCATACGAACTGGGCAAAAGGCGTCCAGGTAGACTGCTCGATAGACAACACCGGCCGGATTGTCAAGGATGCTGTGGACAAGGACGGCTTTGCACGAAAACAGTTGGACAACCGGATCATGGGTGATACCGTCGACATCCTTGCCGGGTTGTCGGTTCCCAATGTCATCGGCATCGGCGATATTGGGAAAATGGCAGGGCGCGACAGCCTGCGCCGCGGTTGTCCCATAACGCGAAAAGCGGTCGAATGGATACTGGAAAGGAGCGGTTATCATGCCGGCAGAGGCCCGGGAGAAACATCCGATCACCCCTAATATTGAAGAAAACCAACAGTATCTCAACCGGGTACTGGGGGTCGGCGTCAGCTATGACATGGGCGTACACGAGTGCAATATCGGCGGCATGCGGTGTCTGCTCTACTACATCAACGGATTTGCCAACAGCGATCTGGTTACGATGATCATGCGCGATCTCAACGATATCAAAAGCAGGGAACTGGCTTCCGATATCATCGAGCGCCTCTACCACAAGTACATCCCCTTTTTTCAATTGGCGAAGGTAAAGAACACGGACGAGTTTGTCGACCAAATCCTTGCCGGGCAGGTGGGGATCGTCGTCGAGGGAGAGACGGCTGCTTTGATGCTGGATGTGCGGAAATACCCTGGCCGCAATCCGGAAGAACCGGATTTGGAAAGAGTGGTGCGCGGGGCACATGACGGTTTTACGGAAACCCTGGTCATGAACACGGCGCTGACCCGCCGCCGCATCCGGGATGACCGCCTTCGCTTTGAGGTGATGCAGATTGGCGAACGTTCCAAGACGGATGTCGCGATCGCTTATCTCGAAGATGTGGCCAATCCGGATTTGGTACAGGAGCTGCGCGAGAGGCTGAGCAGTGTGAACGTGGACGGCATTCCGATGGCAGACAAGACAGTGGAAGAGTTTATCATTGGGAAAACCTGGAACCCGTTTCCGATGGTCCGCTATACAGAACGTCCCGATGTGGCAACGGTTCATTTAATGGAAGGACATGTCCTGATTTACGTTGACACCTCTCCGAGTGTGATGATCACGCCGACAACGTACTTTCACCATGTACAGCACGCGGAGGAGTACCGGCAGACACCGATTGTCGGCGCCTATCTGCGCTGGATCCGCTTCTTTGGGATTGTCGCTTCGCTGATTCTCCTGCCGCTCTGGGCGCTGTTGGTGATGAACCCTGACATGATCCCGTCATCGCTGTCGTTTCTCGGCATAAAAAAGGCGGCACACATCCCGATTTTGGCGCAATTTTTTCTTGCTGAAGTAGGTGTGGATCTCATGCGAATGGCGGCCATCCATACGCCGACGCCGCTGGCAACCGCCATGGGCTTGGTCGCGGCGATCCTGATCGGTGAGGTTGCGATCAAGGTGGGAATGTTTTCCCCGGAGGTCATTCTCTACCTGGCAGTGGCAGCGATCGGCTCATTTGCCACTCCCAGCTATGAATTGGGCCTGGCCAATCGCCTGGTCAGACTCGTCTTGTTGATCTTGGTCGGTTTATTTGGCGCTCCAGGTTTCGTCATCGGGATCGCTGTCGTCATCGTCATCCTGGCGATGACCCGTTCCCTCGACACGCCGTATTTGTGGCCGCTGATCCCGTTCAACTACCAGGCCATGAAGGATGTCATCATCCGTGCGACGATGCCATCGAAAAAACTGCGGCCCAGTATTGTAAAACCCCAAAATCCTTATCGGCAATAGCTCCTCCGATCATAAGAATATCCATTGTCAACAAAATTCCGTCCATGTTATAGTATAATTTAACGAGATAAAGTCCGCATGGTACGTTGGCAGCAGACATGACAACTGGCGTGCTCTCACGTCAGTTGTTTTTTGCCGCCTAAATGCAGAAATTTCATGCAGACTTCTGCTAGTTTTTCTTCTTTCACACAAGCGAGTCAGGAAGCTAGGGGGAAATGGATGATGTTACTTCACGGTACCAGCCGTATCGATGAAAAAGGACAATTGGAGATCGGCGGCTGTAATGCAGTTGAGCTCGCCGCAGAATTTGGCACACCGCTTTTCGTGTATGACGAAGCGCAGATCAGGGACAAGTGCCGCGCATTCGTCACAGCGTTTCAAGAAAGTGGACTCGCTTTCCAAGTCGCCTATGCGAGCAAGGCATTTTGCACGATGGCCATGTGCAAATTAATCGAAGAAGAGGGTCTGTCGCTGGATGTCGTCTCCGGCGGCGAACTGTACACCGCTCTGCAGGCGGGATTTCCGGCCGAACGCATTCATTTTCATGGGAACAATAAATCGATTGACGAAATGGAAATGGCGCTGGATGCCGGGATCGGCTGTTTTGTCGCAGACAACTTTTACGAGTTGGGACTGCTAAACGAACTGGGCAAAGCGCGGGGAAAACAGGTGAATGTGCTTTTGCGGATTACTCCTGGAGTGGAGGCGCATACGCATGAGTACATTTCAACGGGCCAGCAGGATTCCAAATTTGGCTTTGACATGATGAGCGGACAGGCGTTGGAAGCGGTACAATTTGCGCTGCATGCGGAAGCGCTCCATCTGCTGGGTACGCATTGCCATATCGGATCACAAATTTTTGAAACAAATGGATTTGTCTTGACAGTCGAACGGGTGATTTCGTTCCTCGCCGAGGCAAAGGCAAAACTGGGCTTTGAACCGGCTGTTTTGAACGTCGGCGGCGGCTTTGGCATCTACTACGTAGAAGGCGATACGCCGCGAGCTCCGGGCGAGTACGTTAAGGCGATTACGGCCACAGTCCGGCGCGAATGCGAAGAGCGCGATTTGGCGCTGCCGGAGCTGTGGATCGAACCGGGACGCAGCATTGTCGGGGATGCCGGTACGACGCTTTACCGCATCGGCTCCACCAAGGAGATCCCCGGTATGCGCAAGTACGTCGCGGTGGACGGAGGCATGACGGACAATCTGCGGCCTGCCCTGTATCAGGCCAAATACGAAGCGGCTTTGGCCAATCGCATGCGTGACGAGGCGGAAGAGACCGTGTCGATCGCCGGGAAGTGCTGTGAGTCGGGCGACATGTTGATTTGGGACGTCAAATTGCCAAAGGTGCAAGCCGGCGACATCCTGGCCGTTCCCAGCACAGGGGCGTACGGATACGCCATGGCCAACAATTACAATCGGATCGCCAGGCCGGCCGTCGTGTTCGTCCGGGATGGACACGCCGAACTGGTCGTCGAACGCGAACAATTGTCTGACCTGGTCCGCCTGGATCGCCTGCCGAAGCGGATAAACCTCTAAACTTGCCTAGCTGAAAAAGAACAGATAAGATAAAGAGATCACTGCAAAAGGAGGCCGATCCATGAAAACGGCTAAAATCACGCTTGAAAATGGCAAGGAAATCACCCTGGAATTGTATGATGAAGCAGCGCCCGGCACCGTTGCCAACTTTGAAAAATTGGCAAATGAGGGCTTTTACAATGGTTTGACGTTTCACCGTGTCATCCCGGGATTCGTCGCTCAAGGCGGCTGCCCGTACGGTACCGGAACAGGCAGCCCCGGCTATACGATCAAGTGCGAAACCGCAGGAAACCCGCACAAGCACGAGCGCGGCGCCTTGTCCATGGCCCACGCCGGCAAGGACACCGGCGGCAGCCAGTTCTTCATCTGCTACGATGCTTTCCCCCACCTGGACGGTGTTCACACCGTGTTCGGCAAGGTGACCGAAGGCATGGAACACGTGGACAACATCAAGCAAGGCGATCAGATGAAGGAAGTCAAAGTAGGGTAAACCTGAACAAGAAACAACGACACTGGCCACTCACAGCTAGTGTCGTCTGTTTTTTACATACGAATGAAAATAGGAGGAGCTTATGGAGATACTCTTTGTGATCCTGATTCTGATCGGCATGCTGACGATCTACGATGCAATAAGAAAACTAAACGCGAACATCATGACCCAGATCGATCAAAATGATAAAATCATCGAACTGCTACAAGAACGAAATTCGAGAAATTGAGTGAAGTAATCGAAAAACGAGCAACAAGTTACGAGTATTAACAGACTATAGGAAAAGCTCCGGTGAGACCGAGAAAACTGGAGCGAGCAGAGGCCTTGGCAACGCCCACCCAGTCGGAACGGAACAAAACGGCACACGCTTGTCGACCAAATGCTACGTTGAACCACCCCCAGTCATTTTTGGTCGACGTGCCGTTTTGTGAAGTGCAGACGGCCAGTCCAGCTTCCCCGCAGGCGTGCCACGAACGAAGCGAGCCCATTTTTCTTAAGTCTCCACGGACTATGTTCACAAAAGCAAGCGAACAGATGCTTTTTCCCCCGTTTTTGCCATGTCTTCTTGTCTCTCTCTAATCCAACTGGTATTCTATTAATTAGTGATTTTTGTAGATTTGCGAACAGGAGGCCGCACATGGATCTATCCCAATTCTTGCACTTTGACTGGTATACGCTCCCGTTTCGCTTGATCGCCTTCGTCATCGCCTTTTCGCTGCACGAGTGGGCACATGCTTATGTGGCTTGGCGATTGGGCGACAACACAGCGCAGCGGGAAGGGCGGCTGACGATCAATCCGATCCCGCACCTCGATCCGTTCGGCTTGCTGTTGATACTGTTCGGGCCATTCGGCTGGGCCAAGCCCGTACCGGTCAATCCGTTCAACTTTCGCGGCAACAAGCGCTTAGGGATGGTCTACGTCGCCGCTGCCGGCCCGTTTGTCAATCTGGTGTTGGCATTCTTGTTTGCCGCCATTTACTTTTTGGCGTACAAATTCAGTCTTTTGAACGGCCTACCGGATAAAGCGGTGGAAGCCATCGGGTATACGCTGCGCTACAGCTTCATCATCAACTGCGGTTTGCTCGTCTTTAACCTGCTGCCGATATCTCCTTTGGACGGTTCCAATATTCTCCGCTTTTTGGCACCGAAAAGCTGGGGCGGCTTCTTCTATAAACTGGATCTCTACGGCCCGTGGATTCTCCTATTGTTGGTCTTTATCCCTACGCTTAGAGCCTATGTGCTCGGCGTTCCGCTGTGGTACGTGACGAGTGGAATCGAGAATGCCGTGCGAAGTTTCTTAGGCATATAAGGGAAGGGCGGACTGACGTGTCGTACAGCATTAAACTGGATTCGTTTGAAGGACCGCTCGATTTGCTGCTGCACCTGATCGACAAAGCGGAAGTCGATATCTATGACATACCGATTGCCGAGATTACAGAACAGTATCTGCAGACGATTCACGCCATGCAGGAGCTTCAGTTGGAGGTAGCGAGCGAGTTTGTCGTCATGGCGGCCACGCTGTTGTCCATCAAGAGCAAGATGCTGCTGCCGAAGAAGGAAGAACACGTGTTTCAACCGCTGCTGGACATCGATGTGGAAGAAGTCGATCCGCGAGACGAGCTGGTCCAGCGCCTTTTGGAATACAAGCGTTTCAAACTGATAGCCGAACAGCTTAGGGAAATGGAGACAGGACGCAGCCAGGTCTTTACCCGTCCGGCGGAAGATCTGACGCCGTACATCCGCGAAGAGGAGCCCCCGGTCGTAGGCGTTACGCTCTACGATCTGATGTCGGCGCTGGAGAAGCTGCTCGCCCGCAAGCGGGATGACGAACCCATGACAAAGGTATCGCGAGATGAGGTGTCGATCAAGGACCGAATGAAGGAGATTCGGCAGCTGCTAAAAGTCGGCGGCGGGATGATCCGGTTTTTTCAGCTGTTTTCCCCGTCAGCCAGCAGAACGGAAATTGTTACGACTTTCTTGGCTTTGCTGGAGTTGATGAAGGCAAAGCGGGTAACGTGTGTACAGAATCAATTGTTTACGGATATCTTGATCTGCGAGAGCCAGGCGGCAGGAGGTGAAGCAGATGGATTATGACAAGCTGAAAAGCGTGATCGAAGGGCTGCTCTTTCTGGCGGGCGACGAAGGGCTGGACGCAAAACAGATCGGCGAGATCATCGAACTGCCCGAGGATACCGTCGTCGACCTGATTGAAGACATGAAAGCGGACTTCCGCCGACAAGGACGCGGCATTCAGATTGTGGAGGTTGCCAGAGCCTACCAATTTACCACCTTGCAGGAGCATGCTCCCTACTTCGAGCGGATGGCCTCATCACCCGGCCATTCCACGCTGTCACAGGCAGCCTTGGAGACGTTGGCGATTATCGCCTACAAACAGCCGATCACTCGTTCGGAGATTGAGGAGATACGGGGGGTCAAGTGTGAAAAGGCACTGAATACGCTCTTGTCAAAGCAGCTCATCCGGGAAACCGGCAGAGCGGAAGGAATCGGCCGTCCGATTCTCTACGGAACCACCAAAGAGTTTTTGGAGCATTTCGGGCTGAGGCAATTGACCGATTTGCCTGCAGCGCCCGAGGGGCTCAGCGTTGAAGAAGCTGAAAACGAAGTTGCCGCCTTATTTGCCAAGGCTTCCGCAAACGACGTTGCACCGGAATAGGTTGAGGTACTAGAGAACGTCTCGTCCCCATATACTTGTACCATAACAAGTGATGCAAAGATGGGGAGGACGTTATGAAGTACCTGAACCGCATATCCGGCGCACTCGTCGTTTTTCTTTTGTTTCAGGGATGGTTCGTCCCGATGAAGGCCGCAGATGCGTCGAGCCAGCCTCCAAAAATATCTGCTGAAGCCGCAGCGCTGATCGATGTTACATCGGGACGCATTTTGTATAAGAAAAACGCGGATAAAAAGATGCGGATCGCCAGCTTGACAAAAACGATGACGGCGATCGTGGCGATTGAATCGGCCAATCTGAACGATGTCGTCACCGTACCGAAGAGTGCGGTCGGGGTGGCAGGCTCTTCGATTTACCTCAAACAGGGGGAGCGGCTTACGCTGGAGGAATTGCTGTACGGGTTAATGCTGCGGTCAGGAAATGATTCCGCCGTGGCGATAGCCGAGCATGTCGGCGGTTCAGTTCCCGGATTTGCTTTCATGATGAACGAAAAAGCGGCGATGATTGGCATGACCCATACGAATTTCACCAATCCGCACGGGCTTGACGACAGCAACATGCACTATTCCACTGCCGAGGATATGGTGAAGCTGTCTGCCTATGCGTTGAAAAATCCGGAGTTTCAAAAGATCGTCTCCACGAAGGTAAAAACGATCTCCTGGGAAGGGGAGGATTGGGGAAGACGGCTTTTAAACAAAAACAAACTGCTCTTCATGTACAAAGGCGCAGACGGGGTGAAAACGGGCTATACCAGGCTGGCCAAACGCTGTCTGGCCTCTTCCGCAACCCGGGACGGCCGCCAATTGGCCGTGATTACCTTGAATGCTCCGGACGATTGGAAGGATTCCATGGGCCTGCTGGATTGGGGGTTCAGTCAATTCCAGCCGGTGAAGGTAGTGCAAAAGGGCGAACCTGTGGAACCTGATGTGACGATTGAGCGGAAGCAGGACGATCTCGTGTTCGTCACGATGAACGAGTTTAACTACCCGCTGACAGAAGAAGAGGTTCCCAGCATCCAATCGAAGGTACAATTGTTTGAGCGCAGCGCCGTACCGGCGATGATCGGCAAACATGTCGGATTTTTACAAATTTACCTGGGCGGCGCACTGATTGGCAAAGTGCCGCTTACCGTTCAGCAGACCGCGACCGGCGTGCAGATGAACCGACACGTTCCTGCTTTTGTCAATATCGTATGGGAAATTATGGCAGGGGGGATTCTACATGCTTAATCTGATCTGGCTGGGGCTTATCCTGATCAGCATTGTCGTCGCAGCATTCAACGGGCGGATCGAGGTGATCAGCCAGGCTTCGTTCGAAGGGGCGAAGACCGGGGTTACGGTCTGCTTCGGCTTGCTGAGTATCCTCGTTTTTTGGATGGGCGTGATGAAAATCGCAGAAAAATCCGGGCTGCTGCACCTGCTGAGCAAGCTCCTCTCACCTGTCGTCGGCAGGTTGTTTCCTGACGTGCCAAAAGGGCACCCGGCGCTTGGCTACATCATGTCGAACATGAGCGCCAACATTCTGGGCTTGGGAAATGCGGCTACGCCAATGGGTCTTAAAGCGATGGAAGAACTGCAAAAACTGAATCCCGACAAAACTACGGCCTCAGCGTCGATGTGTACGCTGCTGGCGATCAATACGGCCAGCATCACATTGATCCCGACGACGATCATCGCCATCCGCATGCAGTACGGCTCCAGCCAGCCCGTTGAGATCGTCGGCACGACCCTGATCGCCTCCTTCCTTGCGACCGTCTTCGCCTTGCTGCTGGACAGGTGGTATCGGCACCGGTACCGCAATCGCCTGAGATAAGGAGGGGACGATTTGTACGGACTAATCTCACTCCTCTCCCTTTGGGCGATCCCCGTCCTGCTCGCTTTTATCCTCGTTCATGCCTGGTCGCAGCGGGTCCCCGTCTATGAGACTTTCGTCGAAGGCGCGAGGGGAGGGCTGGTGACCTCGATCAAAATCATGCCCCATCTGGTGGCGATGATGGTGGCGATTACCTTGTTCCGCGAGTCAGGAGCGATGGAACTGCTGCTTGGCAGCTTGCGGCCGCTCTTGCAGTGGCTCCACGTTCCCTCGGAAATCGTGCCGCTGGCATTGATGCGTCCCCTCTCCGGCACCGGTTCGCTGGCGATCACGACTGACTTGATCGCCCAGTACGGTCCGGATTCGCTGCTCGGCCGGTTAGCCTCTACCATGCAGGGGAGCACGGATACCACCCTCTACGTGCTGACCGTCTACTTTGGCGCGGTGGGGATTCGCAACGGCGCCTACGCGCTGAAGGTGGGACTCTGGTCGGATCTGGCTGGTGTCGTCGCTTCGCTGATCGTCGTTTATCTGGTGTTTGGATAAGATGTTTGCCGGTCTTTGGGCAACCCGATTCACGATCGCTACGGTGAATCGGGTTGTTCTTTTTGTGACGCCGAAGCCGCAAAGTTGTCCTCCCACACAGAAATGGGTATGATGAGTAGGAGGTGAACCGGGTATGGAACGCTTGCAAAAAGTGCTCGCTCAAGCGGGTGTGGCCTCTCGCCGCCGCTGTGAGGAACTGATTATACAGGGCCGGGTAGAGGTAAATGGAACAGTTATACGAGAATTGGGAACCAAGGTAGATCCGCTTCGCGATCGCATCACTGTCGACGGACGGCAGATTCGCCGGGAAGAACATCTCTACCTTTTGCTCAACAAGCCTAGAGGCGTGATTACGAGCCTGTCTGATCCCCAGGGCCGCCGGGTGGTGACTGATTTGCTGACCGGAATCGACGAGCGGGTATATCCGGTGGGACGTCTGGACTATGACACCTCCGGATTGCTGCTGTTGACGAACGACGGCGATCTCGCCAACCGCCTGGCCCATCCTTCTTATGAAATAGACAAGGTGTATCGGGCGTTTGTGCGGGGCATCCCGAGTGAAGACTCACTCCGCCGCCTGGCCGAGGGAGTCCTGCTGGAAGACGGAATGACCGCACCTGGACAGGCCAGTCTGGTGGTAGCGGACCCCACCCGAAATCGGGCGGTGATCGAATTGACCATTCACGAGGGAAAAAACAGGCAGGTTCGCCGGATGTGCGAAGCCGTCGGTCATCCGGTTCTGGCGCTGGAGCGGATCAGGCTGGGTTTTCTCACGCTGGAGGGAGTGAAAAGGGGAAGATTCCGCCATCTGACCGACGAAGAGGTGGCCCGTCTGCAACAAGAACTGACCGGCAGCCAGAAGGCATCCCGCGGGTAGATCGTTCAAAATCTGTTCATAAATGTTGTGTTGGCTGCATTTTTAACAAGGCTATAATAAAGTCGGAGTTAAAAGATGCCACGTCATTTCTGTTGAAAACCGTATATGAATAGGAGAATGTGTGATGAACAAACGAAGTCGCACACCAATCCGAATCGCCATTCTCGGTGTGTTGCTTGTCGCACTCGTCTTCGCCATCTACTCAAGCTATGCGAAATCGGGTGAGGTAGGGGTAGGAGATGCGGCGCCAAACTTCAGCTTGAAGCAGCTCGACGGCACACCTATGAAGTTGTCTGACCTGCAAGGGAAAGCGGTCCTGCTCAACTTCTGGGCCAGTTGGTGCGATCCTTGCAAGGCAGAGATGCCCGATCTGGAAAAAGAGTACGGCAAATGGAAGGATAAAGGTCTGGTCGTCGTCGGCGTCAATATTGGCGAAACACCGCTTATTGTCAATCAGTTTGTGGAACCCAGGGGCCTTACCTTCCCTATTCTTTTGGACGCCAAAAACGAGATTACCAAGCTGTACAACATTGGGCCGATCCCGACGTCATTCTTTATTGATGCGAACGGAAAAGTTGTAGACAAAGTAGTCGGCCAGATGAACGAAGCGATCATCGAGAGCAAGGTGGCTAAAATTTTGCGGTAAGTGAGGAGCCAATATGGACCAAACTGATCTCGACCAAATCAAATGTGAATGCGGACATGCCAATCCGGTTGGCACGCTGCTGTGCGAGTCCTGCGGAAAACCGTTGGACCAGCCGGAGGAGCCGGATGGAGAGCGGCAGACCCGACAGGAGTTTCCGGACATGCGGTATGAAGGCATGGCCCGCCGTTCACAGACCTACAAGAAAAGCATTGTCGACCGTATCTGGAACTTTTTCTCTTCAGTAAAAATTGCGGTATGGATGATCGTCATCACCTTGATTGCCTGCGCACTCGGGACGGTCTTTCCGCAGCAGCAGTACATTCCCGTTCCTGTTCCGACAGAAGCAGACGTCGCGCAGTTCTATGAAAAAACCTATGGCATGCTAGGCAAGATCTACTATGCGCTCGGTTTTCATAATCTCTTTGATTCCTGGTGGTTTGTGACTCTTCTGGTCATGATTGGGACATCGCTCGTCATCTGCAGTCTCGACCGTGTCATTCCCTTGTACAAGGCGCTCTCCAAGCCGCGGGTAAACCCCCACGAGTCCTTTTTAAAAGGGCAAAAACTGCGCGGTGAGGCAGTTGTCACAGACGATCTCGATGCCCGGAAGGTTCTGCCGGAAGCAGCCGCGCTGCTGAAAAAGAAAGGCTATCGGACCTATCAGGAAGGGACATCGCTGTTGGGAGAAAAGGCCCGGTTTAGCAGGTGGGGTCCCTATATCAACCACATTGGATTGATCATCTTCCTGCTTGGGACATTGATGCGGAGCCTGCCGGGCATGTATCTGAACGAGTTTGCCTGGATCCGCGAAGGCGAAACGGTCCCGCTTGAAGGCACCCCCTACTACGCCAAAAGCGTCAGTGCCAAAGTAGACTACTACTCGGAAGACGAGTTTCCGGAAAAGCTGGATCTGCGGGGGGGCGTCATCGCCAAGAACTATCAGACCGATATCATTCTCTATCGTAATGAAAATGCAGACCTGCCCGGGGCCGAACCGAAGCTGACGCAGCTGAAGGAAGGCATCGCTACCGTCAACCACCCGTTCACGTACGAAGACCTCAGTCTGTTCCAATCTTCCCTGCTGCCGATGCAGCTGAGGGCGCTCAATTTCACGCTGGTTGATCAGAAGGCAGGGAATAAGGAGCTTGGCAAAATCAAGTTGGACTTGTTTTCTCCTGTTGAAGAACAAAAGGTGGCTGATGGCATCAGCGTTCGGGTGATCGCCTATTTTCCCGACTTTTATCTGAACAAGGAAGGGAAGCCGGATACCAAAACGGGTCAGCCGAACAACCCGATGTTTGCTTTGCAAATCAAGAATGAAGACGGGACGCCGGCGGAAAAGCTGGTATATGTGCAAGGCGGAACGATCAGCGACAAGGCAGACGCCCGCTACACGCTGGGAATTGAAAAACCCGACTTCTACAACCTGACCGGCCTGATGGTACGAAAAGATAAAATGATGCCGTTCATCTACTTTGGCAGCATCATCTTCCTTATTGGCGTTGTGATGGGTCTTTACTGGCAGCACCGCCGGATCTGGGTTCATTTTGCCGGCGACCGCCTCTACATTGCGGGGCATACCAACAAAAACTGGTTTGGGCTGCGCAAAGAAGTCGAGTTCTTGACGACTAGCATGAATCTTCCGGTACAGCTGGTTTTGGATTCCACCAAACCCATCCATAAAAAACGGGAAAAGGGTGAATCCAAAGAGACCGCAAAACAGAATGGTTGAGTGATTGTCATCGCTTCATAAGGAGGGTCATCGTACTTGGATTATCTAAAACTTAGTGACAACCTGCTGCTGATATCGTTTTTTATCTACCTGATCGCCTCGATCGTATTCACCGTGGCGATCACCGGGAAGCGCTGGGCCAATCGTGACCCCGAACTGCATACGAAAAGGTACGGCAACATCGGCTTCATTATTACGGTAGTCGGTTTTCTCACCCAGTTAGGCTATGTAGTAACCCGCTGGATGGGCGGCGGGCACAGCCCCACCAGCAATATGTTTGAATTCATGGCATTCCTTTCGTTTACCATTATCTTTGCTTTCCTGGTTTTGTATGCCATCTACAGGCTGCCCGTCCTTGGCCTCTTTGCCGTGCCGCTCGGTTTGATCATGCTGGCTTATGCCAGTGTGTTTCCGCGTGAAGTGACGCCGCTGATCCCGGCACTCCAAAGCTACTGGCTGAAGATTCACGTCACGACCGCCGCGCTGGGCGAAGGGATCCTGTCGATCGGGTTTGCCGCGGGGTTAATCTATCTCGTTCGCACCGTCGATCAGAAAGTCAAAAGCAAGAGCACCTTCTGGCTGGAATTCGTGCTGAGTACCGTGCTGATGCTGATTGGCTTTATCATCATCGTTTCGATCTATGCCGGGTTGGATCAAAAGACTTCGTTCGAATTTCCTCAGTACAAGGACGGTCAAGTACAGAGCACGCAAAACGTGGACTACGTCCTGCCTGCGATCGTAGCGCCTTACGAGTCCAAGATCACCAAACCGGGACCGATGACCCCGCTGTTTGAGGCCCCGTCCTGGATGGAAGGGAAGGATGCGGCGCGCAAGCTGAATACCTTGATCTGGTCGATCATCACCGGACTGATCCTCTACGGCCTGCTGCGGTTGATTTTGCGCAAGCGCTTGGCGGCCGCCATGCAGCCCTGGCTGGAAGACATCGATCCCGATCTCATCGACGAGATCAGCTACCGGGCGATTGCCATCGGGTATCCCGTCTATACGCTGGGGGCGCTTGTCTTCGCGATGATTTGGGCAGCGGAAGCCTGGGGCCGCTTCTGGGGTTGGGATCCCAAAGAAGTCTGGGCGCTGATCGTCTGGCTGTTCTACAGCGCCTACCTGCACCTTCGCCTGTCAAGGGGCTGGCTGGGGACGAAGTCGGCGTGGATGTCCGTGATCGGATTTGTTATCATATTAATTACATTGGTCGTAGTCAACCTGGTCATTGCCGGATTACACTCTTACGCCGGAGTATAAATGATATGACTGCTTGATCGAAAAGCTGGTATTATGCCAGCTTTTCGGTATATCTTTTTGTCCATTTCCTTCGAGAGGTGATCAGTCTTTATGGAAAAAGAAGCGAAAATTCTGGTAGTAGACGACGAAGAAAGGATCCGCCGTTTGCTCCGCATGTACCTGGAGCGTGAAAACTTCGAGATTGATGAAGCAGAGCAGGGCGAAGAAGCGCTGGACATGGCGCTGGCCGCCGACTATGATCTGATCTTGCTCGATTTGATGCTGCCCGGGATAGATGGCATGGAGGTCTGCCAGAAGATCCGGGAGCGGAAGGCGACGCCGATCATCATGCTGACGGCAAAAGGGGAAGAGACAAACCGGGTGCAAGGATTCGAAGCCGGGGCGGATGACTACGTCGTCAAACCGTTCAGCCCGCGTGAAGTCGTCTTCCGGGTGAGGGCGATCTTGCGCCGATCATCGGCTACGGCCTATCTGCGGACGGACACCGTGGCAAGCCATACAATCCTTGTCTTTCAGGACTTGACGATTGATCACGATGCGCACAAGGTAACGGCCAACGGGCAGGAGATCAACCTGACTCCGAAGGAATACGAATTGCTCTATTACCTGGCCCAGTCGCCGGACAAGGTGTTCTCCCGGGAAGAACTGCTGAAGGACGTTTGGCACTACGATTTCTTCGGCGATTTGCGCACGGTAGACACGCACATCAAACGGCTGCGCGAAAAGTTGAACAAGGTCTCTCCTGATGCGGCACAGATGATCGCCACGGTCTGGGGCGTAGGCTACAAGCTTGAGGTGCCAAAATAGGTGGACGTCCTTTTTCGAAGTGTTGTCGGAAAACTATGGCTCACCATTATTGCGCTGTTCGCCTTTATTTTGACCATCTTTAGCCTGCTTTTGGTCCAATCCTTTGACAGCTATTATTTTCACAAACAGGCGGAAAGTCTAAAGAGCTTGGCGGAACGCCTATCCGAAGAGTTTGTGACGGAGGCTGACCCGCATCAGGTCTTTCATTTGGCAGCCCGGATGAGCGGCTCATACAGGATCGGCTTATCCGTGATTGACGAAAATTACCGCGTAGTAAGCCAGACGGAGCCCGATCCGGAAGCGCCGCAAATCCCCATCGATCAACTGCTGAGGGAAAACAGCCTGCACGTCGACCAGGCGTTAAAGGGACAGCATCCGGCGCCGGTGACGGTCATTCTGCCTGGCCAGAATAAAGAGATGAACGACAGGGTACAGATCATCGCCGTCGCCGTACCGATACCTGCCCACTCCGGAGCAGTGATTTTGTATCAAGCCATCGAAGACGTCAATGGAACCGTAGGGGAGATGAGAAAGCTCATCTATATCGTCGGCGTGATCGGATTTACGATGACGACGGTGTTTGCCTTCTTCCTTTCCTCGCGAATCGCTTTCCCGCTGCGGCAGATGAAAGCAACGGCTCACCGCATTGCCGAGGGAGACTACCACGCGGAGATTCCCATTCGGACGAACGACGAAATCGGCGATTTGGCATCCACCTTTAATACGATGGCCAGCCGGTTGAACAGCACGGTTAACGCCCTGTCGCACGAAAAAGAACAGTTGGCAAGCGTGCTTCGCAGCATGATCGACGGCGTCGTGATGATCTACGGAGACGGAAAAATCGTGGTGACCAACCCGCCAGCCGAGAACTTTTTAAAGGATTGGAAATTCGAGCACCCACAGGAGCCCAGTCCGGTGCTGCAATTATATCAGCGGCTGCTGGAAAACGAGCAGGAGATACGCGAAGACATCCCCTTGCAGGGGCGGATCTGGTCGATCGTGATGACGCCCCTCTACGTGCAGGAGCAGATTCGCGGTGCGGTCGCTGTCCTGCGCGACATGACCCAGGAGCGAAAGCTGGATAAACTCCGCCAGGATTTCGTCGCGAACGTGTCGCATGAACTGCGAACGCCTCTGTCCATGCTGCAGGGGTACAGCGAGGCGATCGTGGATGACATTGCCGCGACCCCGGAGGAGCACAAGGAGCTGGCCAAGATCATCTACGATGAGTCCGTCCGCATGACCAAGCTGGTAAATGAACTGCTGGATCTGGCCCGGATGGAGGGCGGGCATGTGGAGCTGTTCCGCGAAGAGGTTGCTGTCCGCCCCTACATGGAACGGATACAGCGGAAGTTTACCAATCTGGCCCGCGAACAGGAAATCGCACTGCAGCTGCGAATTGAGACAAAGCGGGAGCACTTTACCTTTGATCCGGATCGAATGGAACAAGTGCTGACCAACCTGGTGGATAATGCGCTGCGGCACACCCCGACTGGCGGAATCGTCATCGTCGCCGCAGCAGGAGAAAAGGCCCTGCAGCTAGAAGTAAGTGATACAGGCAGCGGAATTCCGCAAGAGGACTTACCGTTCGTGTTTGAGCGGTTCTATAAAGCCGACAAGGCAAGGACAAGAGGGAGAGCGGGAACAGGTCTTGGACTGTCCATCGTCAGAAATATTGTTGCCGCGCACGGAGGCAAGATAACGGTGCAAAGCAAGCTCGGCGAAGGTACGACCTTTACCATTACCCTGCCGGATGAGGAGACAGACATGAGGAGTGGAGCGAATGGTTCGAACAATTCTATTTGATGTTGACGGTGTCATGCTCAGCGAGGAGCGGTACTTTGATGCGTCCGCGCTGACGGTTTGGGAAATGCTGCACAACGAGAAATACCTCGGACTTCCGGGGGACGAATTTACGCCTTCACCGGAGGAGGAGACGATCCGGAGGGTCAGGAATACCGTTTTTTCCAATGACGAGGTACTGCGTTTTCTCAAGGCACGTGGTACCAATTCCAACTGGGATATGGTTTTCCTGAGTTTTTCCTATCAATTGATACGCCTCTGCCAGCATTTGCAGGAGAAGCACCCGGAGGCAGCGGAGCTGTTGACCGGCCAGATCAATCGGGCCAAGTTGGCTCAGGTTGCTGACTGGGCGCGCGAGGCTGGCGATTTCGCCATTGATTACAAGGCCTTTGTAGCTGATTTTGGCAAAGGAAATGCGGAGAAGGCCGAACTTCTCCTGTATCTGAACCAGATCGCAAGTGAGCGCTGCGGTGTGGAGACCCGAATCTTCTCGCGAAACAGCGAGTTGTGGGAGCTTTGCCAGCAAACGTTCCAGGAGTGGTACCTGGGTGACGACCTGATTGCAGGCTCGATCGGGAGAGAGACGTTTCAGAAAGGTAAAAAGGGCTTCCTCACGGACGAAATTCCGATCGTGGAGCCGGCCAAGCTTCGTGAGATCCTGCTGGAGCTCAAGGCCAAAGGGCTGACGCTGGGAATCGGTACAGGACGTCCGACAATCGAAACCCATGTTCCGCTGAAAGAGCTGGGCCTATTGGAGCTGTTTGAGGCCAACCGCGTGGTGACGGCGAGCCATGTCCTGGATGCCGAGACAGCCTACCCGCAGTTTGCGCCGCTCTCCAAGCCGAATCCCTACTCCTATGTCAAAGGGTATTTCGGTCTGGACAAACCGGATGCCGAGGTCTTGAATCAGCCGCTCCCGCTGCCTAATGCAGAGGAGATTCTGATCGTCGGCGATTCGCTTGCCGACCTGTTGGCTGCCCGCAAGATCGGCTGCCGATTTGCAGCAACTTTGACCGGGCTTTCCGGCAAAGAGGCGAGAAGCACCTTTGAAAAGGAAAAAGCCGACTACATCTTGGAGGATGTCAGTGAGATTCTGACGATCTTCTCGTAAGCATCACCCCCGGGAACCAGTGCGTTCTCCGGGGGTTTTTTGTTTTGAAGGCTGTTTTGTTTGTTCCTTTCTGGCCTGGGATCACAGGGAGAGTCCCATATTTTGCCCCACCCAGCACATTAAAGTCCGGCCAAAACTTGCGGAGTGACACGTACAGCTATACAATGGAAATAAAAAACAGTTAGGAGTTGTTAAGCCGATGTACGATATCGTGATCATTGGAGGAGGCACGGCTGGTTCAAGCGCGGCCATTTTCGCTGCCAAGGCTGGAAAGAAAACGCTCGTGATTGACAATGACAAAGGCATGACTAGACGAGCCTGGCTGGAGAATCACTACGGCATCATGGAGATCAGCGGCCCTGATCTGATCGACACAGGCAGGAAGCAAGCAGAAAAATTTGGAGCAGAGTACATAGACGACAAAGCAGTCAATGTGACCAAAAAGGAGAACGGCTTCAGCATCGCTACGGAAAATAGGGAAGTCGAAGCCCAGCACGTCATCCTGGCGACCGGCGCCCTCGTCGACCTGGCAGAGACGATCGGCCTCCAGACAAAACCGGGTACCGAACCCCGCATCAAGACCGTTTTTGACGTAGACAGCAGCGGCAAGACCAACATCGACGGCATCTGGGCCGCCGGCACCTGCGCCGGAGTCAGCGTCCACACCATCGTCACCGCAGGCGACGGCGCCAAAGTCGCCATCAACGTCATCAGCGAAATCAACGGCGAACGCTACGTCGACCACGACGTATTACCCGCAAAGTAAGAGAAGAAATAGGAAAAGAGGAAGTGCCCTCTCCGATAGGAGGGGTACTTTTTTTGTAGTAGAAAGCAGCGAGAGTCCGAGAAAAATGGAGCGAGCGAAGGCCTTGGCAACGCCCACCCAGTCGGAACGGAAAAAAACGGCACACGCTTGTCGACCAAATTCTACGTTGAGAGACTCACAGTAATTTTTGGTCGACGTGCCGTTTTTTGGAGTGCAAACGGCCAGGTCCAGCTTCCCCGCCGGCGTGCCACGAACTGAGCGAGCCCATTTTTTCGGACTCCACCCACCATGTTCGCAAAAGCCAAAAAAAGACGCGAGGCTTTTCCAACCCCGCGTCCAAGACAGATTCTACAGATCGATTTGCGTAACGCTAGTAATTTCCGAAAGTTCTCCAACTGTATCGAGCAATTCTGCCGAGAGCGGCTTGTCGACAGTCAGCATCATGATCGCGTCGCCGCCGACATCCTGTCGTCCCACCTGCATGGTTGCGATGTTGACGCCATTTGAACCCAGCACCGTTCCGACCCGTCCAATGACACCCGGCCGGTCGTTGTGATGGATCAGCAGCAGATGGCCTTCCGGAGAAGCGTCGATCGAGTAGTTGTCGATCTTGACGATCCGTGCGCCATACCCGTTCAGACGGGTTCCGGCGACCGTGCGGCTCTCCTGGTTGGTTCTGAGCGTCACAGTCAGCAGGTTGGTAAATCCGCGGCTGTGCGAAGACTTCTGTTCATTGACTACGATGTCGCGCACTTTGGCCAAGTGCGGAGCGTTGACGTAATTGACCTGGTCGCCGAGCCTGAAGGACAGCACCCCTTTGAGGATCGTCCGCGTGAGCGGCGTGGTATCCACGTCAGCCAGCTCGCCGCTGTACGTGATCGAGATTTCCTGCAGCGCGCCAATCGTCACCTGGGCGAGAAAATGGCCCACTTTTTCCCCGAGGTCGAAGTAAGGCTGCACCCGCTCCAGAACATGGGCAGGGAGGGACGGAAGGTTGACGGCGTTTTTAAATGCCTCTCCGCGCAGGGCTTTCAGCAGCTCTTCCGAGACGTCAATGGCTACGTTTTCTTGCGCTTCCACCGTCGACGCACCCAGGTGGGGAGTGACGACGACCTGCGGCAATCCGATCAGCGGATTGTCAGTTGGGGGCTCCACTTCGAAGACGTCGAGCGCCGCACCTGCCACTTTTCCGGTCGTGATTGCTTCGTACAGGGCCTTTTCGTCAATGATGCCGCCGCGTGCGCAGTTGACAATCCGGACGCCTTTTTTCATCATTTCAAATTCACGCGTGCCGATCAGGTGGTGTGTCTCCTTGGTCAAAGGAGTGTGAACCGTGATGAAGTCGGCCTGGACGACGATATCGTCAACCGTTCCCATTTGTACGCCCAGCTTTTGCGCGCGTTCCTCCGTCAGGAAGGGATCGTATCCGATGACCTTCATGTTAAATGCTTTAGCCCGTTTGGCCACTTCCGAACCGATCCGGCCCATCCCGACGACGCCGAGAACCTTGTTGTTCAGCTCTACACCCTGGAAGCTTTTGCGGTCCCAGACACCGTCGGTGAGCTTCTTATGCGCCTGCGGAATGTTGCGCGCGACAGCCATCAGCATCGCAAAGGTGTGTTCCGCCGCCGAGAACGTGTTTCCGTCGGGAGCGTTAATGACCGCGACACCAGCACTGGTGGCGGCGCCCAGATCGATGTTGTCTACGCCGACTCCGGCCCGTCCGACTACCTTGAGCCGCTTGGCGGCGGCGAAGACTTCTGCTGTCACCTGTGTTTGGCTGCGAACCAGCAGGGCGTCGTAGTCAACGATCTCCGCGAGCAGGTCGGAAGGGGAGAGGTTGGTTTTTTGCACGACTTCTATATCAGGAGCTTCCAATAGCTTCTGGATTCCAAATTCGCTGAGCGGATCGCTGATGAGTACTTTAAACATGGTTGATCAATACCTCCTGTGCAGCTTTGACACCGGCGCCAAGCGTTACGTCTGTGCCGATTTGTTTTAATGCCATTTCGATGGCGGATACGACAGTGATGACGTCGAGCGGATCACAGTACCCCATGTGGCCGATCCGGAAGATCTTGCCTTTCAGATGCTGTTGTCCGCCGGCGATGATGATGTTGTGCTTGGTCCGCAGCACCTTGCGAAGCTCTTCTGCATCAAATTTTCCCTCAGGGTTCAGCGAGGTCACGGTAGGCGATCCGTACTCGTCCTTCGTCATCAACGAGATATCGAGGGCCTTCATCGCTGCCCGGGTCATATCCCTCATCAAGACGTGGCGGTTGATGATGTTCGGCATACCTTCCTCTTCAATCATGCTGCATACCTCGGCCAGTCCAAAGACGAGAGAGACGGCAGGCGTATAAGGGGTGGTCGAATCCGCCAGGCTTTTGCGGTATGCCTTTAGGTCGAGGTAGAACGCCTGCGGCTTCACCTGCTCGATCACTTTCCAAGCTCGTTCGCTGGCAGCCAGAAACGCCAGGCCGGTCGGGAGCATAAACGCCTTTTGCGAACCGGTGACCAAGATGTCAATGCCCCATTTATCCATCTCGCAAGGGACAGCTCCCAGGCAGCTTACGCCATCGACGATAAACAGCGCATCTGTCTCCTCGTGAACCACCCGGGACAATTGTTCGATCGGATTTAATACGCCGGTCGATGTTTCACAGTGGGTAGCGAAGACAGCCTTCACTTGAGAGTGTTCTTTCAGGAACGGAGTAAGGACTTCCGGCGTGATCGCTTCTCCCCAGGGAACTTCCAGGCGATGGACGATAATACCGTAACGCTCGCATATTTTGGCAAACCGTTCCCCGAAGACGCCGCTGACCAGAACGGCCGCTTCTTCACCGGGCTGAACCGTGTTGACCACTCCCATTTCCAGAGCGCTCGTGCCGGAGCCGGTCAAAATGTAGACGTCCTGCTCGGTGCCAAAGATCGGCTTCAGCCGCTTGGCCGTTTCGGCAAACAGGGCGGAAAACTGGCCGCTGCGGTGACCGATCATCGGGCGATTCATCGCCTGCATAACGCGGGGGGGAATCGGGGTTGGGCCTGGAATACGCAAAATTGTTTTGTCTGCAAACATGGTTCTCTCATCCTCCTGTATTTTCTTTACATGTAAGGCAGATAAGGTGAAAAATTCTTATCCGCCAATAAAAAACCTCTCGTCCCTCACTACAGATCGCTGTAGTGAGGGACGAGAGGTATGCTTCGCGGTACCACCCTCATTTGTTTTCCTTTTCGCAAAGGAAAACCTTAGCAGGTTCAAGACCTGATGGATAACGGATCAACCGATCAAACCTACTTGCCGCACGGCTTTCAGCTTGTAACTCCGAAGTGCTCATCTGTGCAAGGAACCGCCGATTCGCAGCGACCATCGGCTCTCTGAGGGTTTCCTTCGCACAGCATATCTTCATCAACGTTGTTCGACTATTCTGTTTGCTGAGATTTGTTACTAACTTTATCACGGCAATTGAAAACCGTCAAGCAGAAAAATCATGAACATTTAATTACATTTTTTGAAAAACGTTCGGAAAAGCAAAAGAAAGACACGGATGCTCCCGTGCCTTTATAGTTGTTTATGTAATTACTTGCTTTCTTTGTAGCGGGCGTAGCACTCGTCGATCAAGGCATTTGCCTTCTCAGGACCGTACCAGCCGTCAATTTTGGTCACTTTGTTCTCGAGGTCTTTGTACCGCTCGAAGAAGTGGGAGATTTCCTTCAGCACGTGCGGTGATACATCATCCAACGACTTCACGTGGGCAAAGCGCGGATCTTTTACCGGTACGCCGAGCAGCTTTTCATCCTGCCCCTTGTCGTCAGACATGACCAGAACGCCGATGATGCGCGTGTCGATCACGCAGCCGGGGAACGTCGGGAAGGTGGTGATCACCAGCACGTCAAGCGGGTCGCCGTCCAAAGCCAACGTATTATCCAAATAGCCGTACTCCGTTGGATAGTGCATAGGGGAGTACAGAACGCGGTCAAGGCGAAATACTCCGGCATCCTTGTCAAACTCGTATTTATTCTGACTGCCGGTAGGAATTTCAATGATCGCTTCTACAACTTTATTTGTTTCAGACATCGCAGCAGATCCTCCTTCAAATGGTGTCAAGCAAAACCATTTTACATTATAACAAGAAGTTTTCGTAAATAAAAGCAGGGAATAAGCCTAAAAAAATCGCCCACCTCCCTTAGGGGTGAGCGATTTTTTTGCCGTACTACTCTTCCACTTTTATCGAATCAGTCGGGCAGCCGTCAGCTGCATCCCGAACATCGTCGAAAAGAATATCAGGGATTTCGGCAGTGTTCGTATTATCGTCAATTTTGTTGTATGCCAACCCTTCATCGTCGTAATCGAACACGTCAGGTGCTGTAGCACCGCAGGCCCCGCAAGCGATACAGGTTTCTTTGTCTACCCATGTCGTCATGTGTGGTTTCACCTCCCAGCAAGATGGTCCACTGCTCATCCTCATTTTAGACTCTGGACAAACAGATTTCAAGAATGAATCCCTTTCAGAAATGAACTTATTCTGTAAACAGGGGCATCTCCGGAAAAGCAACCTTGGGATAGACCTGTTTGCGCAGGGCGGAAAAGTCGCCGGAACGGACCGCATCGGTCGTCATCAGGACGCGAATGGCAAAGGGAACGTCAGTCCAGCCGAGAGATGCTGCTTGATCATTTGCGATCACGGAGTCAAGTTTTGCGGTCAAATCCACCGGCCGGTATTCAACCAGCTTTTTTGTCTGGTACAAATATTCGGCGCTAATATAGTTTCGATAATGAAACGGGTATTCCTTCCACTGGGAGAAAGAGATGGACTTCGGAACTTCCAGAGAAGCAGATTTTTTCGTTACGTACAACTGCTCCCAGGTAGCGACCGCTTTGTACATATCCGCCTCGGCACGCAGCCATGCAGTGTCAAATTCGCTGTTGCCGGCATCCTCAGTATACGCCTTCAGGCTTTGGATGTATTCATGTTTGGCCTGCAAAAGCAGCGGGGAAGTTTCCGGGACACCTGCTTTTTCCACTTCCTGCAGCGTCTTTTTGACCAGTTTGCGGAGTTGCTGGCTGGAGGTGTCTGCCTCCTGCTGGCTGTTCATGCGAAGGTACTCCGCTTTGAATTCCTGCATCGGCTTGTACACGTTGTAATAGTAAGCGATAAAATCCTTGTCCGGGTACATCCCTTGGGCTTTGCGGTCTGACTGCACCGATTGCTCGGCGTAGATTTTTCCCTTGATGACGCTTGCGCCCAAAAAAAATCCGCAGACGAAGCTGGCAAATGTTATGATAATCATATAGGTAAGCAGGTAGTCGGTTTTTTTCAATCGTTGCATGCCAATCCTCCAACAATGATGGTGTTTAGGGTAAAGGAGTAAAGATGAGTCAGTTTCTGGAAAAAGAAGGGCATTTCATGAAGGCGCTCGCTCTTTACGGTCTTGCCCGCCTGGCCGGCGAGCGGACGCTGTACGCGCTGTACTACGTGCTCAAAGGCAGAAAGGCAAATCAGACCATACAAGATGTCCACCTTTTTGGGCTGCATTCCTATTATCGGCTTTTTCCTGATCTTTTGAGAGAGCATTGGACGGAAATTCTGTCTTTTTTCCTTGCGGAGAAATGGATAGCGGAAACGACCCTGTCCGCACACACTCCGAAAAAAACGTACAGCCTGACGGAACGCGGCCTGCAGGTATTGGCGAACGCCAAAGAACGCTACGAGCTGGACAAGTGGCTCGGCATGGATGCGAGCCTTGCCGATTGGGAGCAGCTCGAATCGTTCTGGTATAAGCTTCACCTGATCGTGCAAACGACCTCCCATCTGCTGCAGGGAAAGTTGGACTTTTACCCGGTCGTTCAGAACAGGCAGGTGCAAAAGTGGGTCAGACAGCAGCTCCAGACCGCTCGGCAGCGTCAGTTATGGATGGAAGGTTTATACAGGGAGCTGCACGCGACCTTGGGGGAGTTTCCAGGCGAGCTGCAGCGATTGATCGTTAACCAGTTTTCCGGTGTGGGACAAGCCGGGTTGACACTGGAACAGATCGCTCACAAGGAGCGGGAGGCTGTCTCGTTCATTCGGCTGAAGCAGAGGTATGTCTTGACCTGTCTCTACCTGAAGGCTTTGCGCGGAAGGCCGGGCGGTACGTCGCTGCTGGCGTCACTGTGCGAAGGGCAGGCTGCCGCGAGCGAACGGTTGACGCAAAGTGCCAAGGAGACGTGGCGGCTGCTCAGACGGGGCATCTCTCCGGAAGAGATAGCCGGACTGCGGGGATTGAAGGTTGCCACCGTCGAGGACCATCTTGTGGAGATCGCTCTGCATCAGCGAGAGTGGGACCCTTCCCGCTATCTCAGCGCCGCAGAGCAGGCAAGGATCGTCGAGGCCAGTCAAGCGCTGGGTACACGCCGATTGCGGGCGCTCAAGGATTACCTCGGCCCCGGTTACAGTTATCTGAAAATTCGTTTGGCATTGGCCAAAAAGGAGGGGGCTTCATGGGGGTGAACCGTGAGCAGATCATGAGGGCCTTGGAATCTTTTTTTGGCTACAGCGGCTTTCGACCCGGGCAGGGGGAGTTGGTTGAGCGGGTGATGCAGAAGCGAAATGCACTGGGGATCCTGCCGACAGGAGGAGGAAAGTCGATTACATATCAACTGCCGTCGCTGTTGTTTCCTTTTCTTACCATTGTGGTAACGCCGCTCATCTCCCTGATGATCGATCAAGTGCAGCAGCTTCGCCAAAAGGGAAGGCGGGATGTCGCCTACGTAAACAGCTCCCTGACTGCCCAAGAGATGAGGGAGACGCTTCGGGAAATTCGTGAGGGCAAGTACCGGCTCGTCTACATCTCTCCGGAAAAGCTGCAGCAGCCTGCGATTCTTCAACTGCTTGGCAGCCGGAAAGTCTCATTGGTGGCCATTGATGAAGCCCACTGCATCTCACACTGGGGACATGACTTTCGCACCGATTATCTTCGCCTGCCGGATGTGGTCGAGATACTTGGTTCACCTCCCGTTCTCGCCTTGACAGCGACAGCCACTGCTGCCGTACAGGAGGAAATCTGCCGATTGTTTCGAATTGAGCACGAGGATGTGGTCGCAGAGCCGCTCAATCGGAGAAATATTGCCTATGACATCAAGCCCGTAGCGAACGAAGCGGAGAAGCTCCAGGAGATGGTCGGCATGCTGCGTCAGCTGGCGGGACAAGGCATTGTCTACTGCTCGACCCGGCAAGCCGTGGAACGCCTGGTGTCCGCCTGCAAGCAGGCCGGGCTGGAGAGCGTTCACGGGTACCACGGAGGGATGTCGGCGATGGAGCGTGTACAGCTGCAGGAGCAGTTCCTGCTGCGTCAACTCGACGTCATGATTGCTACCAACGCGTTTGGCATGGGAATCGACAAGCCGGATATCCGCTTTGTCCTTCACTACCATTTTCCCGCCAGCATCGAGGCGTACGTGCAGGAGGTGGGGCGGATCGGCCGGGATGGGGAACGCGGGTACGCTTGTCTGTTTTACCTGCCGGAAGACGCCCTGATTCACCAGCACCTGGTTCAAAACGAGTGCCCGACCGAAACGGAGGTTGGGTGGTTTTTACAGCATCTGCAGCAGCTTCGGCCAGATGGTCCCGAAACGCTGGTCCAGCTTTCCCAAAGCGATCTGCAAACTGCTTGTGGAGGCAGCGAAAATCTCGCCCGCGCCCTGCTGTTTTACGCGGAGAGGTGCGGGCTGATCAGCCGGCTGGCACAGACGAGGGAAGGGTACCAGTTCGCTCTTGCCAGCGGCGATTGGACGCGGGCAAAGAGCAGGATTTCCCGGCGATTTCAACGGACGGCCGGGCAAAAGCGGCAAAAACTTCAGGAGATCATCGCCTGGATCGAGGGGACTGCTTGTCTGCGCGAAGGCTTGCGTAAGTACTTTGGAGAACGGGAGGCCGGCTCGCCGGTGGAAAACTGCTGCTGCCGCTGCGGACTAAATCCTGGTGAATTTTTTGCGGACGGCAACAAACGGGAAAAAGCTGAGGCGGCGACATGGGATTTGACGCGGGCACTGAGACGTCTGCTGCCGGCTCTGGAATGCAGTAGGGAGGCTTCGAGTTGACAGATCAACTGAAAGAAATGGATCAGCGGACCTTGTACTTGAACCTTCTGCTGACACAGGGGATCGTACTCTGCGCGGGGATCATCTTGAGCCTGACCGTTCACGGATGGCAGGAAAGCTGGCTGCTCTTTCGATTTCCCGGGTGGAGGGCGATGGCTTTTGCTGTTGGGGCCGCTTCGGCTATCGCGGCGCTCAGTTTGCTCCTGGAGCGGATATTGCCCAAGCAATGGCTGGACGACGGGGAGCTCAACCGGCGCATTTTTCACGGGCTTTCTATGTGGCAGACGGCGCTCTTGTGCGGGTTGGTGGGACTGAGTGAAGAGTGGTTGTTTCGCGGCGTCATCCAACCGCTGGCGGGCAATCTCTTGACAAGTCTGGCTTTTGCGCTGATCCACTTTCGCTACCTGCGCAAGCCTTTTCTGTCACTCACCGTATTTCTGACGAGCTTGGTTTTGGGATGGCTGTATCAATCCGCCCAAAGTCTCTTGGTTCCGATCGAAGCGCACAGTCTGTTTAATTTTTTCATGGTCCTTTCCATTCAGTATGGTCCGTCGCGGGAGGGTGACGAGTAAAAAGGAGGCAGTCAAGACATGTCGAGCAGTTCAAAGCAGAAAAGCAAGGGATGGGCCGCCCCTTTGCCGGCTGATCGCCCGCTACCTTCCCGCAAGCTGCGGCATTCGCGCAAGAGACGCAGCAATCCGCTGGCCCACAATAACCGGTTGGCGCTTTGGGTGGGGATCTTTAGTGTGCTGATTGTCTGTGCGATCGCATATGAGATCGTTCAGGCCAATAAAAACAGACCGGCACTCACGGTCCAGGCAACGACGGAAATGCCGCAGAATACCGGTCTGCTTACTCCGGCCGTCCCCAAAGAAAATGAGGGGGAAAACGAGCATCCGGACAGCCAGTCCCCCAATCCGGTCGAAAGTCACTCAGCTCCTCAGCAGGCAGGGACGGATGGGCCGCCTCTCACCAAGGAGCAGATTTCCCCGACAGATATCCCACCGGCAGGGGATGAGCCAGTCCATGCCAACGGGCAGCTTTCATCAGTTAATGCCGCCCCGGCCCAGGCCGCCGCTGCCCAGTCCAAGAGGCAAAAACCGTTGAAGGTAAAACGTCACGTGGTCAAGCAGGGGGAGACGCTGTACCAGCTTTCCCGCCTCTATTACGGGAATGAGACGAATGTAAAGCGAATTGCCCGATACAACGGGATCAGTGCGGAAGCGAAGCTGGCCGTGGGCCAGGTCATCTCGATCCCCTCGCCATCCCGCTGATTGTTGGCGGGCTGGCATCATTTCGTCGGCAGGACAAACTGGTACCCCGCATGTTCCAGCCCGGTCAGGATGTCATCCAGCTCACGGGCGGTCCGCATGCGATCGTGAAATAAAATCGTCGCCCCCGGATGAATGCTGCCGAACACTTGTCGGGCAATTCCCCGGGGTCTTTGGTATACGCGGGCGTCCCAATCGAGAGAGCCGACAGACCAGTTCAGCGAAGCCATCCCCTCCTCCCTGCAGATGTTCCTGGAATCATCGGTGTCGGCGCCATAGGGCGGGCGAAAGTACCTGGGTGTGTCGCCGGTAAGCTGACTGATGACCGCGTTGGTGCTGATGATCTCTTCCCGCTGGCTTTCTGCCGGCAGCTTGCGCAGGTTTTGGTGGTGCCAGGTGTGGTTTCCGATCAGGTGTCCCCGCTGTTTGATGTCCTGAAGCAGCGCTGCCTTCTTCGGCTTGAAGGTGATCGTCCCGTCCCCATTCTTGAAAGCAAGCTGGTTTCCATTGACGAACCAGATTGCCTTAGCCTGATGGCGATCCAACACCTCCAGCAGCTGCCTTGTCGATTCGCCGGAAGGACCGTCGTCGATCGTGAGCAGGGCGATTTTTTTATTGCTTCCCTCAAGGTCGACGATCCGGTAATCTTTCATCCGGATCGTGTAGCCCGGGGCCTTCTCCGCGATCTGGACAGCCGGCCGCTGAATCTTTCGGGCATGGATGGGGCGTGCTTCCGAATGGACAAGATAAGAGCAAAGGCAGGCAATCGTGAGAACAGCGGTCAGGATGAGCTTCGGCAACGGTCGCACCTCCGTCTTTCGTAGTGGGGCATGTATTTTTAAGTCTTTGCGGGCAGGCATTTTCCCATGTAAAATCCCTTTCCCGGGAAAGCGCAGAAAATGACATCGTCCTACAAAGAAGTCGCGATCAAGGGGCGGAAAATCGAGTCGTTTTTCCAAACTTCGATTCCCGGTCGGGTGCTATTTTCTTGTCCCAAAGTGTGGTATGATATAGGGACACACATATTGATGCTGCGCTAGCACTGCTTATGCCATTTTCGATGGTTGGAGGATAGCGGAGCACCATTACAGGCTGTGATTCATAACCTGTAATACGACTGGATGGCGAGGAGGGACAGTCATGCGTGTAGAGCGCCTTGGCCAAGACAAGATACGCATCTTTTTAACGTTTGATGACTTGACGGAACGAGGCATCGAAAAAGAAGATATGTGGCGTGACATTCCGAAAGTACATGAACTGTTCAACGACATGATGGAGCAGGCTTACCAAGAACTCGGGTTTGAAGTTTCTGGTCCGGTCGCCGTTGAAGTGTTCGCCTTGCCAGCTCAGGGAATGGTCGTAATCGTCACTAAAGGAAAAACGGGGTTTCGACAAGAAAAAGAAGAGGAATACGAAGAAGAAGTCTACGAAATGGAAGTGACACTTGAAGAAAGTGATCTCATCCTTTATTCCTTCCGTGACTTTGAACATATGGTAGAAGCTGCCCATCGGATCAATGGTATGCTGACGAATGGGGGAAGCGCCTACTTCTATCAAGGAAAGTATTTCCTTGTTCTTGAAGAGGTTGATTTAGACCAAGAGCGATATCATAAACTGATTGCGATCCTCTCTGAATACGGTGAAGCGACACCAACGACTGTTTATGTTCTCGAAGAGTATGGAAAAGTCGTATTTGCCGAAGATGCCGTTAAGGAAATATGCCGCCACTTCTCATAAAAAGCATCTCTGACAAGATTTCCCGTTTGTACCATGCAAACGAAAGCACCTGGCAGATTCGTCGCCAGGTGCTTTTTACCGTACGAAAAGAGTCTTATATTCCGGCGAACAGATCGGACTCTTTTCCGTTGAGCCGGTAAGAAGGCAGCCGGTTCCAGGCGAGGATAAAGTAATTGGTATCCCGCACATGGCGGTAGTCTCCTTGGGCAATGCCAGGAAAAACCCGCTCCACAGACAGATGCTGCGTCCGGTGTGCCAACAGGGCCTTCGCCGTAACGTCGACGTATTCCGGTGCCGTAATATGCGTGGTAATTGCCTCATCCGGATCTGTGTAGATGGTGCGGGCAGGGAACGGACCCGACCGCGGCAGCGTACAGAAATACAGCTTTTTCACGGGGGAATCAGGCGCCAGCTGGCTCACCGCGCGTGCGGTAGCTTGGGAAATGGCCCGGTGGTCAGGATGGCCGGAGATGCCGTGCGGCGCAAAGGTGATCACTACCTGTGGCTGCACCTTGGCAATCACTGAGACAATTCGGCCTGCCAACTCATCTATCGGCACATCAGACAAGTGTTTGTCCTGGTAATCCAGGATGTCCAACTGGTTGATCCCCAAGATGCGCGCAGCTTCCCGAAGTTCCCGTTCGCGCACGGCCGGCAGCTCTTCTGCCGTACAGATTGGCGGATCGCCGGCTTTCCCTGCCTGCCCGCGGGTAGCGCACAGCAACGCGACCGTCGCGTTTTCTTCCCTCGTGTATTTGGCAATCGTGACACCAGAGGTGAAGGTCTCATCGTCGGGATGGGCGAAGACAAACAGGATTCGTTTTTGAGACACGTGTGCCCCTCCTCATTGCATTGATCTTTACAAAACAGATTATCGCATATTTCGACGGCGCAGGCGAGGCTGGGACAGGTTGCGAAGCTGTCCGTTTGAAACGGGATTACATTCTCTGTGACTAAACCCTAGTATTTCGGAAAACCTAAAAAAGACCTGAATTTACATGAGTTTGGGCGCAATTACTAGGTAAGCCGTTATTTTTAAACTTCTCATCCCTTGAACAAGGGTGTATACTAAACGATGGATTACCGACAACTATTTTGAGGTGGTTAAGAAATGGGGAAGCACGAAGTGGTAACCGGTGAAACGAAAGAGGCGGTTAAACAGCAGGAGAGCTTGAATTTGCTTACCTCCACGCAAACTGTCATCAAAGAGGCACTCGAAAAATTAGGTTACCAGGAGTCAATGTATGAACTGTTAAAAGAGCCGCTTAGGGTCTTGACGGTTCGCATCCCAGTTCGTATGGACAACGGTGAAGTAAAAGTGTTCACCGGATACCGCGCACAGCACAACGATGCGGTAGGACCGACAAAGGGCGGGATTCGCTTCCATCCAGACGTTACAGAGGATGAGGTGAAAGCGCTTTCGATTTGGATGAGTTTAAAAGCAGGTATCGTTGATCTTCCATATGGTGGAGGGAAAGGCGGAATCATTTGCGATCCGCGCGAGATGTCGTTCCGTGAATTGGAGCGCTTGAGCCGCGGCTACGTCCGGGCGATCAGCCAGATCGTCGGACCGACCAAAGACATTCCGGCACCAGACGTCTTCACCAATTCGCAAATAATGGCTTGGATGTTGGATGAGTACAGCAGCATTCGCGAATTTGATTCACCCGGATTTATTACAGGCAAACCGATTGCCCTCGGCGGTTCCCACGGACGGGAAACGGCGACGGCCAAAGGGGTTACCATTTGTATCCGGGAAGCGTTGAAGCGCCGCGGCATCGCCCTGGAGGGAGCGCGTGTCATCGTACAGGGCTTCGGCAATGCGGGAAGCTACCTGTCCAAGTTCATGCACGACGCCGGTGCCAAAGTGGTCGGGATTTCCGATGCGTACGGCGCCCTCTACGATCCGAACGGCCTCGACATCGACTATTTGCTGGACCGCCGCGACTCCTTCGGAACGGTGACCAAGCTCTTTACCAACACGATTACGAACAAAGAACTGCTCGAGTCGGAATGCGACATCCTCGTACCGGCTGCGATCGAAAACCAGATCACGAAAGAGAACGCACACAATATCAAGGCACAAATCGTCTGCGAAGCGGCCAATGGTCCGACTACGCTGGAGGCGACGAAAATTCTCACCGAACGGGGAATTCTGCTGGTGCCTGACGTATTGGCCAGCTCCGGCGGCGTTACGGTTTCCTATTTCGAATGGGTGCAGAACAACCAGGGTTACTACTGGACAGAAGAGGAAATCGAGTCGAAATTGGAACACGTGCTGGTCAAAGCTTTTGAAAATGTCTACAGCACCTCCCAAACCCGCCGCGTAGACATGCGCCTCGCCGCTTACATGGTCGGCGTTCGCAAAATGGCGGAAGCTTCCCGTTTCCGCGGTTGGGTCTAATATCTTTCAGCATTCGATTCGACAGCCCTGCTTGAGTTTTTGCTCAAGCGGGGCTGTTTTTGTAATATGGAGGGAGGAATTGAGACAATGATCACGTATTCCATACAGTGATCTTATTTTTTTCTACTGGTAAGGAGGAGAAACACTTGAAAAAATTACGTCGCAGTGGCATCACGTTGCTGTCCGCCGTGTTGACGACCGGTATCCTGGCAGGCCCGGCCTTTGCCGCACCGCTCCAACCAATTGATCACGTACAATGGCTGAAGGAAAAGTCATTTATGATCGGTGATGACAAAGGAAGCCTGGCGCTTGAACAAAACGTTTCATTGGCGGAAGTGATCGCCGTCATATCCCGGTTGAAGGACGCCGATGTGAAACCGGATTCGTCCAACTGGGCCGCGCCGTACATAGCATGGGGACAGGCACAGGGAGTGCTGACCGCCGAAGATGCCAAAAACGGCTACCAAGCGGCCAGTGCCAGCAAGATCAAGGAGATTGCCAAAGGCTTCGGATACACGCTGAACCTGGCTGACAAGCCGCAGGTCACGCGAGGAGAATTTGCCCAAGCGCTCGGCGATGCCGCAACCCTGCACATCACGATTGCCCATACGAATGACGTCCACGGCCACATCGAAGAAAACCAAAGCGGCAAAGAATTCGGCTACGCGAAAATTGCTACTTTGCTCAAAGAATGGCGGGGCGAAAATGACAACTTCCTGCTGATGGATGCCGGCGACACCTTCCAGGGAACGGTATTCGCCAATCAATTCAAAGGCGAGTCGATCGTCCCGATCCTCAATCAGTTAAGCTACAACGCCGGCGCATCTGGTAACCACGAATTCGACTTCGGCTACGAGCAGCTGTTGAAATTGAAGGACATGGTCAATTACCCGATCATCGCCTCCAACGTATTCAAAGCAGATGGCACCAACCTGCTTCCTCCCGTATACAAGACGGAAATCGGCGGCAAGAAGTTTGCGTTCATCGGCTTTGTGACGGAAGACACCCCGATTGTGACCCATCCGGACAACGTCAAGGGTCTTACGTTTAAAAATCCGGTAGAAATAGCTAAACAGCTCGTGCCTGAGATGAAGAAGGAAGTGGATCACGTCGTCGTCGTTTCCCACATCGGTGTCGAAGTGGATCGTGAGATTGCGAAGAACGTCGACGGAATTGACTTAATTATCGGCGGACATTCCCATACCCCGATCAGAACTCCGGAAGTCGTAAACGGAACGTACATCGTTCAGGACTGGGAGTATGGCAAATCCCTCGGCCGCGTCGATATGTACTACCTCGGGGACGAGATGGTGGCGTTTAGCGGCGGCTTGAAAGAGTACGACGAGACCGTGAAGCCTGATCCGGAGATTGAAAAGCTGGTCAAGGACGTCGTCGCCAAAGTAGACGAGATCATGAACGTCGTCATCGGCAAGGCAGCCGTCGATCTGGACGGCGACCGCACGCTTGTCCGGACCCGCGAAACCAATCTGGGCAACTTCGTTACGGACGCGATGCTGGAGCGGACGAAGTCGATTCCGGGTCATGAAGCGGACGTGGCTTTGACCAATGGCGGCGGTATCCGGGCACAGGTCAAAGCTGGCGACATCACCAAAAAAGACTTGTACACGGTCTTCCCGTTCCCGAACACGCTGGTGGTCGTCGAGGCAACAGGAGAAGAACTCCGTCAGGCGTTGGAAGACGGAGTCAGCAAGGTAGAAGAACAACAAGGGCGCTTCCCGCAGATCAGCGGCATGTCCTTTACCTATAATCCATCAAAACCGGCCGGTGAACGCATCGTCGAGGTGAAGGTGGGCGGCCAGCCGCTCGACCCGAACAAGACGTACAAGGTGGCCACCAACGACTTTATCGCTGCCGGCGGAGACGGTTACGAGTCTCTGCACAAAGAAGGATTTAACACGGGTATTACCTTGTATGATTTGATGGAAGAAGCCATCAAAGAGAAGAAAGAAATCAGCCCGAAAGTAGAAAATCGCATCGTGGAAGTAAAATAAAAACAAAGCACCCCTCTGGCAGAGAAGCAAGCTTCAAACTGCCGGAAGGGTGCTTTTCAATTGCCAGGCTGTTTCAATGGTCGAATAATCCCTGCAATTCGGCAGGGTCACAAGTGTGTTGCAGTGCAATCATCAGCTTGAGGCGAGCTTTTTGGCCGTTTAAGCCGTTGGAGAAGATCACACCCATATCCTTTAGCTGCCGCCCGCCCCCGGCATAGTCGTACACATCCTGCACCTGTCCGTTGAAACAGCGGGAGACGAGGACGATCGGCACTCCTTTCGCGAGGACTTGCTGCAAGACAGGGACGATCGCCGGAGGGACATTCCCCAGCCCCAATGCCTCGACGACCAGCCCGTCGATGGGCTCCTCCAGCAGGAAAGTGAGCCAGCGGGGGTCCATCCCGGCCACCGCCTTGACCAATGGGATGTTGGCGTCTGCGTGGACAACCTTGTAGCATTCGCGGTCAAGCGGGGCATGGTGATAGCTGACTGCTTTTTTCGTAACGGTTCCGATCGGGCCGTACTGCGGCGACTGAAACGTGGCGACATTGCTGGTATGGGTTTTGGTGACATGGCGTGCCGCGTGAATCTCATCGTTAAAGACGACCAGAACGCCCTTGTTGCGGCTGGCCGGATCAGAGGCGACCCGAACGGCTGAGATGAGGTTAAGCGGTCCGTCCGCACCCAGCTCGTTGCTGCTGCGCATCGCTCCCGTTACGACTACAGGGAGTTCGAAGGGCAGCGTCAAGTCGAGAAAGTAGGCTGTCTCCTCCAAGGTATCCGTACCATGAGTAACGACTACGCCAGAGTAGCTGCCTGCTGCCATTTCCTGCTCGATGAAAAGCCGGAGCTGATTCATAATCGGCGGGGTAATATGCGGACTGGGCAGGTTAAATGGGTTGAGCATCTTGATGTCGGCATAGCCGGACAAAAATGGTACAATTTTTTCGATCACATGGTCGTCCATCGGTTTGACGCTTTCGGACTGGGCGTCTGTCGACATGGCGATGGTGCCGCCGGTGTTGATCACAAGTACTTTTTTCATCACAAAGCCCTCTCCTGTTGCGGGTTTTCATTCAATATGATTCATGGTACGATGATTGGTAGCCTATGTAAAGGAGCAGTCTCTCCATGATTGCCATAGTTGGGGCCGCACTGGCACCAGGAATTGCCCTTCTCAGTTACTTTTACTTGCGGGACAATCTGCAGCCCGAGCCGATCTCGATGGTAGTTCGCTCGTTCATTTTCGGCGTCCTGTTAGTTTTTCCGATCATGACGCTTCAATATATCATCCAGTCAGAATGGCAGCTCGACCATCCCTTATTTCAGGCCGTTGTCGCCTCTGCCCTGATTGAAGAATTCTTCAAATGGCTGGTGGTTTACCATACAGCCTACAAGCATGTCGAATTTGATGAGCCATACGACGGCATCGTATACGCCGTCGCGGTATCGCTCGGCTTTGCCACGCTGGAAAACTTCTTCTATCTGCTGACAAACGGGCTGGAAATCGCATTTTGGCGCGCGCTGCTGCCCGTATCCAGCCATGCCCTCTTCGGCGTGTTAATGGGATATTACCTGGGTATCGGAAAATTTTCCAAGGACCTTCAAAAAAAACAGCGGAGGATCGCTGTTTCCCTGTTTATTCCAATCGCTTTGCACAGCGTCTACAACCTGATCTTTTTAACAGCCCAGCAGTGGATGCTGCTGGTTACGCCGTTTATGATCGTCCTCTGGTGGCAGGGGTTAAAAAAAGTCCGGCTCGCTCACGAATTCGGTTCTAAAACGAGGCCGAGGGGTACAAAATAGAGGGTGAGGAGGAGACCTTCGTGCCAAAAAATGAACGAGCAAAAGTGACTATTCGCTGTAATGTATGTGGTGAACGCTTTACGCTGCGAGGCCGTCGTAATCCTGAAGGAGCGGTAGATACGGGCTTTAAACAATGCTTGTGCAACAATGACCGGCACTTCATGGTGACGGAAGAGAGTTAGAAAGAACTGGCAAAGCCAGTTCTTTCTTTTTTTGTATAGAAGACCATTTTACCACTAACACTATTCCCAGAATCAACATCCTTCTAAGGAGGAATTTGCTGTGTGGAAAGCACGAGCGGCACTGTGGGGCATTGCGCTGGCGACGGTTCTGGGGGTTATCGGCGGAATCTTTGCCATCCCTCATCCCTGGTTGTTCGGAGGGGAGGGCACCATTGAAGCCAAGGGGCTGGAAGTAGCTGCGCCAGAAGCGAAAAAAGCGAATGCCAATGTCTCGCATACTGCCAAGTACTCCGCCAATGATCTGAAAATCATGGCGAATGCTGTCTACGGCGAGTCAAGGGGTGAGCCATATGAAGGACAGGTGGCAGTTGCGGCCGTCATTCTGAATCGGGTAAAGAGCCCAAACTTCCCCAATACCCCGACCGGCGTGGTTTTTCAACCGGGCGCTTTTACCGCTGTGGCAGACGGGCAGATTTGGTTAACCCCTAATGAACGGGCGAAAAAAGCCGTGCAGGATGCCATGAATGGCTGGGATCCGTCGGATGGTTGTACCTATTACTTTAATCCGGATACAGCGACCTCCAAATGGATATGGAGCCGTCCGCAGGTAAAGCGCATCGGTAAGCACATCTTTTGCCGTTAATTTTGGAAAGGAGGCAGGAAAACGATGGTCTATGGAGCAATCAGCCGTGTACTTTTTCCCGTTGCTGCGGTAGCCCTCGTCGGAGCAGGTGTTTGGGGGTATCAGGAGCACAACGAAAAGAATTCGATTTTGATCAAAACAGAAAACCAGTATCAACGGGCCTTCCACGATCTTAACCACCATATTGACAAGTTGAGCGATGAACTTGGCAAATCCCTGGTTGTCAACTCACAGCGGCAGGTGACGCCCGCTTTGACAAATGTCTGGCGTCTGGCCTACAGCGCCCAGTCCGATGTAGGGCAGCTGCCGCTCACTCTCATGCCATTCCACAATACAGAAGAATTCTTGGCCAAGGTAGCCGACTTCTCGCACAGCGTGGCGGTTCGCGACCTGGGCAAAAAACCTCTCAGCGATCAGGAACACAAGACGCTAAGCACTCTGTACGACCATTCCAAGCACATTCGCAAGCAGCTGCGCGACATGCAGACCAAAGTGCTTGACCAGAAGCTTCGCTGGATGGATGTGGAGGTCGCGCTGGCTTCCGACGATAAAAAGACGGACAACTCGATCATCGACGGATTTAAGACGATTGACAAGAATGTGCAGGAATACTCGGAGATTGACTGGGGTGCCAGCATTCACAGTCTGGACCAGAAGAAAAAAATGCGGGTCAAGGGACTGGACGGAAAACCGGTTAATCAGACCGAAGCCGAACGAATAGCCAGGGATTTTGTCGGCTCGCACGATTCCCGCACACAGGTGCAAATCAATGCCAACGATCACGGGAAGGGTCAAGGATACTCTGCCTACAGCATTACGATCAAGGATGGAAAACGCAAAAATCCGATTCACCTGGACGTTTCCAAAAAGGGCGGAAAGGTGCTCTGGATGATGAACGAACGGGATGTCAAGCAGGAAAAAATCTCCTTGCAGCAAGCCCAAGACAATGCAGCCAAGTTTCTGAAAGAGCGCGGCTATAAAAATATGGTGCCAACGGAAAGCGACAGTTATCACGGTATGGGAGTGTTTACGTTCGTGCCCGAGGAAAACGGCGTGCGGATCTATCCCGATGCCGTCACGGTAAAAGTAGCTCTGGATAACGGCGAGGTCAACGGTTTTCACGCTACTCAATACCTGTTCAATCACAAGGATGGCCGCAAGCTGCAGCAGAAGCGAATCAGCATTGCACAAGCGCGAAAATCCGTCAGTCCGCGGATCAAGGTGACGGATCAGGGGCTGGCAGTTATCGAAGGGAAGAACGACGGCAAAGAGGTGCTCTGCTACGAATTTAGAGGGGAGCACGCCGGAGTCCCTTACCAAATCTTTGTCAACGCTGAAAACGGGGAAGAGGAAGAGATCGTTCGCCTGGACAACGAGCCGGGATTTGGCGACAATAAATAACGCTCCGATCAAACAGAGAGGGAAAGTTGACGCGAGTCGTCCAGCTTTCCCTGTTTGCCGTGAAGTGGAAAAACTGTGTATAATGAAAGGGGAGAGTTAGGAAAGGGGAAGAATCGGGAGATGAAACTGCCGCAAATAGGACAAATCATCTGGCTAAGTCCGGACACATCTGCAGATGAAGAGACAAAGACAGTGTTGAAATCGCGCATTGCCGACTTCACAAGGAACGCGGCTGCTATCGAATTGCCGATTGATGAGCGGACAAAGCACATGGAGCGGGTGAAAACAGGTTCCTTGTGGAAGGTTTGGTACATGGGTGATGATGGTTTGCGCCACGACTTTCACACGGAGGTAATGGGTTTTCGTGAAGAAAACATTCCGCTGCTGCTCATCAAGCTTCCGGACCCGCAAGACATCGTCAGAACCCAGCGGCGGTCTTATGTGCGCGTACCTGCCGAGGTGGAAATCTCTGTGAAGTCTCAGGAGCAGGATCCGGCCTGCCACTTTCTTGCGAAGACGCTCAATGTAAGCGGAGGCGGTTTAGCTTTCTCCTGTGAAGAGAAGTACCCGCTGAAAGAAAAGCAGTTGGTCAACATCTGGCTGAATCTTCCAAATCGTAAGGGAACCGTATCTCACGCTTACTCCACATGTGAAATTACACGGATTGAAAAGAAAACGGATTTCTGCCAGTGGGTATCGGTCAAATTTCTCGACATTAGCGAAGGGGACCGCCAAAAGGTGATTCGCACCTGCTACGAGCGGCAGCTTGAACTGAATAAAAGGGGCATCCCCGACTCATAGTAATCGTAGGATCGCTAATGGGGGGACACATCAGGATGAACAGCCCGGAAGAGTACAACCTCCGTTTTTGCAGCCTTGCTGAACGGTTTGAACGCTGTCTCGCGAGTCTGATCATCTGCTTGTTTACCCTGCTAGTGCTAGGACAAATAGCCTGTACATATGAGCCGGTCAAGCATTTTTTTATCGAGACTTTGCTGTGGGAAGGGCATCCCTTTCAACCGTGAAGTTTGCGCACAAGGCCGTTTTGTGGTAGCATATACGATAGCAGAGTAAATGTGCAGGAGCAGGCATGTCCTGCTTTTGTTGTTTTCTGTCAGGAGCGGTATAAGGCTGCCAGACGGAGACTTTCCTTGCAGCTTTTCTTTACTACCAAATTAGCGGGTGATTCTCTACATGAAAATCGCAATTGATGGACCTGCCGGCGCTGGCAAGAGTACAGTGGCACAAATTGTCGCTGCCCGCCTCGGATACATATATATTGATACTGGAGCCATGTACCGAGCACTCGCATGGGCCGTCATCCGCTCCGGATTGCCGGCTGACGATGAAGAAGCAGTCAGCCGATTGCTCAGTCAGGGAACAATCGAACTGCGCCGCACGGAAGCGGGGCAGGGAGTCTTGTGGAAAGGGCGAGACATCACGGCCCAGATCCGCACCCCTGAGGTCAGCAATGTCTCGTCGATCGTAGCCAGTCTGGGCAAGGTTCGCGAGCAGATGCTTCACCTGCAGCGGGAGCTGGCCCGGCAGGGCAGCGTCGTGATGGATGGACGAGATATCGGCACGCATGTGCTGCCGGATGCCGATGTCAAGATCTTTTTGACGGCATCGCTGGAAGAGAGGGCGAAACGCCGCGTCGACGAGCTGCATGCCAAAGGCTACGATGTCGAATATGAAACCCTGCTGGCCGAACTGGAGGAGCGCGACCGGCGCGATTCAGAACGGAGCGTAGCGCCCCTGCGCAGGGCAAAGGACGCACACTTGGTGGATACCACCGGGAAGTCCATTGAGGAAGTTATTGATGAGATTCTCAAAATTTGCTTGTGAGCAGGTGAACAGCGCCGGTGAACAACTATTATAAATTTTTTCGCTTTTTATTCCGCAAGATATTTGCCGGGTTTTACCGATGGCAAGTTATTGGTTCCGAACATATTCCTAAAGAAGGTCCGGTAATTCTCTGTTCCAATCACATCAGCAACTGGGACCCCCCGTTGGTTGGATCCGGGATTGAACGCCAGCTTCATTTTATGGCCAAAGAGGAACTGTTTCATGTACCGGTTGTCTCGTTTCTCATCAAGCAGTTTGGGGCATTGCCGGTGAAACGGGGTCAAGCTGACCGGGCTGCAATCCGCGCCACTTTGAAATTGTTGGAAGAAGGAAAAGTGTTTGGCATTTTTCCGGAGGGACATCGCAGCAAGACAGGCGATCTGGGAACGGCCATGAACGGTGCGGCAATGTTCGCCTTAAAGTCACAGGCAGCGGTTGTACCGGTGGCTATCATCGGGCCCTACCGGCTGTTTCGCCCAATCAAAATCGTCTACGGCCAGCCGCTGGATTTGTCCCGCTTCAGGGAGTCCAAGCCAACGGCCGAAATCATGAGAGATACGACAGAGTACATCATGCAAAGCATCAAGGAACTAATTGAGCGGCATCAAGAATAGCGCTTTTTTCCTGACTTGACGAATATCCCCTAAAGATAGTATCGAATGCAGGGGATGGAAGAATACTATATCTGTGTATCTCCACTTCCAATTGTCTGGCCCCCCGCCCTTGGCGAGAGGTTCATATATTTTGCAATACTATCCCGCTTCATATAGGTGTTTCTTGTGTGACGGATGGTAATCAAGGAGGTTTAGTCAATGGTGGATGAGACAAACAACAGCGCAAGCCTGACAGAGGTAAAAACACTCTCTGTGGGCGACGTAGTCCAAGCGAAGGTAACGAAAGTGGAAGAAAAACAAGCTTTGGTAGATGTAGGTTACAAATACGACGGACTCATTCCGATTAGCGAGCTCTCCAGTCTTCATGTGGATCAAGTATCGGATGCAGTCTCGGTCGGAGACGAATTCGAAGTGAAGGTAACCAAAATCAACGACGACAAGGAAGAACTGGTCGTCTCCAAAAAAGCGGTTGCCGCAGAAAAAGCTTGGGAAGAGCTAAGCCGGAAAATGGAATCCGGTGAAGTGCTTGAAGCAGAGGTAAAAGAAGTAGTGAAAGGCGGATTGGTTGTCGATGTCGGCCTGCGCGGTTTTATTCCCGCTTCCATGGTCGAACGCCACTTCGTAGAAGACTTTTCCGATTACAAAGGCCGTACGTTAACGCTGAAGGTCGTGGAGATGGACCGTGAGAAGAACAAGGTGATCCTCTCCCATAAAGCTGTTCTGGAAGACGAGCTGAAAAAGCAGAAGGGCAGTTTGCTTGAGAGCCTCCAGCCGGGCCAAGTGTTGGACGGCACAGTGCAGCGCTTGACTGACTTCGGAGTGTTTGTAGACATCGGCGGCATCGACGGCCTGGTGCACGTCTCCGAACTGGCTTGGAATCGCGTCGACAAACCGTCTGACGTGGTCAAAGAAGGCGACAAGGTGCAGGTAAAAGTACTGAAAGTAGACAAAGCGAACGAGCGAATCAGCTTGAGCATCAAAGAAACCCTTCCAGGACCTTGGGAAAAGGCTGCTGAACAGTTCAAGTCCGGCGACGTCGTGACAGGGGTTGTGAAGCGTCTGGTCAGCTTTGGCGCATTCGTCGAAATCGCTCCTGGCATCGAAGGCTTGGTGCATATTTCACAAATCGCCAACCGTCACGTAGCGACTCCTGGTGAAGTGCTGAAGGAAGGGCAAGAGGTTCAGGTAAAAGTCCTCGATGTAAACCCAACCGAACAACGCGTCAGCTTGAGCATCCGCGCCCTCGAAGAGGAGAAGGTGGAAAAGGCAGAACGCGCCAGCAGACGCGAGCATCAGGCTTTCCAGCAAGAGAACAATCAAGGGTTGAATGTAACTTTAGGCGACTTGTTCGGAGACCTGAAAGACAAGTTGAAATAAGCGGCGTCAATAGGGGATGCGCATGAGCGCATCCCTTTTTGTTTGTGTTGATTTCGGGGCAGACTTGGGGTAAGGAGGAAATCGGGATGAACCGCTCAAAACGAAAATGGGAGCACATTCAATACGCATTAGCTGCAGGTCAAACGGGAGCAACCGGGTTTGACGACCTGAAGTTTGCGCCAAACAGTTTACCTAATATATCTTATGGTAACAATTCGCTTGGTGTACGACTGGGCGACTGGGAGCTGTCGTCACCCATTATCGTCAATGCGATGACAGGCGGATCGAAGGAAACAGCAGAAATCAATCGCAAATTGGCAGAGATCGCACGCGAAAAGAAGCTGGCGATGGCGGTTGGTTCGCAGATGGCGGCGGTTCGCGAACCGGATTTGGCCTGGACCTTTCAGATAACCCGAGAAGTGAATCCCACAGGCCTGATCTTCGCCAATCTCGGGGCTGAAGCAACCGTTGAACAGGCTGAGCGTGCGGTTGAAATGATCGCCGCCGACGGACTGCAAATTCACCTGAACGTCATGCAAGAACTGCTTATGCCTGAGGGCGATCGAGATTTTACCGGCTATCTGCTCAATATCGAACGACTGGCAAATTCTTTGTCCGTACCGCTCATCGTCAAGGAAGTGGGTTTCGGGATGACGCGGAAAACGATCCGCCAGTTGGCTGATGCCGGTGTAAGGCTGATCGATGTCGGCGGGAAGGGCGGGACCAACTTTGCCCAGGTGGAAAATTACCGGAGCGAGCGTCCGCTTTCCATGTTTGAGGACTGGGGATTGACTACTGTACAAAGCCTTCTGGAAGCAGATTGCAGCGAAACGAACGGCGTCGCGTTCATCGCTTCCGGCGGCATCCGGCACGGCCTGCATATTGCCAAAGCTTTGGCGATGGGGGCTGGGGCGACTGGATTGGCAGGCCATTTTTTGCGGATGGTGCAGACGCTGCCGCTGGAGGAGTGCCTGGCGAAAGTAGACGAGCTTCACCATCAACTGAGGATTGCGATGACCGCACTTGGCGCTTCAGATGTACCGGCACTTCGCGCTGTTCCTGTGGCAATTGGCGGCGAGACGCGATCATGGGCCCAGCAGCGGGGAATTGACTGCCAGCGGTACGCGGCCAGAGACCTGGACGAGCGTACAGAGGAGTGAGCCGGAAGGGAACGTCGTTATGAAAGCCACCCATCAGGGCATACTTGTGAAGAGATGTGAATGCGAGAAAAGGAGCAAGCCATGAATGATGGTGTGTTATCCATTGTCTTACAGTGGTCGCTGATCTGTGTCGTCTGGATGGGGAGTTTGGACAAACAGCTGCATAGGCTTCACCTAAACCGCAGGTCGGCGCTGGTCATTTTGACTGTCACGCTCATTTGCGCTTTTACCAGTTGGCGGCTGTACTTCTTTCCCGTTGATGTGAACGTAAGCGGGGCTGTCATTCCGCTGTTCTTGGCATGCTGGTCCTGGCTGCACTTGCCAAAACAGGGCAAAACGGTCCTTATTCTGGCAGCCTTCCTGTTTGCCTGCGCCCTGTACTTTGCCCGGCTGTTTGCCTTCCGCGATCCGGTGCTGCTGGTGTGGGACGAAAAGCTGCTGCTGCCCGCGCTGCTGATTACCGTGCTTGTCTTTTTGACGCGCAACTGGCAGGTTCACTGGTTTATCATCTTGGTCGCTTTTCCTCTGGCGGATGCTTTCTACACGCTCCATTTTCTCGATAAAGGAGCAGAGAGCCAGATTGGCGGTGCGAAAACACAGGATTTCCTCTGGTGTACCATCTGTCTCTGGACGGCCCTGATGTCGCTGTACTTTACTTTGCAAAAAAGCGTTGTCTGGTCGTACCGCCGCTTTGTCCGGACGTTCAAATTACGAACAAAAACACACTCTCACAGGTGATTTCTTTTGTTAAAACAACTGCTTGCTAACGAATACTTTATTCCTTTGTTCATCGGTTTTGGATTCGGCGTCTTAACCCGCGTGCTGCTGCTGCGAACCGATTACCGGCAGTACCCGACGTCGCCGCATGGCAAGATCATCCACCTTTCCCTCGGAATCATCGCCTCTTCCCTGGGGGCTGTGGCCGTCCCCGCCTTGCTCAAGGAAAACTACACAGCGATTACCTTCTTGACTGTGGCGGCACAGCAGTTTCGCGACGTGCGAAAGATGGAGCGAGATACCTTGACGGAAGTAGACCAGCACGAGCTGGTTCCGCGCGGCGGCTCTTACATTGAAGGGATTGCGATGGCGTTTGAGGGACGCAATTATTTGGTTATCTTTGTCGCGTTTGTGACTACGTTTGCGGCCGTGCTCTTTGCCTGGTGGGGCGGGCTTATCGCTGGCATTGTCACGATGGGAATTGGATTGAAATTCAAATCTGGAAAGACGTTGGGGCATATCGTCGATATCGTTCCGGCCGAGGTGCATGTGGACGATAACAACCTCAGTGTCGGAGATATTTACATCATGAACATTGGTTCTGAGGAGGCTCAGGAGCAGATCAGGCAGCATGGCATGGGGTTTATCCTGGTCCCGAAGAATCAAAACGCCAAAGTGACGATCGCCAACCTGGGCCAGCGTCAAGCGATTTTGCACGACACGGCAACGATGTTGGGCGTCTACCGGGACGACGGGGAGCCCTCGCTGGTACCGATGGCAAAGCGCGATCTTCGGACCGGACGGATCGGATTGTTTTTACTGCCGATGACGCCCGATGTTTCAAAAGCGGAACAAGTCATCGTTCATGTACCGCTGCTGGAGTACGCAAGCCGCATCCCCAAAGAAGCCCCAATCAATCAAACGGCTCCCTCTAACGACCAATAATTATTATACAGACGAGGAGGAGCGGAATGGATTCGAAGATCATGGCTGTGATCACAACGCAAAAGGAGCAAATTGCCGGAGGCGCCCCTATATTTATCATGCCGAACCACGAAAAAATGCAGCGTGTCGCCATCACGTTGGAAAAAATATTGGACGGCATGGTCCATCAAGTCACTCCAGATATCCTGATCATTGTTCGACATCATTAGAATGTGTTATGATTAGCAGGTGAATTTCTAGAGAAATGAGTGAGCAGTAACATGGGATTGCCTGTTGTCGCGATCGTAGGAAGACCGAATGTCGGTAAGTCCACGATCTTTAACCGGCTTGTCGGTGAGAGAATTGCCATTGTAGAAGACACGCCGGGTGTAACCCGCGATCGATTATACGGGAAGGGTGAATGGCTGAACCAACAGTTTCACGTCATTGATACGGGAGGGATCGAAGTAGGCGATACAGACGTGATCCTTACCCAGATGCGCCATCAGGCCGAACTGGCCATCGATGAAGCCGATGTGATTCTGTTTGTCGCAGACAGCCGTACCGGCGTTACCGATGCGGACATGGAAGTAGCGCGCATGCTCAACAAGACAAAAAAACCGATTGTCTTGGCAGTCAATAAAGTGGACAACCCGGACATGCGAAACGAGATTTACGATTTTTACCAGTTGGGCGTGGGTGATCCATTCCCTGTCTCCGGGAGCCACGGGCTCGGCCTCGGCGATCTGCTGGAGGAAATCTTCAAGCATTTTCCGCAGGTTCCGGAGGAAGTTGAAGCGGAAGACGTGATCCGCGTCTCGATTATCGGACGCCCTAACGTGGGGAAATCGTCATTGACGAATGCGATCCTCGGAGAAGAACGCGTGATTGTCAGCGAGGTCGCGGGAACGACCCGGGATGCGATAGACACTCCGTTCGAACAAGACGGTCAGCGGTACGTGCTTGTCGATACGGCGGGGATGCGAAAGCGCGGCAAAGTGTACGAAAGCACGGAGAAGTACAGCGTCATGCGGGCTCTGAAGGCGATTGAAGACTCTGATGTGGTGCTGGTCGTGATCAACGGCGAAGAGGGAATCATCGAGCACGACAAGAAGATTGCCGGATACGCCCATGAAGCGGGAAGGGCCGTGATCATTGTCGTCAATAAATGGGATGCGGTAGAAAAAGACGATAAAACGATGCAGCATTTTACAGAGCTGATTCGCGAGGAGTTTAAGTTTCTTTCCTATGCGCCGATTCTGTACGTTTCGGCCAAGACAAAACAGCGGGTCGGTACCATTCTTCCCAAAGTAAATCAAGTGGCAGAGGCGCATGCGATGCGCATTCCGACTGCCGTGATCAACGATTTGGTGACGGATGCGACGATTATGGCGCCTCCTCCGACGGACAGGGGCAAGCGTTTAAAGGTCAACTACGTGACGCAAGCGGCTGTCAAACCGCCAACGTTTATCGTGTTTGTCAACGACCCTGAATTAATGCATTTTTCCTATGAGCGCTATCTAGAGAATAAAATTCGTGAGGCATTCGTATTCGAAGGGACTCCGATACGGATTCTAACGCGTAAAAAGGCATAGGGAGAGGGTAACGATGAGCTTTGTTCTCGCCATGATTATCAGCTATCTGATCGGGTCAGTCAGCTTCAGCACCATCATCGCCAAAAGCATTGCCGGGATCGACATTCGGCAGCACGGCAGCGGCAACGCCGGTGCCACCAATACGCTGCGGGTACTGGGGAGAGGTCCCGGCATTCTGGTGCTGATACTCGATGCCTTGAAGGGATTGGCGGCAATGGGAATCGCCCACTTGATTACCGGCGGAGATCCGATTGCTTACGCGCTCGCGGGAATATTCGCGATTATCGGACACAATTGGCCGATCTATTACGGTTTTCGCGGCGGCAAGGGCATTGCTACCACAGTAGGCGTAGCGCTCGGGCTGTCACCCACCTCTTTTTTGGTAACGGGTCTGGTCGCTGTGCTCGTGATTATTTTGACGCGGTATGTATCGCTCGGTTCGCTTGTTTTGGCAACCCTGTTGCCGCTTTGCCTGCTTTTCTTCGGAGCGGACAGATCTTTTGTCTGGATCAGTTTGATCATTACCGTACTAGCCTATGTACGGCATTACCGCAATATTGTCCGCTTGATCCAGGGAACAGAGCGAAAACTGGGCGACAAGTCGCATTGAATACCAAACGAATGCGGAGGCGAGTGATTTGTCCAAAGAAATAGCAGTGATTGGAGCGGGCAGCTGGGGAACCGCTCTGGCATCTGTCTGTGCAGAAAACGGCCACAGCGTAACGCTTTGGGTGCGTGACGAGCGGATTGCCAAGGAGATCTCTGACAGCCGAACCAACAAAAAATACCTTCCTGATGTCGTCTTGCCGGATACGATCTGTGCCGAGACGGATCTTGAGGCTGCTGTAGCCGGCAAGCAGGTGGTTCTGCTGGTCGTGCCTTCGCACGCCATGCGCAGCGTGGTACGCCAGATGGCACCGCAGCTGACTGCAGACACGCTGCTGATCCACGCTGCAAAGGGCTTGGAGATCGAGTCGCGAAAGCGCATGTCCGAAGTGATCCGGGAAGAGGTGCCGGGCGAAATCGGCGACAATCTGGTCGTGCTGACAGGACCGAGCCATGCTGAAGAGGTAGTCCGGCGTTCGCCGACCACAGTCGTGGTGGCTTCCGAGTCGGCAGAGCGCGGCATGCAGGCTCAGGATGTGTTGATGAACGGGTATTTTCGCGTTTACACCAATCCCGATCTGGTCGGAGCGGAAGTTGCAGGAGCACTGAAAAACATCATCGCGCTGGGAGCGGGCCTCTCGGATGGACTGGGGTTTGGGGATAACGCGAAAGCCGCGCTGCTGACTCGCGGCTTGGCCGAGATTGCCCGGCTGGGGATCAAGCTGGGAGCGAACCCGCTCACCTTCGCCGGCCTGGCAGGGGTGGGGGATCTTGTCGTTACCTGCACCAGCAAGCACAGCCGCAACTGGCGCGCTGGCTATCTGCTGGGACAGGGAGAGCCGCTGCAGAAGGTCTTGGAGCAAATGGGGATGGTCGTCGAGGGGATTCGCACCACGAAGGCAGCGTATTCGCTCTCCAGAGAGGAACAGGTAACGATGCCGATCACCCATGTGCTGCACAGCGTTCTGTTTGAGGGAATGGAGGCCAGACAAGGGGTAGACGAGCTGATGGGGCGCGGTCGCACGTTTGAATTGGAAGACATCATGAATTACCCAATGTAATCTCACCATTCTCCGGTCGCCTACATACTATAGGGAGAAACCTATAGGGGTGAAGGAGGAGCTTACATGGGCAAAAATTTTTCACGCAGGTTGTTTGAAAAGCTGCAAACATCTGGTCTTTCCAACATTGACGAAAACGGATTGCGGGCGATTGCCGGTTCGCTTACGCGAAGCGATTTTGAAGATGAGTCAAAGCTGCGTCAATTGATTCAGACACTGTCTGCCATAAGCGGTACCCCCGTCAGTACGGAAAAAGAAGAAAAGATTTTGCAGATGTTTCGGGAAAAGCAAGTCGACATGAATGATCTGCAATCCCTGGGCAAACTTTTGAAATAAACCGCAGGGGGTGAGAAATGGGCGATTATGCCTGTTCCCCTCGTTTCAAAACGACATAATGTAAGACTAGGAACAATCATGGCTCTACAGGGACATGGCTGACCTACAGGTAAGGCAAGAAAAAAAGAGGGGCAGTAAGTTCACCCCTCTTTTTTTCGTTTGTCAGCCCCGTCAGCCTGATGTTTCAGTAAGTTTTGCACCAAAGGAGATTGTAGCAGATTAAGCAGCTGCCCGATATCGATGTTGCCGAGTGGACCGAGCGGATTGGAGTCGTCCTCTTCTTCGGCTTGCTCACCCCTGTGGCGCTTTGGCTCGGCGGCTTTGTTGATCTGCGCCGGTTTCGCTGAAGTCCTGCTCAGCGATTCGAGTATCTCCATCGCGCCATACAAGGTGTCCATCGTATTTTCCACCTGGCGGATCGTGCTGCTGATTCCCTTGATATTGAGCCGCATGCGGTTTACAGAACTGCGAACTTCTTCGGAGGACAGGGGCTCTAGTGGAACCGGCAAGCGACCAGCTTGCCCTTCCTGCGGTTGAATTTTTTTCTTTGTCATTGGCGCATAGGGATTGCGCCATTTTCGCATATTCATCGTCCTTCCCCCTTTACAGGTGAATCATCAGAATAGTGTATGCGAATGCCCGGGTGTAGGTTCGTATAAGCAGAATATGTTATAATAAACGAATCACGGAAAAATTGTGCAAAGGAAGCTGTTTTGGTTATGGGAATCGACCCGATGACAAAAATGTGGATAGCGATCGCGGCAATGGTGTTGATGTTTGTCTGCAACATTATGGTTGTCTATTCACGCAAGTTGCAGAGTTCAACGATTCGCTTTTTGCTAAAAACAGTAGCGTACCTGCTGCTGCTGATCACATTGCTGATGATTTTGCTCGTCATATTCTAGGGAAGGGAGATAAAGCTGTGTCGGAACTGACGTTGACGGCTCGTGGAGAGGCCTATGTCGTACCAGCCGAGCTGGATGAGACGATTGTAAAAGTAGCGAAAAAACACGCGATTCCATGGGGATATGCATGTGAGCGGGGCATCTGTGCCCAGTGTCGCACAAAGGTAATCGACGGGGCTGATTGCTTAAACGAGATCACGCCGGAAGAAAAGCTGCGCCTGCGCAAAGCCGAGCGGCAAAACGGCTACCGCTTGGGCTGCCAGATACGCCTGACGAAAGCGGGCAGGGTCAATCTCCTGCACAGCCCCTACCGATAAGGAGAGAGGGCCATGGGGAAAATCACTTTTCGCCCTTCAGGAAAACAGATTAACGTTCGAGCCGGGAAAACGCTGATCCAGGCAGCCAGGGCGGCCAGGGTGTACATTCCTCAGCGCTGCGGCGGGCACGCCTCTTGTCAGATGTGCAAGGTGGTAGTGGAGCAGGGTGAACTATCGCCGCCCAGCCCGTTGGAGCTGCGCAAGCTGACGGAAGCCGATCTTGCCGGCGGAGTGCGGCTCTCGTGCCAGGCCAGAGCGACCATGGGCGATTGCGTGGTAAGCATACCTGTCAGCAAGCTAAAATCGGTGGTTGCCGCTGCGCTGGAAAGGCAAAAATACGAGCTTGAGGATGAACAGTAGGAGGAACACGTAACATGCAGTTTACCTTTCATCAGACGTGGCTGGCCCGGATCGGCTCTATCATCTTGATGGGAGCGCTGCTGTCCGGCTGCCTTTATCCGGCCGAACGCAGAGCGGAAAATCAAGTGCCAAGTTCATTTTATTTAGAAGCTACGCAAAAAGCAGTAGAACAATTTCAGCAGGATACGGCGGTCCTGCCGATCGTAACCAATCCGTTAGAGACTCCGATTTTTGAGAAATACGAGATTGATTTTTCCAAACTGATGCCAAAGTATCTGCCGGATGCGCCTGCCAATTCCTTTGAAAGGGGCGGCATCTACAAGTACGTCATTATCGATGCGGAGACGAAGCCTACTGTGAGGCTGATTAACCTCGACGTCGTCAGCAAGGTGGCAGATGTTCAGCAAGCGGTCAACCGCTATATGCAAAAACACGACGGCAAGCTGCCCGTAAATGGCGACCTGGGGAACGGCTACTACACGATTAAATACAGTATCATTGCCATGAAGGAGCCGGAAATCAAGAGTACAGTGACCAGCCAGCTGCTTACCCTGATTATGAACGAAAAGGGCGTGGTGGGCATTGATTACGCTCCGGATATCGCTGCGGTCCTGCGCAACAACGAGAAGCTGGAGGTCCCCAAGAACACCGATCCCCGCTATGTTTTCGCCAGGGAGTCGATGTTCGTTCCAGTGAAATCATTCCCCTACACGATGGAAAACGGGGAGCCGTACCTGCTCAAATTGTCATAGTGCCACTTATGTGATCCTTCCTCTAGAGAGGAGGATCATTTTTTTGTTCTACTTCGCTTGTTTTTACATATATTGATACTGTCCTAGATTCTAGTACGAGATTCTCTCTTCAATAATGAAGGTTGAGGGATAATTCGGAAAAACCGTCATAGAGTAGAAATAGACAAACACAAGGAGGTCATCGAAGGTGGAACGAGTCGATATTTTTAAAGACATTGCTGAACGTACGGGCGGCGATATCTATCTCGGGGTCGTCGGTCCTGTCCGTACGGGCAAATCAACATTTATCAAGCGGTTCATGGAACAAGTGGTCATACCCAACATCCCGCAAGAAACGGACCGTATCCGGGCTACGGATGAACTGCCGCAAAGCGCGTCCGGCCGCACGATTATGACGACCGAACCGAAATTCGTCCCCAATCAAGCGGTTCAGATCAATGTGACTGATGGCCTCAGCATCAATGTAAGGCTGGTTGACTGCGTTGGCTACACCGTGGATGGAGCCAAGGGCTTTGAAGACGAACACGGGCCGCGCATGGTGAATACCCCCTGGTACGACGAACCGGTGCCATTTGAAGAAGCAGCAGAAGTAGGCACACGAAAAGTCATCCAGGATCACTCCACGATCGGCATCGTGGTGACAACGGATGGAAGCATCGCGGAGATTCCCCGACAGGGCTACCTGGAAGCGGAGGAGCGCGTCGTAAGCGAGTTAAAAGAAGTAGGCAAGCCTTTTGTTATCCTGGTGAACTCGACACGCCCCCGTTCTGAGGAGGCGCAAGCGCTTCGGGCCGAACTGCAGGAAAAGTACGACGTTCCAGTCATCGCCTTGTCGGTAGACCACATGTCTGAGCAGGAGGTTCTGCTGATCCTGCGCGAGGTCTTGTTCGAATTTCCCGTACACGAGGTCAATGTCAATCTGCCGAGCTGGGTCATGGTCCTGGAGAGCGGTCATTGGCTCAGGCAGAATTACGAGGAGGCCGTACGGGAGACAGTCAAGGATATTCGCCGCCTCCGTGACGTGGACCGGGTCGTAGGGTATTTCAGCGATTACGATTTTGTGGAGCGGGCCGCACTCGCCGGGATGGACATGGGACAGGGGATTGCCGAGATCGACCTGCATGCGCCCGACGATTTGTACGACCGTATTTTGATGGAGATCGTTGGCGTGGAGATCAAGGGGAAAGATCACTTGCTCAAAATCATGCAGGAGTTTTCCCATGCCAAGCGCGAGTACGATCAGGTAGCAGAGGCGCTGCATATGGTACGCTCGACCGGATACGGCATCGCGGCACCGTCTCTTCATGAGATGTCTTTGGATGAGCCGGAAATGATCCGCCAGGGCCCCCGTTTTGGCGTGCGGCTGAAAGCGACGGCTCCGTCCATCCACATGATTCGCGTCGATGTAGAGTCGGAGTTTGCCCCGATTATTGGTACGGAAAAGCAGAGTGAGGAACTGGTGCGCTATCTGATGCAGGACTTTGACAAGGATCCGCTGTCCATCTGGAATTCCGACATCTTCGGGCGGTCTCTGCATTCGATCGTAAGGGAGGGCATCCAGGCCAAAATCCTGATGATGCCGGACAACGCCCGTTACAAGCTGCAAGAGACACTGGGGCGGATCATTAACGAGGGATCGGGCGGTTTGATCGCGATCATCCTCTAAGTTGATAGGTAGTTCCAAAGGCCCGGGTTAGGGCTAATGCGAGATAGGCTTCCGCAGGAAAGGAGGCCTTTTTTGCGTTTTCTCCACGGTTTCGACAGGAAAAGGCTTGAATTTCACAAAACGGTGTATTACTATAAGCTTGTCAGATAGGCAATAACCGCCAACGAGCGTATATTTTTTAGATTTTGTGGTAAAGACATGTACTATAAATGACGATAATTTCTTTGAGGGGAGGTGAAGACATGAATAAAACAGAATTGATCACGAAAGTGGCTGAAACCACCGAACTCACGAAAAAAGATGCTACCAAAGCAGTGGAAGCAGTTCTTGATGCCATTGCTGAGGCTTTGAAATCTGGGGACAAAGTTCAACTGATCGGCTTCGGTAACTTTGAAGTGCGCGAGCGTGCTGCCCGTAAAGGTCGCAACCCGCAAACTGGCGAAGAAATCGAAATCGCTTCCAGCAAGATCCCTGCCTTCAAACCTGGTAAGCAACTGAAGGATTTGATCAAGTAAATTTCGCTTCTTCATTTAGAAAGTACCTTACATAAGAATGCTCTGAATAAGAAGCAGGTTTTGCTTTCATGAAGTTGCAAAGGAAAAATCCACATGTCAAATGTGGATTTTTTTACTTGTCCAAGCCCATAGCAAGGCACACCAGGTTTTGCATTTTCCTTCCCGGGGTGGTAAGATGGGCTTGTTCTTGTTTGCAGGGCTGAGGAGGTTAAAATATGAATGTCGATCTTGAAAAAATCCAACACGCGGTGCGGATGATCCTCGAGGCAGTGGGAGAAAATCCGGATCGTGAAGGGCTGTTAGATACACCGAAACGCGTCGCCAAGATGTACGCTGAAGTGTTCGAAGGCATGCATGTTGACGAAGAACAGTACTTTGAGACTGTCTTTAGCGAACAGCATGAAGAGATGGTCCTGGTCAAAGATATTCCGTTTTACTCGATGTGCGAGCATCATCTGGTCCCGTTTTTTGGGAAGGCGCATGTTGCCTACATCCCGCAGGGCGGACGGGTCGTCGGGCTCAGCAAACTGGCTCGTGCTTTGGAAGCGGTAGCGAGACGCCCCCAGCTGCAGGAACGGATTACCTCTACCGTAGCTGATGCGATCATGAAAAAGCTGGAGCCCCACGGTGTCGTTGTCGTAGTGGAAGCAGAACACATGTGCATGACCATGCGCGGTGTGAAGAAGCCGGGTTCCGTGACGGTAACATCCGCAGTCCGCGGGATCTTCGCGCAGGATCATGCAGCAAGAGCGGAAGTATTCAGTTTGCTCAAGGGGTAAGGAGGAAAGCCCGTATCCGTCTCGAGGTGGAACGGGTTTTCTTGCAAAATACTATTGACATTTGCCCTGCTGATCATGTATATTGTTAATTGTCTTCAGTCGGGATGTGGCGCAGCCCGGTAGCGCGCACCCTTGGGGTGGGTGAGGTCCAGGGTTCAAATCCCTGCATTCCGACCATCTACATGTTAATAAAGAGAACCTCGTTCCGAGGTTCTTTTTTACTATTTTGAAAAGCCCGTGGAGAAAGAGAAAAATGGAGCGAGCGCAGGCCTTGGCAACGCCCGCCCAGTCGGAACGGAAAAAAACGGCACACGCTTGTCGACCAAATTCTACGTTGAGATGCCTACAGTCATTTTTGGCCGACGTGCCGTTTTTTGGAGTGAAGACGGCCAGTCTTACTTCCCCGCAGGCGTGCCACGAACGAAGCGAGCCCATTTTTCTCTTTCTCCCTAGACAATGTTCTCCAAGCAAAAAAGAAACAGAACGCTTTTTATTTCAAACCAGACTTGGCTTGCGCCCCCTGCTGTTTTATAATGGAAAGTGGAATGTCTTAGGACAGGTTGGTGTAAAATGAACATTGATTTGCGCTTTGTCGCGACACAAAACAGATACATACAAGGAAACACGTTGTTGAAGAACAACTCTCCGCTCCCGCTTGACCAATCTTTTGCCGATTTGCTCGACGCCCAGTTGGAAGCGGGCGGCCGGATTATTCCGGCGGAACAGGTGCTGGCCGAGCTGGATGGACAGTATGAGGGGAAGAGTGCCTATTCCGCCAATCCTCAAGAGATTTTGGCGATGATCGAACGGACAGCCTCGCGGTTTGGAGTAGACATGGGGTTGGTCCGGGAAGTGGTTCGTGCTGAATCCAACTTTAATCCGTCAGCTGTCTCCAGCGCCGGTGCAAAGGGCCTGATGCAGTTGATGGATGCCACGGCCAGGTCTCTTCAGGTTCGCGATTCGTTCGACCCCCAGCAGAACCTAGCTGGCGGTGTCCGTTATTTGCGCGACCTGCTGCAAAGATATGACGGCAATGTAAAAGTGGCGTTGGCTGCCTACAATGCCGGACCAGGACGAGTCGATCGCTTAGGGATCGCCACAGACGACGACTTTGACCGCAAGGCGGGAGAACTGCCTGCCGAAACCCAAAAGTACGTGGCGAAGATTATGAGCCGGCTGTCGATACAGGCTGGGTAATTTCGGGAAAGCAGCCATTCACGCATTTGAATGCAGCCCAGGATAAAGGAGGATTTCAGTGGATCAACGCAACGGAATTTCGCAGGATTTCTTTGTCATTAAGGCGAAAGAAAACGGGGTTCACGTCATTGGCTTAACCCGAGGTATGGATACGCGGTTTCATCATACGGAGAAGCTCGACAAAGGCGAAGTGATGCTCGCCCAGTTTACCGAACATACTTCTGCGATCAAGGTGCGCGGAAAGGCCCTCATCCTCACCCGGCACGGCGCGATTGATACGGACGAATAAGAGTTAAAAAGGTTCGATAGCAGGCATAGCCTGCTTTTTTCTTTTGTACAATGGTGGGGAGGAGGGATGTCTATGCCCCGCAAGCTGGTGGCTGCGGTTATGGTTTCCGCATTTCTTGCCCTGATGCTCTCGTTTGTTCCTGCCTTAACAAGGGAAAAATACGGTTTGGTGATGCCGACGATGCGTGAGGTAACGCCGATCGTCGTAACTGAACAAAATCTGGTCGATTTGTTTACATTGACTCCAACTCATTATAATATTAAGCGTGTAAAGTGGGAGAATCATTCGCTGTACGTCGATTTTTACGTAACACCTGCCCAATCGATTGAAGCGGCGCCGCTGTACCAGGACTTTTACACACTGGCATACCATTCTTTCTCTCTAACGCGAAATGTCGATAACCTGTTTTTTCGGCTGCTGGAAGAGGGGATCTCAGGCAGGACCAGAGTGCTTTTGGCTATCTCCGCAGAGCGGTCAAATCAATCCCGCGCCTACCCCGCTCCCGAACGGATCGACGACATAGTTTCGTTTGTCCAAAAGAATTTTCCCGTACGAGAAGAACCGGGGTTTGCAGAGAAACTTAGTCCCTAGACCAAAATTATGATATACTCAAGGATGATTGCTTATAAGAAAAGCTTTTTTCATGAAGCTTTTCTCATTGGAGGAAGCCTGATGAATCGAGATGTAACACCTTTTTCCGATGAGATCCGGGAGATCGCCGAACGGATTCATCACATGATTTCACAGCCATTTGTTCGGCAATACGTCGATATGCCCGCTATGGCGGAAAATCGGTTGGCATTGCTTTACTTTTGTTTGCTTGAGAACGGCTTGGAAAAAGAGCGGGCAAAGCGGCTGACCATTAGTGCTGGGCTGATGCAAGTAGGGTTGGATACCCATGAACTGGTAAAGCTCACGTATGAAAACACCGTATTGGACGAGCGAACAAGACAGCTTACCGTACTTGCAGGGGACTACTGCAGCAGCCAGTATTACTATCTGTTGGCCGAAGCGGGAGAAATCGAACCGATTCGGATTTTTTCCCATGCGATTCAGGAGATTAATGAAGCGAAGATGCAGCTTCACGTATCCGAAAAAGACAACAAGCTCTCCTGGGAAGCGTACCTCTCCCTGCGCCAAACCATTGATACGGCGCTGTACGTAGGGGTGGTGAAACACTTTACGCCGGTAGAAGAAGAGCGCCGTTTTTGGGTGTCCCTCTTTGAAGAGACCTCTGCAGTCGAGCGAATTATCGGCGAGTGGGAACAGCTGCAATGGCAGAAGCAGATCCCTTCCGGATTGTCGAGATTGCTGCAAAAGCCGGGTTTGACCTTGGCCAATCTGCTGGATTTTGTCGAGGCGCGGACGAACGAACTAATCGGCGTATGTGAACAGTTGGTTTGCAGTCTTTACCCGAACGAGAAACAACCGCTACTCAACTGGGTAACTTCTCGCTACTCGCACCGATTGAATCGCTTAAAACGCGTAGTTGAGGAGATGTAGGGAAGGTGAACAAAGAACAGATGGAACAGAAGGCCAGGTACGTTCACAATGTGTTTGAGAGTATCGCCGATGAATACGACCGCATGAACAATGTGATCAGCTTCGGGAGCCACGTTGCCTGGCGCAATTACACCATGCAAAAGCTGCAGGTAAAGCCTGGACAAGCTGCGATCGACATCGCCTGCGGGACATGTGACTGGACGGTCAGCTTGGCTCGCGCCGTCGGACGGGAAGGTATGGTCGTCGGCCTTGACTTCAGCCAAAAAATGCTCGAGGTAGGCGGGTACAAGGTTGCCAAAGCAGGAGTAGGAGATGTGGTCTCGCTCGTCAACGCAGACGCGATGAGTCTGCCGTACGAAGACAACAGCTTCGATGTAGCGACGATCGGTTTTGCTTTGCGCAATGTTCCTGATATTCAAACAGTCCTCGGCGAGATGGCGAGAGTAGTCAAGCCGGGCGGAAAGGTGGTATCGTTGGAAGTGTCCAAGCCTCCGTTTCTGCCGTACCGTCAGCTCTTTTATTTTTACTTTTACAAGATCTTGCCGGTGATCGCCAAATTGATCGTAAACAAGTATGAGGAATACGCATGGCTGCCGCAGTCGCTGACCCACTTTCCCGACAGCAAGGAACTCACGCAGATGTTTAAAAAAGCCGGGCTTGATCCGGTGCAGGTCAAGCTGTTTATGGGGGGCGTGGCGGCGCTCCACATCGGAACCAAACGCTGAAGACCGCATCCTTTTCATCAGGGGACATGCTTGCCTTCTGCGGGTAGTCACGATTCCTGTTTTCTTGCAGAACTTCAAGACCCTTTCACCAAAAGTAAACAGTGCGTAGATCGGAAGTGCTTACAATGGTACTGCAAAAAGTAAAGATCATATTGGAAATGATAAAATTCGAACATAGTATCTTTGCCCTGCCTTTTGCCTTTATGGGGGCCGTTTTGGGGAGCATTGTCGTCGAGCATGCCTGGCCGACCTGGAGTGAAATCTTCTGGGTCACGGTCGCGATGGTCGGGGCGAGGAGCGCCGCAATGTCGCTCAACCGCCTGATCGACCGATTCATTGACGCGAAAAACCCGCGAACGGCGACGAGGGCAATTCCCGCGGGGCTGATTTCTGTATCGGAAGTACTTATTTTTATCATCGTCTCATTTGCCCTTCTCTTTTTGGCTGCTTCCCAACTGAACATGCTGGCGGTAAAACTGCTGCCGCTTGCCGTGTTGGTGCTGATTATTTACTCGTATACGAAGCGCTTTACCTGGTTGTGCCACTTCGTGCTCGGCGCAGCGCTCGGCTTCGGCCCGCTGGGCGGCTGGGTCGCTACGACCGGACAGATCGATGCGACAGCGATGCTGCTGTTTTTCTCGGTGATGCTGTGGACCGCAGGCTTTGACATCATCTACGCCTGCCAGGACGCAGACTTTGACGTCCGCGAAGGACTTTTCTCGATCCCGAGCCGCTTCGGTGTCGCCAACAGCTTGATTATTGCACGGCTCTGCCACACGCTGACCGTGATCGGTTTCTTCACGCTTTACTTCATGTCAGATTTATCCATTTGGTTCCTCATCGGCGTGATTGTCTCCGCTGTGATCCTGATCTATGAACACAGCCTGGTCAAACCGACAGACTTGTCGAAGCTGAACGTCGCTTTCTTTAACATGAACGGCATTCTCAGCGTTGTCATGTTCGCATTTACGATTATCGATTTGGTGATGTCATGAATAAAAAACAGCTGGCAGTAGGGATTACTGGGGCGAGCGGAGCGATTTACGGCGTGCGCTTTGTGCAGGAGCTGCTCAAGGCGGGCCATACGGTTCACTTGATGATTACGGAAGCTGGCTGGCAGGTCTTTCGCGACGAGTTGGAGTGGGAAGCAGATGACCGGGAAAAGTTGCTTGCGGAAAAACTGCAGCAGAATTTTCCCGGCCGCCTTCACTATTGGACTTTGCGCGATTTTTCTTGTCCGGCGGCAAGCGGCTCGCACCGCGGCGACGGAATGATCATCATCCCGTGCTCGATGGGGACGCTGTCGGGAATTGCCAACGGGGCTTCCGGTAACCTCATGGAGCGGGCAGCAGATGTAGCGCTGAAGGAAGGGCGGAAGCTGGTCATCGTCCCGCGGGAGACTCCGTTGAATGCGATCCACCTGGAGAACATGCTGCGGCTGGCCCGGATCGGCGCGAGGATTTTGCCGGCGATGCCGGGTTATTACCACAAGCCGCAGACGATGGACGAGCTGATCAATTTTGTTGTCGGGAAAGCGCTGGATGCGTTTGATATTCCGCATACTCTATTTCAACGCTGGGGGAGTCAACATGAAGACTAAGACACTCACGATTGGACAAATTCGCTACACGAATACACTCCCTGTCTACTTTTACTTTGACCAAAGCCGTTTTGAAGACCGGGTAGATTTTGTGCAGCAAGTGCCGGCTCAATTGAATAAGGCGATGGCGGCGGGAAAAATCGACGTCGGTCCGATTTCCGCCTTCAGCTACGCCGAACATGAGCAGCAGTACCTGGTGCTGCCGCATCTGTCCGTGAGCGCTTATCGCAAGGTACGTTCGATCTACCTGTTTTCCAAGCAGCCGATTGAGCAGCTTGACGGGGCTCGTATCGCACTCACAAACACGTCAGCGACCTCGGTCAACTTGCTCAAGATCATCCTGCAAAAGTTTATGGGGTTCCATGTCACCTATGAGACGATGGAGCCAAAGCTTTCCCAGATGATGGAGCAGGCGGACGCCGCCCTGTTGATCGGGGATGAGGCCCTGCTTGCCTATCGCGCCAACAAAGAGTACCATGTATATGACCTTGCTGAACTTTGGCATCAGCATACAGGCTATTCGATGACGTTTGCCTTGTGGACGGTTCGCAAGCAGGCGATCGAGCAGCAGGAAGCCCTGCTGAAAGAGATTTACGCCGCCTTTTTGGACAGCAAGGAAAAAAGCCTTCGCGACTTGACGCCGCTGGTCGCCCATGTCAAGGAACAGATTGGCGGAGAAGCGGCGGATTGGTACGAGTATTTCAGCGGATTGCAGTACGACTTTTCTCCGAAACATCAGGAAGGGCTGGAATACTATTTTGCCCTGGCGGCCGAACAAGATCTTCTGCCGGCTGCGGTTAAGGTGAAGGTATGGGATTTGGGATCGATAGCAGCTACTAATACGTTAACGAGTTAGGTGGAACGGATGAACCTCGTCGATATTTATTTTCAGTTAAAGGGCGATGTGCAGTACATCGAGAAGGAATTGGAGCGGGCGATTGACACCGGGCTGCGGGACTTGTATCAGACATCCACGCATCTATTGAAGGCAGGTGGCAAACGGATACGGCCCGTCTTTGTATTGCTTGGCGGAAAATGGGGGAACTACGATCTAGAGGTGTTGAAAAGAGTGGCCGTTCCCCTGGAGTTGATCCACATGGCCTCTCTCGTTCACGACGATGTCATTGACGATGCCGACAAACGGCGCGGCCGCGATACCGTAAAAGCCAAGTGGGACAACCGCATCGCGATGTACACGGGAGATTACATTTTTGCAAGGGCGCTGGCGATTACGGCAGAGCTGCCTAACCCGAAAGTACATCAGATCCTGTCAAAGGCGATACTGGAGATGACCAAAGGCGAGATCGAGCAGGTACGGGCTTTGGGCAACTGGAATCAGGGCCTTCGCCACTACTTGCGGCGAATTAAGCGCAAGACGGCCCTGTTGATTGCCATCAGCTGCCAGCTCGGAGCGATCGCCTGCGGGGCCAGCGAGAAGCTGGTGAGGCAGATGTACCTCTACGGCTACAACGTCGGCATGGCTTTCCAGATAACCGATGACATCCTCGATTTTACCGGTACAGAGAAGCAGTTGGGGAAACCCGCGGGAAGCGACTTGCGCCAGGGCAATATCACCTTGCCCGCGCTGTACGAAGCCTACTGCGGAGCCAATCAGCGGCAGCTGCAGGCCTGGATCAAGCAGGAGAGGCTGCCTGAGCACATCGATGAGTCGATTGAACTGATCAGGCACGGTGAGGGCATCGAATACGCCCGCCGGCTGGGGGACCTTTACCTGAATCGGGCCCGAGCCGCGATCGGGGACCTGCCTGACAACTCGACGAAAAAATCGCTGATTGAGATCGCCGGCTTTATTGGCGAGCGCAAGTTTTAACCGCCGGCAGGTTGCTTGTCTGTGCAATCTTTGATAAAATTTTCGTTGGTGTGATCACTTAAATACATAGCTTTAATGGAGGCAGCACATGGAAAAAACATTTATTATGGTAAAACCAGACGGTGTACAGCGCAATTTGGTCGGAGAGATCGTCTCCCGTTTTGAAGCAAAAGGCTTTACGCTTGTTGGCGCAAAACTGATGCAAGTCAGCCGCGAACTGGCAGAAAAGCACTATGAGGAGCACAAGGAACGCCCGTTCTTCGGCGAACTCGTGGACTTCATCACTTCCGGTCCGGTATTTGCAATGGTCTGGCAGGGCAACAACGTCATCAGCACGGCTCGCAACATGATGGGAAAAACCAATCCTGCGGATGCGGCTCCAGGCACCATTCGCGGCGATTTTGCCGTAAGCGTCGGCATGAACATCATCCATGGATCCGATTCGCCTGAGAGCGCTGCCCGTGAGATCGGTCTGTGGTTCTCTGAATCCGAAGTCGTTTCGTTCGAAAAAACGATCCAACGCTGGATTTAAAGACATCCAAAACGGGAAAAAGGCTCCAGGAGAGCCTTTTTCTTTTGCCTGGAAACTGTGAACGAATGCACCTGTTAGGAGGGCCAGCGGATGGATGATCTCGATTTTTATCAATTCATTGCCAACATTAAAAAAAAGACGGGCATCGATTTGGCGTTATATAAGGAAGCGCAGATGAAACGGCGCCTGACCAGCCTGAGAGGGAAGCGCGGTTTTTCCAGCTTCGCCGATTACTTCCAGGCTCTCAGCCACGATTCCGAGCTGTTTGCCGAATTTCTCGACCGCATGACGATCAACGTATCTGAGTTTTTTCGCAATTTTGCCCGTTGGGAAGTGTTGGCCAATAAAATTTTGCCGCGCTTGTACCGCGAGTCAGGCAAGCTCAAATGCTGGAGCGCTGCCTGCTCCACCGGGGAGGAGCCTTACACGCTGGCCATGCTGATGCTCCGCGAGCGGCACAGCTTCAGGGACTTCAGCATCATGGCCACGGATATCGACGAAGGGGCGATCGCCAAGGCGAAGCGGGGGATCTACCTGGAACGGTCCCTGCAGGAGTGTCCCACGGACTTGGTCCAGTCGTACTTTCGCAAAGACGGGGTAACTTATCAGATTTCTCCGCAGATTGTGAATGCAGTCACCTTTAAAAAGCACAACCTCTTGGCGGATCCGTTCGACAGCGGGTTTGACTTGATCATTTGCCGCAACGTCATGATTTATTTTACCGATGAAGCGAAGCACGAGCTGTACCAGAAGTTCAGCAAGGCGCTGCGGCCGGGAGGGACGCTCTTCGTCGGCAGCACCGAACAAATTTTTCAACCCCAGCAATACCAATTCGAGTCAGAAGATACGTTTTTCTACCGAAAAATGAAATAAGACAGGAAAAACATGTATACTCTCCCGGGAATTTTCTCAAAATAGGAATAATAAGTTTCTGGGAGGATGTTCATGGATAAACGCAAAGTCATTGAAGCCTACCGTCGGGGACTGATTACTTTACAGGAATGCGGCCAAATCCTGGGGACAGAAGAGACACAACTGGACGATCTGATCGCCGGGAGCTACCCTTACCGCCCGCTTTCACAAGACCGCATGCTTGTTGTAGATAATGGTTAGTTGACGCAACCGACAGCACATCTGCGAAAAAGCCCGATTGATGTGTTTCTTGCCGGCTTCTCCGGGACGGAGAAGCTTTAATTTTTTGAGGGGATGGGTTTCCTTCCCTGTGAGGGTATGATATTATATCGCTTAAAAGTGCTAAAGGGTAGGAGGAGAAAGAGATGAGATATCTAACAGCAGGAGAGTCGCACGGTCCGCAGTTGACCGCGATCATCGAAGGGATTCCAAGCAACCTGCCCATCTCGATTGAAAAGATCAATGAGCAACTGGCTCGCAGACAAAAAGGACACGGCCGCGGCCGCAGAATGCAGATCGAAAAAGACACGGTACAAGTGCTGTCCGGCGTTCGCCATGGCTTGACGACGGGTGCCCCGATTACGCTCGTCGTAGAGAACAAGGATTGGACCCACTGGCAGACGATCATGAGTCCGACACCAGTGGACGAGGGGGAAGATCGCCGCAGAGTTTCCCGGCCGAGACCTGGACACGCCGATTTGAACGGGGCGATTAAATACCACCAGCGTGATATGCGCAACATTCTGGAAAGGTCCAGTGCCAGGGAGACGACGATTCGCGTCGCCGTCGGGGCGGTTGCCCGCCAGCTGCTGGAGCAGTTCGGAATCAAGGTGGCCGGCCAGGTACTGGAGATCGGCGGTGTGAAGGCAGAGCGAATTGACCTGCCGCTGGATGAATTGATCGCGGTAACAGAAGCGTCACCTGTTCGCTGCGTTGATAAAGAGGCGGAAGCCAAGATGATCGCTGCCATCGACAAAGCAAAAGAAGAGGGCGATTCGATCGGCGGGGTCGTGGAGGTCATCGTCGAAGGCGTACCGATCGGCCTCGGCAGCCACGTGCAGTGGGACCGCAAACTGGACGGCCGACTGGCCCAGGCAGTGATGAGCATTCAGGCGTTTAAGGGCGTAGAGATCGGGATCGGATTTACGGCTGCGGAATTGCCGGGATCGCAGGTTCACGATGAGATCACCTGGCAGGCTGAGACCGGCTATCGGCGGCGGACCAATCGCGCCGGGGGGCTGGAGGGCGGCATGACGACGGGAATGCCGGTTGTCGTCCGGGGCGTCATGAAGCCGATTCCCACGCTGTACAAGCCGTTGATGAGTGTGGATATCGACAGCAAAGAGCCGTTTAGCGCCAGCATCGAGCGCTCCGACAGCTGCGCGGTGCCCGCAGCCGGCGTCGTCGCCGAGGCTGTGGTCGCTTGGGAGATTGCTCGTGCGTTATGCGAAAAGTTCGACAGCGACTCGCTGGATGACATGCTGGAAAACGTTCAAAAATACCGTGAGTATACGGAGCGATTCTAAATGGAACCACGCAAACTTACTGTTGAATTAGGGGAGCGAAGCTATCCGATCCTGATCGGCGAGGGCTTGCTGCAGCAGATTTCCGCACTGCTTGCTGAAAGAGGGGTAAGCAGCGCAAGCAAGCTGCTCGTCGTCACAGATTCGAATGTCGCCGCGCATTATTTGCAGCCGCTCTGCGACCAGTTGGCGGCAGGGGGCTACAAGGCGGTCCCGGCGGTAGTAGAAGCGGGGGAGCAGGCGAAGCGCCTTTCCGTATACGAACAGGTGATGACCGTCGCCATCGAGGCGGGGCTGGATCGCAAATCCGTCGTCATCGCCTTGGGAGGCGGCGTAATCGGCGATCTGGCAGGATTTGTCGCCGCTACCTTTATGCGCGGCATCCCGTTTGTGCAGGTGCCGACGACACTGCTCGCCCACGACAGTTCTGTCGGCGGCAAAGTGGCTGTCAACCACCCGCTGGGGAAAAACTTGATCGGTGCGTTTCATCAGCCGCTCATGGTCGTTTACGATACGGGAACACTCTCCACGCTGCCCAGGCGGGAGATCGCTGCAGGTTTTGCTGAGATCATCAAACACGGCCTGATCGCAGATGAAGCGTTCGTCGAATGGCTGGAGCAAAACGCGGAGCCGTTGAATCGGTTGTCGCCTGATCTGCTGGCGCAGGCAATCGAACGCGGCTGCGCGATCAAGGCGGGCGTGGTCGCCGCTGACGAGACGGAGCAGGGCATGCGCGCTTGTTTAAACCTGGGACACACCTTTGGGCACGCCTTCGAATCGCTGTCCTCATACAGCGGACTAAACCACGGAGAGGCGATTTCCATCGGGATGGTACTGGCCGCCCGCCTGGCAGAGCAGATGGGCATGGCTGGGCAAGGAGTGGCCGATGAGACGAAACGAGTGCTGGAGCTGTACGGTCTTCCGACAAAATGGCCTGCCGGGATCGATCCCCAAGAGGTGCTAACCGCTATGGGACGGGACAAGAAGGGGGTCGGCGGGCAGCTCGTGCTGGTGCTGCCGCGAGCCATCGGAAAAGTCGAAATCGTAAGGAATGTTGAGCCGGATCTGGTACTTGGGGTAATGAAAGCGGCGATGGAGGAGTAAATGAGATGAAAGTACGGGGGATAAGAGGAGCAATTACCGTCGAAAACAACAGCAAGGAAGAAATGGTTTCCGCCACTTTGGAGCTGTTTCGGGAAATGATTCGGCTAAACCAGGTGGAGGCTGACGATGTTGCCAGCGTCATTTTGACGACGACACAGGATCTGGACGCCGTCTTCCCGGCCCAGGCCGCGAGACAGATACCCGGATGGGAGTACGTCCCGTTAATGTGCGCGCGGGAGATTCCTGTCGTCGGCAGCCTTCCTCTCTGTATCCGCGTGATGATGCATGTCAATACAGACAAAGGACAGCGTGAGATCAAGCACGTCTTTCTGCGGGAAGCGGTCAAGCTCCGTCCTGATTTGGCAACTCGCGGTTGACATCCGCAGCATTCTGCTATAGAGTGGAAACTAGTTAAGTAGAGTTATGTAGACTTTGTTGCAGAATCACGTGTATTACAGAAGAGCAGAGAGTAAGTAAGAAGAGAAGAGAGCCGATGAGAAGAGAAGAGCTGAGACAGGTGTCTATTTGTACATCTAAAATCCAGGACTCTTCCTGGATTTTTTTGCTATTTTCCTTCCTTCCTCTTCTCCACTACAGGAGAGGTGTCATTTCTATGTTGTATTTTCCTTCACGTCAAAGGACGAATCTGCCGGACCACTTGCGTCATTCCCTTTCCCCCGCTCGCTTGCGATCGCTGCCCATCATGGAAAAGCTCTTTGACAGGTGCGCAAGAAATCCATTCTTAGCCGTAGAGGAGGTATCGCCATGCTGCCAGTAACGCTGGAGAAGTTGATGAAAAAGGAACATCTGGACCGTGAGACCGCCCGTGAGGCAATGGGTATGATCATGGACGGAAAAGCGACCCCCGCACAGATTGGCGCCTTTCTGGCAGCATTGCGGATGAAAGGGGAGCAGGTCGAGGAGGTTATCGGATTTGCCCAGGCGATGCGGGAGCGGGCGCTGCAGCTGCCGCTGCCTGGCGAGGGATTGATCGACACCTGCGGAACAGGCGGTGACGGCAGCAATACGTTTAACATCTCGACAGCGGCGGCGATCGTCGCGGCAAGCGGCGGAGCGAGGATTGCCAAACACGGCAACCGCGCCGTCTCCAGCAAGAGCGGCAGCGCCGACGTACTGGAAGCACTCGGCATTCCGATTATGATGTCTCCGGAGACGGCGGTCTCCTGTTTGATGGAGACCAACCTTTGCTTTTTGTTTGCGCCGCTGTACCATCAGGCGATGAAACACGCAGCCGCCCCGCGAAAAGAATTGGCCGTGCGTACCGTGTTCAACCTATTGGGGCCGCTCACCAACCCCGCAAGGGCAAAGCGCCAGCTGATGGGCATCTACGATGCCAGCTTGTTGACCGTCGTGGCTGAGGCGCTCCGCGAACTCAATGTGGAACGGGCCCTCATCGTTGCTGGTGAGGATGGTTTGGATGAATTGACTATTACTGGTAAGAGCTGGATTGCAGAATTGAAAGATGGAGAAATTCGCAGCTACGAGATAAATCCGGAAGAGTTAGGTCTTGAGCGGCGCTCTATCGATGAGATTCGCGGCGGAGACGCTGCCTACAATGCCGCCATCATCGAAGACGTGTTCTCCGGAAAACGCGGTGCGGCGCGGGATATTGTCCTGTTCAATGCCGGCGCAATTCTGTATCTGGCTGATCAGGCGGCGTCGATCGGACACGGTGTCATTCGCGCAGCCGAGCTGATTGACAGTGGAGAGGTCATGAAAAAATTGAGACAGATCAGGGAGATAGCGGGAGGTTTGATGGATGCTTCATAAAATTGTGGAAACCAAGCGGGAAGAAGTCGCCAGATTAAAGGCAAATGCAGATACATTCGGATTATACGAACAAGCGAAGCAAATGGCTGCCCCCCGCGGGTTTTCCCGTGCGTTGATCGAAAGCCCGCGCCCCGTCAGTGTGATCGCCGAAATCAAAAAAGCTTCGCCGTCCAAAGGGCTGATTCGCTCCGATTTCGATCCGGAGAAGCTCGCCTGCAGCTACGCCGCTGCAGGAGTGGAAGCGATGTCCGTCCTGACAGACGAACAGTATTTCCAAGGCAGCCTGGAGTACCTGCAGCGGGTGAGGTCTGTCGTCGACGTGCCAATCCTGCGCAAAGATTTCATCATTGACGAATGGCAGATCGTCGAGGCCAGAGCGTATGGCGCCGACTGTATTCTGCTCATCGCAGCGATCCTGGATCCGCACCAATTGCGCGACTACGCCCAGATGGCCGAGTCCTTCGGGATGGATGCATTGGTGGAAGTCCACGACCGCTCCGAACTGGACCTGGTGCTCAGCGTCATCAAACCGGCGCTGCTCGGCATCAACAACCGCAACCTGAAAACATTTGAAACCAAGCTGACGGTCACCGAAGAGCTCATCTCGGCTGTGCCGGAAGGGATCCCGGTGGTGAGCGAGAGCGGCATCTCCGCCCCTGCTGACATCGACTTCGTTCATCGGGCGGGAGCGCGGGCCGTCCTGGTAGGAGAGCACTTCATGCGGCAGGCAGATGTGACAGGGGCTGTGATCGATTTGGTTGGCAGCAAAACAGGCACGAGACAGGAGAGTCGGCCATGACAAGCGTGAAGATCTGCGGGATCACCCGTGTTGATACACTTGAACTGCTCGCCCGCAGCCATGCAGACTACGTCGGATTTGTCTTTGCCAAAAGCCGGAGGCAGGTTACCCCGGAGGCTGCGGGTGAAATGCTTCGGAAAGTCCCTGAACATCCCGCCGCTGTCGGGGTGTTTGTCAATCCGACACTGACAGAACTGGAGCGGGTGCTGAGTGCAGCCCCGCTTCAGGTCATTCAGCTGCACGGCAGGGAGACGCCGGATTTCTGCGCCGAGGTGCGCCGGAAGTTTTCCCTCCAGGTCTGGAAGGCGATCAGCATCGAAGAAGGAAGAGAGCTTTCCGACGAGCTGGAGTCGTATCGGCCGCACGTGGATGCGTTTCTGTTTGACACCCACGATCAGCAGCTGGCCGGCGGAACGGGAAAACGGTTTGCCTGGACGGAGATACCCCGGCTGCGGATGCTGGCGGGGGATACGCCGTTTTTTGTAGCGGGCGGCATTCACCTGGACAACCTGGGCGAGCTGCTGGAAGGGTACCGGCCGGATGCGATTGACGTCTCCAGCGGTGTGGAAACAGACGGACAAAAAGACCACGGAAAGATTACGCAACTGTTAGAAAGGGTGAGGGAATATGACAAGCAGGACAGGAACTGAGGCATCGGTGCCCGATTCGGCAGGGCGCTACGGCCGGTTTGGCGGCAAGTACGTGCCGGAGACGCTGATGTCGGCACTGACGGAACTGGAGAGCGCGTTTGCGGAAGCGGTGAGCGACCCGCAGTTCATATCGGAACTGAACCATCTGCTTCAGCGCTACGCCGGCAGGCCGACGCCGCTCTATCACGCGCGGAGGCTGACAGAGGCGCTGGGCGGGGCGCAGATCTACCTCAAGCGGGAAGATTTGAACCACACCGGCGCCCACAAGCTGAACAACGCGCTCGGACAAGGTCTCCTGGCAAAGCGGATGGGGAAAAAGAAGGTCATTGCCGAGACTGGCGCAGGCCAGCACGGCGTCGCCAGTGCAACAGTGGCGGCACAGCTCGGGCTTGCGTGCAAGGTGTTTATGGGCGAAGAAGACATCAAGCGGCAAGAGTTGAACGTCTTTCGGATGGGGCTGCTCGGTGCGGAAGTCGTCCCGGCGACGACGGGCACCCGAACGCTGAAAGACGCAACCAATGAGGCGATTCGTTACTGGGTGTCAAATGTAGACGAGACATTTTACATCATCGGTTCGGTCGTCGGTCCGCACCCGTATCCCTACATGGTGCGGGAATTCCAGAAGATCATCGGCGAAGAGACGCGCGAACAGATCCTGGAGCAGATCGGCCGGCTGCCGGACGAGGTGGTCGCATGCGTCGGCGGCGGCAGCAACGCGATGGGAATGTTTTACCCGTTTATCCACGACGATGTCAGACTTCGCGGTGTAGAAGCGGCCGGCCACGGGCTGTCGACGGACAAACACGCCGCCACCCTGACGTTGGGCAGGCCGGGCGTCATCCACGGCGCCTTGACCTATCTGCTGCAGGATGAGTACGGGCAGGTGCAGGAAGCGCACTCCATCTCCGCCGGTCTCGACTACCCTGGCGTAGGGCCGGAGCACGCTTACCTGAAGGACACGGGACGCGTACACTACGCCTCGGTAACGGATTGGGAGGCACTGGAAGCCCTGCAGCTGCTCTGCCGGACGGAGGGGATCATCCCCGCTTTGGAGAGCGCCCACGCTATAGCCGAGGTTGTCAAGCTGGCTCCGACGCTGCCGAAGGACCAGGTCATCGTGATCTGTCTGTCTGGGCGCGGGGACAAAGATGTAGCCACGCTGCAAACGAGACTGGACGCCGGCGGGCATGGGGGGACTGAAGCATGAGCGAAGTGAAGAATCGCATTGACGAGCTGTTTGCCGAGCGGGAGAAAAAGCGGTTTATCCCGTTTATTACGACGGGCGATCCGTCTTTAGATACCAGTGTCCGGCTCATCCGCGCGCTAGTCGAAGGCGGGGCGGACTTGATCGAGCTGGGCGTTCCTTATTCAGATCCGCTTGCCGACGGTCCGGTCATTCAACGGGCTTCCCAGCGTGCCTTGGAGGCGGGTACGACGATCCAGCATGTGCTTGAGGTAATAAAAGAGCTTCGGGATTCAGGCGTCACGATCCCGCTTGTCCTGTTTACCTACTACAACCCGGTGCTGCAGTACGGCGTCGAGCGCTTGTTAGAGCGTTTGGCCGCTTACGGCGGGGATGGCATCATCATCCCGGATTTGCCGTTGGAAGAAAACCGGGAGGCGCTGGCCGCAGCGAAACAACACGGGCTGCACCTGATCTCCCTGGTCGCGCCGACGTCCGATCAACGAATTGCCATGATCGGCGAGCAGGCGGGCGGTTTCCTCTACTGTGTCTCTTCACTTGGAGTCACGGGGACGCGCAGCGGGCTGAATTCCAACCTGGTCCCGTTCCTGGAGCGGGTGAGGTCAAGTACCAGCGCTCCGCTTGGCGTCGGGTTTGGCATTTCTACGCCGGAACAGGTGAGGGAAGTGGCCCGGCACGCCGAAGCTGTCATCGTCGGCAGCGCGATCGTCAAGGAAATCGAACGAAATCTGCCGCTGCTGGAAAATCCGGAAACGGTGGAGGAAGGAATTGCGAAAGTAAAAACATTTGTACAAACATTATCAAGTGCGTTAAAATAACAGGAAAAACCTGTTTGGAGTGATCAGGTCATGAGACCGAAAGAGCGAATACTGGATGCACCCGTCTACCAACCCGGCAAACCGATCGATGAGGTCAAGCGGGAATTGGGCCTGACGGAAGTCATTAAATTGGCGTCAAACGAAAATCCGTACGGCTGTTCGCAAAAAGCGAAAGCGGCCATTGCGGCAGGGCTGGAAGACTTGGCCCTGTACCCGGACGGGGGAAGCATGGAGCTTCGCTGGGAAGTTGCCGATTTTTTGGGCGTGAAACCGGATCAATTGATCTTTGGAAATGGTTCCGATGAGATCATTTTGATGATCGCCCGCGCTTACCTGGGGGAAGATACCAATACGGTAATGGCGAACCCGACCTTTTCCCAATATCGTTCAAATGCAATCATCGAGGGAACCGAGCTGATCGAAGTGCCGCTCAAAGACGGCGTCCACGATCTGGAGGCCATGGCAGCAGCCATTAACGATAAAACCCGTGTCGTCTGGGTGTGCAACCCTAACAACCCCTCCGGGACGATTGTGACCGAGGCGGAATTGACGGCATTTCTGAAAAAGGTGCCGAGCGATGTTTTGGTCGTCATGGACGAAGCGTATTACGAGTACGTCGTCGCGCCAGAATACCCGCAGACGATTCCCATGCTCGAAGCGTATCCCAACCTGATCATCCTGCGTACGTTCTCCAAAATCTACGGTTTGGCTTCGCTTCGCGTCGGTTATGGCGTCGCTGCGGAAAAGATCATTTCCGACCTGAACCACGTCCGCGAGCCGTTCAATACGGGCAGCCTGTCTCAGTCTGCGGCGCGCGCTGCTCTGGCAGATCAGGAGTTCGTCGCATCCTGCCGGGAGAAAAACCGCCAGGCACTCAAGCAGCTCACCGACAAGTTTGACCAGTGGGGACTAAATTACTACCCCTCGCAGACCAACTTTATTCTGGTCGACCTCAAACAGGATTCCACGGAAGTGTTCAACAAGCTGCTGCGCAAAGGAATTATCGTGCGTTCGGGCAGCGCGCTCGGCTTCCCGGGATACCAGCGGATCACCGTCGGAACGGCAGAGCAGAACGAAAAGCTGTTGGCCGCTTTGGAAGAAGTCGTCACAGAAGCGATGCCGCAATAATCCTGCCAATTTAGCAGATATGATTTCGAACGGACTACACTACCAATTCTGGAAAGAGGAACGTGGAGATGAAAACTACAATCGCCGTTCTTGGCGTTGGCTTGATCGGCGGGTCGGTAGCGATGGCGCTGAAAGAAAATCCCGGCCACCGTCTGATCGGCTTTGACGTTCGCCAGGATTACCTGGATAAAGCACTGACAGGCGGCGTCATCCATGCCGGGACGACGGATTTGCAGACGGCGGTGCGGGACGCGGATGTCATCATCATAGCGGCGCCTGTCGAACAGATATACAGGCTGATAGACAAGCTGGGCGAAATCGAACTGAAAGCAGGAGCGATCGTAACGGACGTCGGCAGTACGAAGAGCGAAGTCGTCCGCTATGCGAAAGTCCTGACTGATAAACAGATCACCTTTATCGGCGGCCATCCCATGGCCGGTTCGCACAAATCTGGGGTCGAGGCAGCATCCGAGCGCTTGTTTGAAAATGCGTTTTACGTCTTGACCCCCGGTGCCGACGTCCCGGCACGCGAGGTGGAGCGGTTGACGAATATCCTGTCATACACCCGGGCAAAGGTGGTCGTGATGGATCCCGCCGAACACGATCAAGTGGTTGGAGCGGTCAGTCACTTTCCCCATATCATCGCTTCCGCGCTGGTAAACCAGGTATCCCAGTACAATGAGGGCAACGACTGGTACTACCGCCTGGCTGCTGGGGGATTCCGCGACATCACGCGGATCGCATCCAGCAATCCGCGGATGTGGCGGGACGTATTGCTGAACAATCGCGATCACCTGCTCAAAATCGCTGCGGACTGGCGGGCGGAATTGGACCGCATCATGCGGCTGGTGGAGGCCGGTGAAGCAGAAGAGATCGAAAACTTTTTCCGCAGTGCACGCGATTTCCGCGACCAATTGCCGGAGCGCAAGAAAGGTGCCCTGCCGCCGCTCTACGATCTTTATCTGGACATTCCCGACCACCCTGGAGAGATCGGCAGGATTACCACTCTGCTCGGGGCAAAGCAGATCAGCATTACCAACATCGAGATCTTGGAGACTCGCGAGGATATCTTTGGGGTGCTGAAAATCACCTTCCGCAGCGAGGCGGAAATGGAAAAAGGGGAGGAACTGCTTCACTTCTTCGACTACAATGTGTATCGCAGAGGGTGAAACAGACCTTTTCTTAACACAGAGAGGAGTGGGAGCGTGCTGCGTGTACAGAAGGCAGGAAAGATAGAAGGAACCGTCCGGGTGCCGGGGGATAAGTCCATCTCCCACCGGGCGGTCATGTTTGGCGCACTTGCTGAGGGAACGACACAGATCAGCGGCTTTTTGGCGGGCGCCGACTGTTTGAGTACGATTGAATGCTTCCGGCGGATGGGAATTGATATTGTGCAATCCGGCGACCAGGTAACCGTTCACGGAAAAGGCTGGTGGGGACTGGAAGAGCCGGAGCAGAAACTGGACGTCGGCAACTCCGGCACGACGATCCGATTAATCTCGGGGATCTTGTCTACCCAACCGTTCCATACGGTGATCGAGGGAGACGAATCGATCGCAAAGCGCCCGATGCGTCGGGTCGTCGGTCCGCTGCGCGAGATGGGGGCGAAAATCGACGGCCGCAAAAACGGCGAGTTCACTCCTTTATCGATCCGCGGCGGGGATTTAACAGGGATTCACTACGAGTCTCCAGTAGCCAGCGCCCAGATCAAGTCAGCCATTCTGCTGGCAGGATTGCAGGCAAAGGGAACGACCTCTGTAGAAGAACCGCACACCTCAAGAGACCATACGGAGCGGATGCTGCGGGCTTTTGGGGTGGACGTCAAGACGGAAGGCACGCGGGTTTCCGTAAGCGGCGGGCAGACCCTGAAGGGACGGGCCATTACCGTACCAGGTGACATTTCTTCCGCTGCTTTCTTGATTGCAGCTGTGATGATGGTGCCCGGCAGTTCACTGGTGATTGAACAGGTAGGCATCAATCCTACCCGCACCGGGATCATCGATGTGGTGAAGGCGATGGGCGGCCGGATCGAGATCGTAGGCGAACGCGTCTTGAACGAAGAGCCGGTGGCAGATTTGCATGTGCATCACTCTGAGCTTCGCGGCACGGTGATCGAGGGGGATCTGATCCCCAGATTGATCGACGAAATTCCCGTCATTGCTGCCATGGCGACACAGGCGAGCGGACAGACGATCATCCGTGACGCGGCTGAGCTGAAGGTAAAAGAGACAGACCGCATCGCCACGGTCGTAAGCCAGCTGACGAAGTTTGGGGCGAGGGTGACGCCGACAGAGGACGGCATGGTGATTGAAGGAAACACGAAATTGACGGGTGCTGCCATCGACAGCATGGGAGACCACCGCATCGGCATGGCGATGGCCATTGCCGGGTTGGCAGCCGAGGGAGAGACGACCGTTTCCAATGCGGAAGCGATTGATGTCTCCTTCCCGGGCTTTGCCGAGCTGTTGGCTTTGATCAGCAAAACTGTCCATACGTAACCGTCGCAAAAACCAAGAAGAGTGAAAGCGGTACTTCCCGTTTTTCACTCTTTTGTTTTTGAAGACTTGCCCGCAGAAAAAAATCGGGAAAAATGAAAAAATTGTTTGACAAGCGTGGAAAGATGGCTATAATTTAAATTACAGTATGGTTTCTCTCCACTCCTATCCAAATATTTCAAAAGCACGGTTGTGCTACCGCCGATTGAATGCGCTTTCAAGCGTGCCGGCGGTCTTTTTCATTCTGGGGTGTTTGCACCTGCGGCAGGCAAGAAAACGCTTTTTTTTTTTCGTTCCGCGTGTCTTTTTGTCCCACCGTCTTCATAAGTTTTTACTGAAGAAGGGAGGGACAAGCATGGGTACCAGCCCCCTGATCATTCGAGGTGGAACTCTTGTTACCGGATTTGGAACGAAAGAGGCGGATATCTGGATCGAACAAGGACAGATTCGCCGCATCGCCAAGGATCGGCTCAAAAAACGGATAGACTCTGTCCAGACAAATGTCTTCGATGCAGCCGGTTTCTACGTACTGCCAGGCTTTATCTCGCTTCCCAGAATGGGCGCCGACCGCTTTTTGCCCCCGCAGGAGTACCAGCGGCAGCTCGCCTCTCTCGTCAGGCGGGGAAGCACCTGTTTTATCGATACCATCCACGTTGAGTCGTGGATGGATGAAGCGCAGGTCGTGTACCAGCTTGCCCGCCACTACAACAGTCCGGTCGACCATTCTGTTCGCCTGCAGCTTACGGCGGATGCGTTTACCGCAGACAGGCTTCGTCGCCTGCGAAGCCAGGGCTTTTTTCTCTATGAGGTGACGCTTCGCTCGCTGCGTGAAGCAGCCGGGATCAATTGGGATTCGCTGTATCCGGTTATCAGCCAAAGCGGAATTGCCGTCCACCTCCACATACCGGAGGAAGCGGCGCTGTCTGTCAGGGAGCGCAGCGACCTCATACGTCTCTGGACAGTTGCCTGTTTATATGGGAAAGTAAGGACGTGCATCAGAGGAGTAGAGCCGCTTGAGGATGAATTTCAGGATGTGTTTTATCGAATCGCACAGCTGACCAACGAGCAGGAGATGAGAGAGCTTGACCGGCTGTTTCAGGATTGGTACGGGTACTTTCCAGCGATATGTCCGGCAGAGGATTTGAGCATCTACATCGGAAAGGGATCCCGTACACCGGAGGAACTCTTAAGCTTGCTCGTCCGGATGTCGTCGACAAATATCGCCAAAGCTTTTGGCTGCTATCCGCAAAAGGGGTGCCTTGCTGCCGGGGCTGACGCGGATCTCATCCTGATCGAGAAAGATAAGTGGTTGACAAATTTTTCAACTACTACTATTCTAAAATTTGACGAATACTGTTTTCCAACATATGTCATGTCAAAGGGGAAATGGTTGTACCAACAAGGCGAATACACAGATGTGGTAGGTGCTGGAGACTATTTACAGAAATTGTCCTTTTATAAATTTGCTATTTGACCCCAGTTTTGGGGGTTTTTTCATAAAGGATTTCGTCGAAAAAAAGAGAAAAAAGGGTTTGTACTACGGCGCAACTTTTGGCAACCTCAGCGGTCTAAGATGATAGAGAAGGCGCTGGGGTTTCGGAATCGCTAAGGGGGGTAAACCTGTTAATGACCGATTCCCAGTTAATTCGTGAAATTAAAGAAGGCAACCTCGAACTTTATGCAGAATTAATCCGACGCTATGAAAAGAAGATACTAGCATTCGTTTTACATATGCTAAGGCAAGCCAACTTAGAACACATGTCCGAAGACATATGTCAGGAGACTTTCTATAAAGCGTATCGGAGTATCCATTCCTTCCGGGACGAAGAGGCTACATTTTCAACATGGCTTTACACGATTGCCCGCAATTCTGTATTAAGTGAACTGCGTAAGAGCCGAAATGCAGAAGTATACCTGGAAGATACGATGCAGGTTCCGATTGCCTCTTTTGAACGCCTGCCAGAACAACAACTTTTGCGGACGGAGCGAGAAGTACTGGTGCGTCGAGCGATCAACAATCTCCCGGAAAAACAGCGGTCCGCGCTCATTTTGCGCGAGTACGAGCAGATGGACTACAGCGAGATTGCCACGATACTCGACCTGACCGTCAGTTCTGTCAAATCCTTGTTGTTTCGTGCGCGTCAAAGTATCAAAAGCCAATTGGAGTCCTATATGATGGAACCGTATTTGGAAGAAGCCGAAGGGATGAATAAACGATGAAATGTCAAGAAGCCCGTGAAAAACTAACGGAATACACGGATCATTCGCTGCCGGAGGTGACACGGCGCCGGATCGATCAGCACCTGGCCGAATGTGACTCCTGCCGGGCTGAATTCCGCGTTTGGGCGGAAAGCGGAAGGTGGATTCAGGCTGACAAGCAGCAGTACGCCAACGTAAAACCGACGAGGTCGATCGTCGACGCTGTCATGGCCCGGATCATGTCCGAGGAAAAATGGGCGATTCCCATTGGCCGGAAAGTGTTTACGCTCACGGCGAAGATGCGGCGGTTTGGTGCCAGTGTGGCGATCCTTTTGCTGATGTTATCCGCGTTTTCCCTCTACAACAACACTTCGGACAAACCGATCGCGGCATCTTCACTCGTGCCGTCCAAGCCCGAAGTAATTGCGGCTTCTAACGAGACGACACAGGGGCTGGCAAAGTTCTCTTCAGATGTGGAGACCACGAGCAAGCAAGAAGTGGCAGCCACCGACAAGTTTGTCTACAACGCGGATTTTGATACGGGTGTAGGGCCAAACTATGGACTGATTCTGGGCATCTTTGGTATACTTATAACCGTTATCGGATTGAGCTGGATGACGAGAGCTTAGAAAAAGGCAAGACCGTCTTGGGACGGTCTTTTTTCTGCTTTACCAAAACCAAAACGGGCGGACCAAACGGAGAAGAGGTGCGAGCACATGTCAAAACAGTGGTTTTACGTGATAGACGAAGCAGTTAAAAAGGTAACGGAAGGGGAAGTGGAATTGGGATTGACTGCACTGAGGAAAGTGCAGGAGCACGGGCGAGCGCTGCCGGAAGTGATGCTTTACCTGGCGGACGTCTGGTATCAGTTGGGCCACCTGAACGAGTCATCCGGGCTGCTGCGCGAGATGCTGGAGCAGCAGCCGAATATGGACGTGGAGACCAGGCAGGAGTGTGAACTCCTCTTGGCCGAAGTGGCGCTTGACGAGAGCGACTACGAACAGGCGGAAACGCTGCTGTTCAAATTAAGGGATGAAGGGTACGAGGGGAGCCGGTTGGACGTCCTGCTGGCCGATATGTTCTCCTTGCAGGGGTTGGATGAGGTGGCCGTCAAGTACTTGGCACGGGCGCAGCAGCAGGAGCCGGAGAATCAGGAGCTGAAGGAAGCGCTGGGAGAGATGTACATCCGCCTGGCCAGGTTTGAGGAGGCGAAGGAGCTGCTAGGCGAGCTTGACCGCCATAACCTGTCACACCTGCTGGTTACCGCGCGGCTGTATGCGCAAAACGGGCAATTTGAACAAGCCTACGGGGCCTATCAGAATGCGGCGGCGATCGAGTCTGCGCCGGAAGCGCTCTTCGGCTGCGGGATGATGGCCTTTCACCTGGGACTGCTGCCGGAAGCAAAAGAGTATATCGAGGCGCTGCTCGCTGTTGACGAGGAGTATATGACGGCCTATCCGCTGCTGGCCGATATTCTTCAGGCGCTGGGCAAGACGGACGGGGCGATCGAAGCATTGGAACGCTATGTGGAGCTGTCGGGTTTCGATATTTCCCAAGTCCGACGGTTGACTGCGCTGCTAGAGCAGACAGGGCGCCAGGAACAGGCAAAAGAGTATCAAAAGCTGTTGGAACAATGGGACAGCGAGGATGAAGAATAGCGGTTGATCAGCTGAAAAGGACGGGGAGTTGCACAAAGCAGCTCCCCGTCTGTTTTAGTTTTCCTCATCTTGGCAAAAATGAGAGTAACGTACCGAAGATAGAGAGGGATTTTGCGATGAATCTGGCAGAGATCCTCGTCTTTACCGACATCAAGCAGCTTCACCAAATTGCCGGGTACTACCGATGCGAGTGCAACCTCAACTCCAAGAATGACCTGATCACCACTCTGCTGGTCAATTTGCGCCACAGGCAGACGATCTGGACAGAACTGGAGCGGCTTACGGAAGTGGAAAAGCACTTCCTGCTGCTGCTGTTTTTAGACAAGCGGAGCTTGTTCACCCTGGAGGATTTGCTCGCGAAAGCTGGCATTGCCCTGGACTGTTCAGAGGAAAAGACGGAAGAGAAGGCCCGGAAGTACGTCGCTTTAGCGTTGACGCGCGGCTGGCTGTTTCCCGCCAAAGGAAAGACCGTTGGACAGTTCCAGGTGCCCAGGGACATCCGTGAGCCTTATCTGGCTGCCTGGCTGGAACAGCAGGAGTTGAGGCGGAAGCATGAGGCCCCTGCTGTTTATCGCGATGAGGGAGGGGCCCTGTGCGACGATATCTATCAGTTCCTGCGTTTTCTCGCCAAGGAACCGGTCCCGCTGACGTCTGACGGAGGGATGTACAAGCGGTATCAAGCGCAGCTGCTGCGATTTCTCAGCGTGGAAGAAAAGCCGGTGGCAGGGGAAAGGTGGCGGTTTGGCTACGGGCTTCACTTTGATCTTTACCCTGACCGCTTCTCCCTGTTGTACGACTTTTGTTTTTACCAGCGCTGGATTGAAGAAGGGAATATGCAGGTGGAATTGACGGAACGGGGACGGGAGATGCTGACACAGCCTTACAGCGACAAGACGTATCACGAGTTGATCCGCTTCTGGCTACGCCTGTACAAGCGGGCCATCCCCAACTTGCCGATGCTGGTGCAACTGATTCCATTGATGACCGGTTCAGAGTGGATTGCCCACAGGGCCATTCAAGCGTCGCTGCTCAAGTGGCTGAAACCTTTTTATTATGATGACCCGGCCAGCATATTATCCAACCGGCTGCTCAAGATGATGGTTCATTTGGGATTGTTGAAGGCAGGACAGGCGGACGAGGGCGAGTGGTATTACAGCACGACTTACGCATGTCAGACATGGCTCAAAGAGTATAACGGTTTTACGGAAACGACGATTTTGTTGAAATGAGGGATGGAATTGGACAGGCCTAACTACCTGCAGCAAAACATGGTTGCCGAACTGTTGTCAGAGATAGTGATCGACGAGCAAGTCCGGCTGTTTCGGAAGCGGACTCTCTACCGGGAGATCGACGAGGCGCTGGAGCTGAAAAACAAAGAGCGGTTTCTCTGCCTGACGAACGAACTGAGAGAGATCATGGCGTACGAACAAGCGGGAATCGGCTGATTGTCAGACCGGGGTAATCGTGGTAAGCTAAACGACAGATTCCCTGGGAAGGAGCCGGTTTTACATGCAGTGGTCAACGGAAGAATTACATAATTGGGAGGAGTTGCAGCCATATGTGGACACTGCACTGCTCCCTGTTTATTTGTACGGGGAGGGTGTATCGCTTCCTGAACACGTAAGACGCATGTCGTACCTGTCGCGGTTGGCGATCGCAGTGGAACAGCGGCTGCGAGGCCGGGTATTGCTGTTTCCGCTGTCGTACCAAATCGGCCGGGAAAAGGCTTGGACAGCTTTGCCGCCGGAATTTCCTTACGTCTTTTTGCTGCGCTTTTCAGGTCATGAGCTGGAGCTTGCTGATGATTCCGCGGGACAGAAAGCGAGAACGTTCCAAATCGGAACGGAGGAACTTGATTCCGAACTCCGATTTGACATCACAGTTGACGTGCTGCATCAAGAGATTGTAAATTCCTGGCAGGGTAAATAGAAAAATCCTCTCCGTCAAAAAAGCGATAGAGGTTCCTGTCGTTGGTTATACTACAGACATGCTGGAAACGTGTATTTTTGACAAAATCTCAACAATCTCATTTTCGCTTCCCTTTAAGCCCTTGACTTACCAATGGACATTCTTGACATCTAAAAAGTGGTTAGCTATTATTGGTTTGACCTAGTCTATGTATATGTATGTAGGAACATTCGTTGCGTAATTCTACAGGATAAGGAGGGAAAAGGATGAGCGAAAAACAGGAAATTTCCAGACGTACGTTCTTGAACTATGCTCTGATGGGCACTGGCGGTTTCCTAGCTGCAGGTATGATCACACCAATGATCCGGTTTGCGATTGACCCGGTGCTGAAAGCGGCTGGTGGAGGAGATAAAGTAGCGGTAGGAAGCGTAGATGAGTTTGGGCCTGAGCCAAAAAGCGTTTCATTCAAGGTGCATACAAAAGACGGCTGGTACGAAACGGAATCTACTTTGACTGCGTGGGTGACAAAGGACGCAAATGGAGAGATTTTGGCCCTGTCGCCGATATGCAAGCACTTGGGCTGTACCGTCAACTGGAATGGGAGCCCGGACTTTCCCAATGAGTACTTCTGCCCATGTCACTTCGGGCGCTACACGGCCAAGGGGGAGCACATCCTCGGGACACCGCCGATGGCATCGCTTGACGAGTATGAGACAGAGGTTAAAGACGGAAAACTGTACTTAGGTCAAATCATACCAAATCCTCGACCGGGGGTGAGCGGCTAAGATGATACAAAAAATGTATGACTGGGTAGACGAACGTCTCAATATCACTCCGATGTGGCGGGATCTGGCCGATCACGAGGTGCCTGAGCACGTAAACCCGGCTCACCATTTTTCTGCGTTTGTCTATTGTTTTGGTGGACTTACGTTTTTTATTACTGTTATTCAAATTCTGTCTGGAATGTTCTTGACGATGTACTACGTTCCGGACATCATCAACGCATATGAGTCTGTCAACTACCTGCAAAACCAGGTAGCATTCGGAACAATCGTACGCGGGATGCACCACTGGGGTGCCAGCCTCGTCATCGTGATGATGTTTTTGCACACGCTCCGCGTATTTTTCACCGGTTCTTACAAGAAGCCGCGTGAAATGAACTGGGTAGTCGGCATGCTGATCTTCTTCGTCATGCTCGGTTTGGGCTTCACCGGTTACCTGCTCCCTTGGGATAACAAAGCGTACTTCGCTACCAAGGTAGGGATGCAGATCGCGGACACGGTACCGATCATCGGGCCTTACGCCAAGACGCTGCTGCAAGGCGGATCGATCGTAGGGGCGCAAACGCTTGCACGTTTCTTTGCGATTCACGTCTTCTTCCTGCCGGCTGCGCTGTTGGCCTTGCTCGGCGGACACTTCATCATGATTCGTGCGCAGGGTATCTCCGGTCCACTATGATGTCTTCGACAATAAGGAGGAAATAGCATGGCAAAACATGACAAAGATGCTACCTTCGTCGGAGATTCGCGGATCCGGGCGAAGCGCATCCCAAATATTGCTCCATCTTACTCTGAGTACCCGGGAAAGTCGGAGCCGTTTTGGCCGAACTTTCTGCTCAAGGAGTGGATGGTGGCAGCCGTCTGTTTACTTGGATTTCTCGTACTTACTGTATCGGCAGCACCGGAGCTTACAGGGAAAGCAAACCCGAACAACACTTCCTTCATTCCGGTGCCTGACTGGTACTTCCTGTTCCTTTATCAAATGCTGAAATACCCTTGGGCAGCTGGTACTTGGGTCGTCCTCGGAACGGTGATTATTCCGGGTCTCGCCTTTGGCGCCTTGATTTTGGCTCCTTGGCTTGACAGAGGAAAAGAGCGCCGCGCGTTCCGCCGCCCGGTCGCTACCTGGATCATGCTGGTTACTCTCGTCGGGGTATTCTACCTGACCTGGGCTGCAAACGAAGAGCATGAGAAGAGCCTTGCGTCGAACGGTGGAGGCGGAGGCGGCGGAGCAGGCGCTCCTCCGGCGGCTGCTGCAGATCCCAACTTCAAGGCTGGAGAGCTGTGGGCTGCACAGCAAAACTGCCAAAACTGCCACGGTGTCAATATGGAAGGCAGTGCAGCTGCGCCTAATCTGCAAAAGGTTGGCGCTGAGCTGAATGCTGATCAGATTGCTGACATCATCAAGAACGGCAAAGACGGAAAAATGCCGCCTGGCATGTTCAAGGGCAGTGATGAAGAACTGACAAAACTTGCTGAGTACCTGGCAAGTCTAAAATAAGCTCGTACAATGAAAAAGCTGGCTGACACCTCGGTCAGCTTTTCACTTTCATAAGCTGTACCTGATTACGGCAACGGTCTTGACAAGTAGACGGCATAATGGATCATGTCTGAGAGACAATTGAGGTGAAGTGGATGTGGGAGTGGTTTTTGGGGATATTGGCAAAGAGATGGTTTCTCTGGATGCTATTTGTAATCAACCTGTTGGGAACGATCTACGGTTTTATCTGGTATGGTGACCAATTGGCGGATACAAAGCCCTTTTTGCGAATATTCGTTCCGGACAGTCCGACGGGGAGCGGTCTCTTTACGCTGGTTCTGCTGACGTATTTGCTGGGACGGCACATTCCAATCCTGGAAGCGTTGGCGGGTATTACGAATTTTAAGTATGGCGTGTGGGCCGTCAGCATCATCATTGCCGGTTGGTGCTTGGGAAATCAAGTTCACTGGCAGGATATCATGCTGCTTGTCTCCCACACCGGAATGGCTGTTGAGTCAGCGCTGTATGCCCGATTTTATAAATTGAGCTGGCTGCCGGTCGGATTCGCTGCGTTGTGGACATTAAATAATGACTTTATAGATTATCTGATGAACACCCACCCATGGCTCCCTGACGTACTTGTGCCGTACACGGGAATAATTGGTCTGTTCACCGTACTGCTCAGCTTTATCTCGATTACGTTGATATGGTATCTGAATGCGAAACAGCCTAGAATCGAGGTCTAATCTTGTCCTCCTCTCCATAGTCTGTACTATGGGAAAGGAGGTTTTTTTTTGCGAAAGAAGAGTACGAAAATCCTGATTTTATTGTGTTTGGCAGGATTTTTGCTTGCCTGGCCGATCAGTTACTTTTTCGCAAAGCTGGAGAAGCCGACAGAAGAAGCCAACCTCACCCAACTGGACCGCACGGCACAGGAATTCCTTTCGCTCACGATGAAAGGGGATTTGGATAACGCCCGCTTGCGGGTGATTCGACTGGCAGAGATGTTTCCCAGCAAGGCGATGCCGCTTGCGATCCGGATTGAAAGCTTAAACGCGGTGACGCAATCGATATTGGCTGCGAAAAAGGAGTTCGCTTCGCCGAAGCCAAGTGAGGAGGTGTTGATCTGGCACGCTACCCGGGTGCGGGTTACCATCGATGCGCTCCGCCATGCCAGTCAACCGATGTGGCGAACATACTTTGATTCCTATGCAGCGCAGATGCAGCACCTGATGCAATCGTCCGTAGAACGGGACATAGAATCTTTTCGACAGCAGTTTGAGGAGTATAAACGCCTCTTTTTGGTGATCCGGCCGGCTATGAGCGTGCAATTGAAGGAATCGCTGATGGAAAAGATAGATAACTCCTATGAGCTTCTGACCCGGGAGATTCGGAACGCGACGCCTGACTGGCAAATTGCCCGGGATGCGCTGCGCGAGCTGAACAGCTCGATGCAGGAGGCGTTTTTTGGCGAGGATAGAAGCGCGCTGGCGCGCTTTTCGTCGCCGAACTCCCCACTGCTTCTGATCCTCGCCGTCGCTGGAGTACTTACCATAACATTAGGTTATGTCGCCTGGAGAAAGTACCTCGCTGAGCAAGAGCGATTCGTTTCATGAGAAAAGACCCTGCCTATTATCGAGGCAGGGTCTCGCCGTGTATGTACGGTTCTAATCACGGAGCGGCTGTTTGTTCTCGTCAAGCGTGAATCCTTCACCCAGCACCTCGTGAACGTCGCTGACGATGACGAAGGCGTGCGGGTCTGCTTCTTTAATGATGTTTTTAATTTGCACGACTTCATTTCGTCCAACCACACAGTAGACGACTTCTTTTTCCGTGCCGGAATACGCTCCTTTTCCCGTGAGGATCGTCACGCCGCGGCCGAGTGACAGGATCTGCTGGGCGATCGTTCGCGGGTATTCCGAGATGATCGTCAGCGCTTTGCCGGAGGTCAGGCCGTCCTGGAAGAAGTCGACGACCCGCGCCGCGATAAACACGGCTACGAGCGTGTACATCGCGCTCTCGACGCTGAGGTAGACCAGGGAGGCGGCGATGACCAGCATGTCGCCTAAAAACAGAGTGCGGCCGATGCTGATTCCGTAGTATCGGTTGAGCATTCGGGCGATGATGTCAACCCCTCCGGTAGTCCCGCCGTACCGGAAGATGATCCCCAGACCGGCACCCACCGTCACCCCGGCATAGAGTGCCCCGAGCAGGGTATCGGAGAGGGCGTGATAGTGGAGCACGGCAGCGAACAGCGAGAGAAAGAGAGACAATGAGACGGTTCCGATCATGGTGTAGAGAAAAGCGGTTCGCCCCAGCACCTTCCAGCCGATGAAAAAGAGCGGAATATTCAGTGCGAAGTAAACGATCCCCTGATCAAACTGGGGGATCAGGAGTTTGATGATGATGCTGATCCCGGTAATGCCGCCTTCAGCAAGATGGTTGGGGATGTTGAAGGCGTTGATGCCGAATCCCATAATAGCCGTGCCCACAACGATGGCAATGATACTTTTTACCTTGACATTCATGATTGCGTCGCTCCTTGCATATGACTACCTCGCCATTATAATGAAGCTTTTTTGCCTTGTCCAATGTATGATACACTAAATGCGTGAAAGAATTTGGCAAAATGAGCTTAATTCCGTTACGATACTGGTAAGAAGGGTGAGTCGGTGCCAAGATGGAACAGAGAAAAACGCTGCAGCAGATCCAACAGGAAGTGGATGATTACATTTCGCAATTTAAAGAGGGCTACTTTTCGCCGCTGTCGATGATGGCCCGGATGACCGAGGAAGTCGGGGAGCTGGCGAGAGAAATCAACCACTACTACGGTGAAAAACCGAAAAAACAAGAGGAAGGCGAAAAGACGATCGAAGAAGAGCTGGGTGATGTATTCTTCATCGTTCTCTGCTTCGCCAATTCTCTGGGAATCAGCCTGGAAGAGGCCTTTGATCGCATTATGCACAAATTCTACACAAGAGATAAAGATCGCTGGACAAGGATAGAGGAGTAGATGAACATGGAACCAAAACAAACGATTAAGGTAGCCGTCGCCGGGGCGAAAGGCAGAATGGGTCAAGAAGTGGTAAAAATGCTGGGAAGCGACAGCGAGCTGTCATTCGTCGCAGCAATTGATTCCAAACTGGACGGAGTAGATGTCGGGGAAATCGTCGGCGGCAAACCGCTTGGTGTGCCGTTCGTCCGTTCGTTGGAATCTGCTTTGACTACATACAAACCTGATGTCTTAGTCGATTTTACCACACCTCAAACGGTTTGGGAAAACATGGAGATTGCCCTGCAGCACGGCGTCAGACCGGTTGTCGGCACGACGGGGCTTTCGCCGGAGCAGATTGAACTTCTGTCAAGGACCTGCCGTGAACGGGGGATCGGTGCGATCATCGCGCCCAATTTTGCCATTGGCGCGATCCTCTGCATGAAGTTTGCCGCTATGGCGGCGAAATACATGCCGCATGTTGAAATCATCGAGCTGCACCACGATCAAAAGCTGGATGCCCCAAGCGGTACCGCCATCAAGACGGCAGAGCTGATCGCCGAGGCGCGAAGGGAGCTGAGCCAGGGCCATCCGAATGAACACGAGTCGATTCCGGGAGCGCGCGGGGCGGAGTATCACGGTTTCCGCATCCACAGCGTGCGCCTGCCGGGCATGGTCGCCCATCAAGAGGTGCTCTTTGGTGCGACGGGCCAGACCCTGTCAATCCGCCATGACTCGATCAACCGGGAGTCCTTTATGCCCGGCGTCAACATGGCGATCAAGGCCGTGATGAACCTGGATCGGCTGGTGTACGGTTTGGAACATCTGTTAGATTAAAAACGGGGTGGGGAGACCATGAAGATTGCTTTAATTGCACATGACCGCAAAAAAGAAGAGATGATCCAGTTGGCCGTGGCGTACGAACCGATTTTGGCAGCCCATGAGCTGTACGCGACCGGCACGACCGGAACGAAAATAATGGAAAATACAAAGCTTAAGGTCACGCGCTTTCTTTCAGGTCCGCTTGGCGGCGATCAGCAGATCGGCGCCATGATCGCCCAAAACGAAATGGACCTGGTGATCTTTTTGCGTGATCCGCTGACGGCCCAGCCTCATGAGCCCGACATCATCGCCCTCCTGCGCTTGTGCGATGTGCACCAAATCCCTCTGGCCACCAACCTGGGGACAGCAGAGGTGCTGCTGAAAGAACTGCGGCGCGGAGGACTGGCTTGGCGCAATCTCGTTCACGAGGAGCGGTGAGGATGGAATTGGATATTTTAGCAGTGGGCGCACATCCTGACGATGTGGAGATCGGAGCTGCGGCCGCCTTGATCAAAGCGGCCAAACAGGGCAAACGCGTCGGCATCCTGGATTTGACGTACGCCGAGCTCTCCTCCAACGGCACGGTCGAGACCCGGCAGGAGGAAGCAGCCGCAGCCTCCCGGTTGATGGGGCTGCACGGACGCTATAATTTCGGCTTGCCTGACCGCGGCCTGGAGGCGGTTCGCGAAGAGGCGATCCGGCGGGTCGTCGATATCATCCGTCAGACCCGCCCCAAGACGGTGCTGGCGCCGTACTGGCAGGATCGTCACCCGGACCATGAAAGCGTCAGCCGCATCGTCAAAGAGGCGGTCTTTTCCGCAGGGGTCCGCAAGTATACGGGAAACGAACAGCTGGCAGCGCACCGGCCAGCCCATTTCTACTACTATTTTATCAACAATGTCAGCGTGCCCAGTTTTGTCGTTGACGTAAGCGATGTCTACCAGGAGAAGCTGGCGGTGCTGCGCTGTTATCAAAGCCAGTTTGAACGGGGCAAGGATGGCGTGGAAACGCCGCTCACCAACGGTTATCTGGAGCAAGTAGAGGCTCGTGAGCGCCAGCTGGGCTACCAGGCGGGAACATTGTTCGCCGAGGGATTTGTCAGCCCGAACCCGCCTGTACTGGCGTCCCTGGCATAATATAATAAACAGAAGAAAGCAAATAGGAGACAGGGGAGGCGCTTTTAACGCATGAACATCGGGATCACCTGTTACCCGTCGCTGGGCGGATCCGGGGTCGTCGCTACCGAACTGGGAAAGCTGCTCGCGGACCGGGGGCATACCGTTCATTTCATCACGTCCGGCATGCCGTTTCGCCTGGGCAATTACCAGCCGAATATTTTTTACCATGAAGTGGAGGTCAATCAGTACGACGTGTTCAAATATCCGCCGTACGATTTGACGCTGGCCAACCGCATGGCCCAGGTGGCCGTCAACGAGCAGCTGGATATCCTGCACGTCCACTACGCCGTCCCTCATGCGTTATGCGCCTATTTGGCAAAACAGATGGTGGGAGATTGGCTGAAGATCGTCACGACTCTGCACGGCACGGACATTACCGTGCTGGGTTACGATTCCAGCCTGCGGGAAATGATCCGGTTTGGGATTGAGAGAAGCGACCTGGTGACAGCAGTATCTGCGGATTTGATCGCGGAGACGAAGGAACTGCTGCAGGTAGAGAAGGAGATTGAGCTTGTCTACAACTTCGTAGACAAGCGACGCTACTTCCCCAAGGACGTCGCTTCTCACAAGCAGCGGTTTGCACCGAACGGGGAAAAGCTGCTGATGCACATTTCCAATTTTCGTCCGGTAAAACGGGTTTCCGACGTTATTGAGGTGTTTGATCGGGTCCGTAAGCAGGTTCCGGCCCGGCTGCTGCTCATCGGCGAAGGTCCCGAACAGGCGGCGATCCGGCAAATGGTGGAAGAGCGCGGACTAAAGCAGCTGGTCTGTTTTTTGGGAAAACAGGAAGACGTAGCGGAAGTGATTTCCCTGGCAGATGTGATGCTGCTGCCTTCGGAAAAAGAGAGCTTCGGCCTGGTCGCGCTGGAGGCGATGGCTTGCGGCGTTCCGGTTGTCGCGACGCGGACCGGGGGCATTCCGGAAGTCGTGACAGACGGAGTCTGCGGCTTTTTGACCGACATCGGCGACGTGGCTGCAATGGCCGAGCGGACGCTGCAATTGCTGCAGGATCATCAGCTCTACGAGGTATTTGCCCAGGCAAGCATCGAGCGTTCCAACGTGACGTTTTGCCACGATACAATCGCGAGTCAATACGAAGCGCTGTACCAGCGGCTGCTGTCGCCAAAGGAACTGGCCCGCTAGGATTTCACTTTGAATGCCTGCACCATTTTGGAGATGAAAATCAACAAGCCGATGACAATTTTATCCATGTCGAGATGCCTCCTGATGTTTGTTTCTGGATAAGCAGACGGTGAAAAGGGGATGAGTGTCATGATAAAAGAACAGGCTATGCAGGTGCTGCGCCGGCTGGAGGACGCGGGTTTCGAGGCTTTCTTCGTCGGCGGCTGTGTCCGCGATTGGCTTTTGGGCAGAACCGTACATGACATAGATATATGTACGAATGCCCATCCGAGCGACATCATGCAGCTTTTTCCCCGGCATTATCCGACGGGTTTGCAGCATGGAACCATTTCCGTCATGGAAGGTTCCGATATTTTTGAGGTGACGACGTACCGAACAGAAGGAAAGTATGACGATTACCGCAGGCCGAGCGAGGTTGCTTTCGTAACCGATATCCGTCAGGATTTGGCTCGCCGCGATTTTACCATCAATGCGATGGCGATGGACCTGAAGGGCCGGATCGTCGACCCGTTTGACGGACGCCGTGACTTGCGCGATCGAGTGATTCGGGCAGTCGGAGATGCCGATACGCGCTTTCAGGAGGACGCCCTAAGGTTGGTGCGGGCTGTCCGCTTTGCTGCCGCGCTGGGTTTTCAGATTGAAGCCAGTACGTACCAGGCATTGGGTAAACACGCTCCGCTGCTGAAGAGTATCGCCGTCGAGCGCATCCGCGACGAGCTGACGAAACTGGTCGACAGCAGCTTTCCGGACGAGGGATGCCGCTTGCTTGACGAGACGAATTTGTTAGGTAGTTTGCCCCGAATCGCCGAAGTCTTTCACTGCGGGAGAGAGGATGCGTGGCGCTTGCCCCGGCTTGGTTCTTTTTTGCAAAAATGGAGCCTGTTGTTCTATGCGGCCGGCCAAACGGATGAATCGGCACGGCAAGCAGCGGCTTCCCTGCGGATGTCCAAACGGGAGCGGGAGACGATCAAAGCATTTGTGTCCATTTTGCATGAGCTGTCCCCTGCCTGGGATCAGCCCCGTCCGATTGACTGGGGGAAGCTTCTGCTCCGCTATGGCTGGGACTTCTGTATGCAGGTAGATATGCTGCTGCAAGCGATCTGGTCCCGCCAAAATGACCGGGAGTCGACACGGACACTGATCGAGACGTACGAGAGCATGCCCGTCAAGTCGCTTGGCGAATTGGCCGTGACCGGAAGCGAACTGCAGCGGGCGCTCGGACGGGAGCCTGGCAGTTGGATTGGACGGGTGCTGCAGTCGCTGTATGAACAGACGGCGCTGCGCGGTTTGCCCAACACCTACCAGGCGTTGATTGAAGCGGCAAAGAAAGAGGTAGAGGCAGATGAAGATCAAGCAGGAGATATTAAAGGCGTTTAGAGACCAGCCTGGACAGTTTATATCCGGAGAACACCTCAGCCAGATTTGCCAATGCACCCGGACGGCGGTCTGGAAGCATATCGAAGAGCTTCGGCAGGAGGGGTACCAGTTCGAAGCCGTGCGCAAATCCGGCTACCGCCTGGTCTCCTCTCCCGACAGCGTCTCGATGGAGGAGATTCTCACAGGGATGAAGACAGAGCGAATCGGACAGTCTGTCATCACCTTTGAAACTGTCCGCTCTACCCAAATCATCGCCCATGAGACAGCAAACAGCGGCGCGGCTGAGGGGACACTGGTCGTCGCTGACCGGCAAGAGGGCGGAAGGGGGCGGCTTGGGCGTCCCTGGCATTCGCCTAAAGGGGCGGGTATCTGGATGAGCCTGATCATCCGCCCGGACATTCCCCTGCCGCGGGCGCCGCAGATGACGTTGTTGACCGCGGTTGCGATGGCGAAAGCAATTGAGCTGGAGGCAGGCATCAAGCCGCAAATCAAGTGGCCCAATGATATTTTTGTGGGTGGAAAAAAAGTCTGCGGGATTTTAACCGAGATGAATGCAGAAGCGGATCGGATCAACTACCTGGTGATCGGAATCGGGCTGAACGTCAACACCCAGCCGCAGGATATTCCGCCGGAATTGACCGAAATCGCCACCTCGCTTCGCATCGAGACGGGAATCAGCTTCAGGCGGGCTGCGTTGATCCAGGTTTTTTGCCAGCAGTTTGAGCGGATCTACGATCAGTATCTGGCTGAAGGCTTCGCCCAGGTCAAAGCGGAGTGGGAAGCGTATTCGATGTCGCTCGGCCGCGTTGTGACGGTTCGCACCCCCCACTATACGATCCAGGGAAAGGCGATTGGTCTGGGCACGGACGGTGTGCTGATCGTCGAGGATGCAGAGGGGAAGCAGCACAAAGTTTATTCGGCCGATGTAGAATAGACGTACAAATGTTCAGGCATTTTTGGTATACTGGGAGAAGCCATGGTCGTATTGAGAAATCAAACGGCACTTGGCGCACAATTTACTTGCACGACCACATTTTTAATAGGGTATCTGCTCAGAGCCGCAAGGACCGAGACAGAAGGACAAATGTACCTGGTACATGTATTTGGCATGGACAGCCTTCTCGCTTCTTTCGGGAGGGTTTTTCTTTGTTTTGGCCGTGGCTCATGGAACGGATAGGAAACGGGGGATAATGAAATGACTGAAAGAAAAGCGCCGGTGACGACCGCCTGGCTGCGTAAACAAAAGCAGGAAAAGCAACCGATCGCGATGATTACTGCATACGATTATCCAACGGCCAAGCTGGTTGAAGAAGCCGGCGCGGATATGATCCTTGTGGGAGATTCGCTTGGTATGGTCGTACTGGGATACGATTCGACGATTCCGGTTACGATGGCTGACATGATCCATCATACCAAGGCGGTTACCCGGGCCGTAAAACGGACTTTTGTCGTCGCTGACATGCCGTTTATGAGCTACCACGGCACGGTCGAGGAAGGCGTCAAGAATGCCGGCAGACTCATGCAGGAGGGGCTCGCCAAGGCGGTCAAAATCGAAGGCGGAAGCGAGCTTGCGCCGCTGGTGACTCGCTGCGTCCAGGCAGGGATCCCGGTCATGGGACACATCGGACTGACGCCGCAGTCGGTCCATCAGTTGGGCGGCTACAAGGTGCAGGGAAAAAACATCGCGGCTGCGACAAAGCTGCTCGAGGACGCCAAAGCTCTGGAAGCCGCGGGCGCTTTTGCGATCGTGCTGGAGTGCGTGCCGGAAGAGGTGGCGGCAAAGATCTCGGAGAGCATCGGAATCCCCACGATCGGTATCGGGGCCGGAGCGGGCTGCGACGGACAGGTGCTGGTGTTTCATGATGTCGTCTCCTACGCCTCGGAAATACAACCAAAATTTGTAAAAAAATACGTGGATATCGGCCGGTTGATCAAAGACGGGGTGGAGCGTTATGTATCCGAAGTAAAGAGCAGGGAATTCCCGACAGCCGATCACGTCTTTACCGCCTCTGAAGAAACCGTGGCAAAATTGTATGGAGAGGGAGCCAAAGAATGAAACAGATCAAGACGATACCAGAACTGAGACGGGAACTGCAATTGATCCGGCGGGAGGGAAAGAGCATCGGGCTGGTGCCGACGATGGGGTACCTGCATGCCGGGCATCTCAGTTTGGTCGAGGCGGCGCGGGAGGCATGCGACACGGTCGTCATGAGCATCTTTGTCAATCCGCTGCAGTTTGGGCCAAACGAGGATTTCGAGCGTTACCCGCGAGATCTGGCTCGTGACAGCCAGCTGGCAGAATTAGCCGGTGTCGATTTCCTGTTCACCCCTTCAGTAGAAGAGATGTATCCCCGGCCGATCCTGACCAAAGTCTCCGTCGGACAAGTCTCGGAACCGTTATGCGGACGAAATCGGCCGGGACATTTTGACGGGGTGGCTACGGTCGTAAGCAAACTGTTTCATCTCGTTTGGCCCGACAAGGCGTTTTTCGGGCAGAAGGATGCCCAGCAGCTTGCCGTGATTGAACAGATGGTGTTCGACCTGTCGATGCCGATCACGGTAGTCGGCTGCCCAATCATCAGAGAGGCAGACGGATTGGCACTAAGCTCCCGAAATGTCTATTTAAATCAGGAAGAACGCAGCCAGGCGACGGTGTTGTACCGCAGTCTGCAGGCCGCACAGCAAATGCTTCGCGACGGGGGAGCGTCGGTGGCGGATGTGCGTGATCTGGTCATCGAGATGATCAACGGGCAGCCGCTCGCCGAAATAGACTACGTAGAAGTGGTCAATTACCCGAGCCTGTCGCCCGCCGAAGAACTGCGGCCCGGACAGCGGATCTGCATCGCTGTCGCCGTTCGGTTCGGGCGGACCAGATTGATCGACAACGTTATCACCGTTATCTAAACGACGCTGATAGCATCGCACCAGCGATCAGACTGAATAGAGCCACTCCTCTTGTGAGACAATGAAACTAGCAACTACCTCACAAGGAGGTGGCTTTTTTTGTCGATTAGTCAGTGGTTTGATTCACTTATCGCCCGCCTGCAGACAGTAGAGCGCGAGTGGCCGGCGGCAGATGAGCCGAAAAGGATGGCTTTAGCCAAACAGCTGTTTGAGCTACGCGAGGCGAGTGATCAATTTGTAGAGTTGTGGCTGCATTTTGAGGAGCAGCTGTCACGGGTGATCAAAGAGATTAAGGAACAGCAAGGACAGCCTGTACAGGCAGATGACAAGGCGTTTGATGCGGTCAAACAGGCAGTGCTCGGCGACACTGGCCAAGGCGGTCAGCCAGCCGCGAAGCAAGAAAAAACGGCGGAAGAGAAAGAGGAGGCGCGGACGGAGCAAGGCTTGCTGTTTCGCAAAGGGGAAGGGTTTTATCACCTGCGCCTGTTTCACGACGCCAAGCGCTGCTTTTCCGAACTTGTTCAGCATTCGCCTGATTGGGAGTACGGAAGATTGTACTACGCCTACAGTCTCTTTTTCAGCGAGGAAAAAGAAGCGGCAACCAAAGAGTTTCGGCTGCTGAGCCGGACCGCCAGTTCGCCAAAAATCACGGCAATCAGCTTTAATGCACTGGGGTGCATCTTTGCCGAGGAAGCTCGCTTTCTCGAGGCAAACCAAGCGTTTACGGCGGCGCTTGAGGCATATCCGCATTACTTGGAGGCTCTGTTCAACCTGGCCTTATGCCAGCTTCACGACGGGGCGGCAGAAGAGGCGTTGGACAGCATTGAACAGTATCTGCAACGGTCAGAAGATGACTGGGAGGCGCAGATTGTCTGGCTGCGGGCAGCCGAAGCCCTGGCCTCCATGGACGGGATGAAAGAGCGGGTGCCGCCCGTGCCCATGAGGATGCCAAACCGCCACCTGAAGCCGACTACGCTGCGTGAACTGGCGGCCGTTTACGAGGCGCGCGGGCAGGTCCACCGGGCACAGGTCTGTTATCGCTATCTGACGGAACAGCTGCCCGGCGAAGGCTGGACGTGGCACGGATTGGCCTGGACGATCTGGCAGATCAGCGGGAATGAGAAAGGCTTTCCCCTGATGAAAAAAGCGATCAGCTTGGCTCCCGACAACCTGGACTTTACCTTTTCGTACGGCTGGATGCAGTTGTTTTCCGGCCAGCAGGAAGACGCACTGAAAACCTTTCGCTTTATCCTTTCGCGTCAGCGTGATCACCGGCTGGCCCAGTCGGGACTGATCACGGTCTACAGCGCTCAGGGCGATTACGCGGAAGCGAAGCGGGTGGCTGAGTCTTTTCTGCTGGAGGATGACGCCTATTTGCGTTCGCTCGGATACTACCACCTGGGCAGATTGGCCATGCTGCAAGAAGACTGGCTGCTCGCCAGAGAGTATTTCCGGCACGTCGACGGCGATCCCAGCCTCATCCGCGAGGTACCGCTGTTCCTGAAATTGTGTGCAGACAAATTAGGGCTGGAAAGCGGGCAGTTGGCGGAGGAATCACTTCCCATCTGACGTAAGGCAAGCAGGATTTCAGCCGTTTTTGCCGAAATCTAGGGACAGTCGTCATTTTGAGGTGAAGTCAGTTTGAACCGATTTATTGTTGTTGATTTTGAAACTACGGGAAGCCACCCCCGCCAAGGTGACAGCATCATCCAGATTGGCGCTGTCACCGTTGATGACGGGGAGATTACGGAGAGCTACTCTACCCTGGTCAATCCCGGCCAGCCGATTCCCCCCTTTATTACGTCTCTAACAGGGATTTCGGACGAAATGGTCGCGGATGCTCCGACCATCGAGGAAGTGCTTCCCGACCTCTTGCGCATGCTTGATGGCCGGACTTTTGTCGCACATAATGCCTCGTTTGATTTGCTCTTTTTACAAGAAGCCCTGCACAGCCAGGGCTATTATACATTCGATGGATACGTCCTGGATACGGTAGAGCTGTCCCGCTTTTTGCTGCCGATGCAGGGCAGTTACCGCTTGGCAGAGCTGGCCGACGATTTGGAGATTGAACATGAAAATCCCCACCAAGCGGACAGCGATGCGATGGCTACTGCCAACCTGCTGCTCAAACTGCTTGAGATTTTGGGCGGACTGCCGTTGATTACGCTGCAGCGGCTGCAGCTCTTGGTTGCGTCTTTTCGCTCTGACATCAGCGTCCTGTTAAGCCATATGGAAATGGAGAAGCTGATGCAAGTCTCCTTCGCAAAGGAGCAGGGAGCGGCGTCCCCAGACGAGGAAAACTGGGATGTGTATCGCGGGCTGGCGCTTCGCATCCGCCAACCGGAAGCCCTTCTGCAAACGGCCCAAGAGCCGGTCTATCCGGCTGAGTTAGACGTTTTTTTAGAAGGCGTCATCGGAGAGCGAGGAACCTTGGCGCTGACAAGCGAACGGTACCAGCGGCGTGAAGCCCAGGAAGCGATGATCCGGGCGGTGTATGCGGCGATGAACGACGGGGCCCATCTGCTTGTCGAAGCCGGAACGGGGACGGGAAAATCGCTCGGCTATCTGCTTCCGACCCTCTTGTGGTCCAAGTGGCATCAGCAGCAGGCAGTCGTCAGTACCCATACGGTTCACCTGCAGGATCAGCTATTTCACAAGGACATCCCGATGCTGCAGGCTGCTTTGCCCTTTTCGTTTACAGCGGCCAGATTAAAGGGACGCGGCAACTATCTGTGCCTGCGCAAGTTTGAGCAAAGCCTGGAAGAGACGGGGGAGGGCGCTAGCCACGAACTTCGGCTGACCAAAGCGCAGTTGGTCACCTGGCTGACCCAGACCGAGACAGGCGACGTGGAGGAGGTAAGCTTGCCTCCTGCAGGAGGACTGCTGTGGCAGCAGGTGAAGAGCGATGTCAACTCCTGTCTGCATCGGAACTGTCCGTGGTTTACCCGCTGCTATTACTTTCAAGCGAAAGAGATGGCCAAAGGAGCCGATGTGCTGATCGTCAATCATGCCCTGCTGCTCTCCGACCTGCAGGCCGACAGCCGCATCCTGCCCCGTTACGAGGTGGCGGTGATCGACGAGGCCCATCAATTGGAGGACGTAGCCAGCCAGCAATTTGGCGTACAGTTTTCCTCCGCCGGACTGTCCAACCTGTTGGATCGCTTGGCAGTCGATCAGGAACAGGGAGTGCCGCAGCGATTGGCCGACGAACTAGAAAGTTGGCAGCCAGAGCTGCAGGAGCGGGCAGCGGCCGGATTGGCTGACTTGGCGGAACGTCAGCTCGCCGCCCGGGAGGGGTTTCATCAATGGGTCCGCTCCTTTACCGACTGGGCGGTAAAACACGCCAAGGATACAACTGAGACGGGCAGGGCGACAGTGCGGTTTCGCGCCAGTGACTTTTCCGGACGCCAGCAGCGCATCGTCGGTAAAGCAAAGGAGATGATTGAACAGCTTGGCCAGCTGGCAGGGGCTGCCGAGCACATGCTGGGGTTGGCGAAGGGGGAGTCAGAGCGGCCGCCGTTTGCGGTGCGCAGCCTGGTGACCAACCTGGAAGGAATTCTCGACGACCTGCAGCAGCGGATGGGTGTTTTGCATTTCCTGTTTTTGTCAGAGCAGCCGGAATACGTCTGTTGGGCGGAAGTGGAGATTCGCACCACCCGCAAACAGCTCTACCTGTATGCCGCTCCACTGGATGTTTCCGGGCCTCTGGCCGAGCAGCTGTTTGCCGACAGGCGGAGCATTACGCTTACCTCTGCCACACTAACCGTCAAAAACAGCTTTGCGCACATCATCGAGCGCTATGGTCTGAACCGCCTCCCGGATGAGCGGGTTCGCACGTTGAGTCTTCCCTCGCCGTTCGATTATGAACAGCAGGGCTTGATCCTCATTCCAAACGATTTTCCCAGCCTCGGCAAAGAGACCGAGGGGGCCTATCTGGAAGCGGTGGTTCAAGGGTGCGCCGACCTGATCCGGGCGGCCCAAGGACGCACCTTGATCCTGTTTACCTCCTACGCCATGCTTAGGCAGGTCTACGACGGATTAAAGGAGCAGTTGGCTGACGAGAATTACCGATTGCTCGGCCACGGCATCGACAGCGGAAACCGAAGCAAGCTGGTCAGAATGTTTCAGCGCGAGCCAAAAGCTGTCCTGCTCGGAACCAGCAGCTTTTGGGAAGGTGTAGATATTCCTGGTGAAGCGCTCAGCTGCCTGGTCATCGTGCGGCTGCCGTTTCAACCGCCGAATCTGCCGCTCCTGGAAGGGCGGTATGAAAAAGCCAAGGCCGAGCAGAAAAATCCATTTATGACGCTGTCACTGCCCCATGCCGTGATTCGCTTTAAACAAGGGGTGGGCCGCCTGATTCGCCAACAGTCAGACAGGGGCGTCGTCGCGGTATTTGACGCCCGCATCGTCGAATCCCGATACGGCCGGGCTTTTCTGCAATCCTTACCGCCTTTTCGCATCGAGACGGGGAAATGGACACAGCTTCGCGAACTGGTTCATCCGTTTCTGTACAGCATGCATCCTCATTCGGATTCATAAAATGAATCAATAGTCTGATGAGGAATAAGGTGGTACAATATTATGCGGAAAAGTACGCCGAAACCGCTCGTTCTCATGCTGTTTGTCGTCCTTGTCCTGTCGAGCTGCTCGATCGGCAGCCATCTGAAAAAGGCGGTAAAAGTGGATGATCCCTTCTCTGCCGAAAATGAACGGAACTTCTCCGGGATGGTCGTCACCTTTTTTTCATTGCCGGAAGGGGAAAGTACGCTGATCCGCTTGCCGGGCGGCAAAAAGCTGCTGGTTGACACGGGAAGCGCCGAGGATGCCGAGGTGCTGCGCTCCTTGCTGGAGGAACGCCGGGTGACCAAAATCGATTATGTGATGTTGACCAACGACCAGCCGGCGCAGGCCGGCGGATATGCTGAACTGGCAAAGACGATGCAGATCGATTCTGTGCTGCTGCCCAAGCTGACCTATGCGACTGTCCTGCAGACCGTGCCGATCCAACCGGACAAAAAGCTGGTGCTGCTGTCGGCCGGTGATCAGTATACACTGGATGAGAGCGTCGTCCTCACCGTGCTAAACCCGAGTGAGCCGCTGTTTCTGTCGCCCCAGGACAACTCGATCGTCTTTTCACTGAGGCAGGATAAACTGCATTACCTCTTTACCAGCGGGGTCGGAGAAAAGGCGGAAGAGCGGTTGCTGGAACGGTATCCGCAGTTTTTGCCTGCGGAAGTGCTGAAGGTGGCTGCTCAAGGCAGCAACCAGGCGTCTACTCAGCCGTTTTTGACCAAAGTAGACGCCCAGGTGGCAGTCATTCAGACAGGCAAACCATTTGACCAGCTGAAGCCGGGGCAGGCAGAGATCATGGAGCGTTTAGGCGAGTCTTGGGCAGAGACGTACGTGACCAGTCAAAGAGGAACCATAACGGTTTTATCCAACGGCAGAGAATACAAAGTAATTGAAGTAGAGAAAAAACCGAAGGGGGGCTAAAGCGTGAAAGCCTTCAAGATCTCTGAAGCCGTTGTTCGCCGTTTGCCTGTCTATCTGCGTTATCTGACACATCTGCAGCAGATGAAGGTAAAGACTGTCTCCTCGCAGCAGATGGGCGAAACCCTGGATGTCAATCCGGCACAAATCCGCAAAGACCTTGCCGCCTTCGGAGATTTCGGCAAAAAGGGAATCGGCTACGACGTCGATTACCTGATCAACAAGATCAGACAAATTCTCAAGATCGATCGGGAAATCCCTGTTGTCCTCGTCGGTGCCGGAAACCTTGGACATGCCATCAGCAATTACAACGCCTATATGCATGACAACATGCGCATCGTCGCCATCTTTGACGCGGATCGGCGCAAACACGGCAAAAAAATCGTCGGGCTTTCCATTCAGCCGATGGAAGCCTTAAAACAGATCGTTCAGGAGAAAGAGATCCGCCTGGCGATCATTACCGTTCCCGCCGCTGCGGCACAGAATGTGGCCGAGCAGTTGATCGATGCGGGAATCAAGGGGATTCTCAATTTTGCCCCCATCACCATTCACACGGAAAAAGACGTGCGGATTGACAATGCGGATGTCACTTCCAGTCTGCAGAGTCTGGCTTACTATATACACGAATAAGGAGAACGAGATGAAGACAATTATTACGCATGCGACCGTCATCACGGTAAATGACCAAAACGAGGTCATCATAGACGGAGCGGTAGCTTTTGAAGGAAACCGGATCACTTACGTTGGCCCCACTCCCGAGAATTTGTCGGGATATGATGAAGTCATTGACGGCAAGCACAAATACGTACTGCCCGGGCTGATTAACACACACGGTCACGCCGGGATGTCGCTCTTGCGCGGGTATGCCGACGATCTGCCGCTGCAGGAGTGGCTAGAAGAGAAAATGTGGCCGCTGGAAGCGCAGTTTACCGGCGAACACGTCAAGTGGGGAACCCATCTGTCGCTGATCGAGATGATCCGCAGCGGTACGACTGCCTTTGTCGACATGTACGATCACATGGGAGAGGTGGCCGAAGCCGTGGCCAGCTCCGGCATGCGCGCCCGCTTGTGCCGGGGAGTAATCGGCTTGACATCAGAGGAAGAGAGACGAAGAAAGCTGGAAGAAGCGACAACTTTTGCCCGCGAATGGCACCAGCAGGCTGACGGCCGCATCACCACCATGATGGCGCCGCACGCACCGTATACCTGTCCGCCGGATTACATACGGCAAATTGTGGAGAGGGCGGAAGAATTAAACCTCCCCATTCATATCCACATGTCAGAAACTCGTTTTGAAGTGGAGCAGAACGTCAAGGATTACGGCGTTCGTCCGGTTGCCCACCTGGAAAATCTCGGTGTATTTCGCCGTCCAACCCTTGTGGCTCACGCCGTACATTTGACGGATGAAGAGATAGAGACTTTGGCAAAATACGATGTAAAAGTATCACATAATGTCGTCAGCAATTTGAAATTAGCCAGCGGCGTGGCCCGGGTGCCGGAGATGCTGGCCAAGGGGATCGATGTTTCCCTGGGGACGGACAGCACTGCGAGCAACAACAATCTCAATTTGTTCGAGGAATTGAAGCTTGCGGCGATTTTGCACAAGGGAGTAACGTACAATCCGGTTGCGGTACCGGCAGAGGAAGCGCTGCGGATGGCAACCCGCTACGGAGCCGCCTGCGTGTTTCAGCCAGAGGCACTGGGATCGCTGGAGGTTGGCAAACAGGCCGACATGATTATGCTCGACGCCAGTCAGGCTCACTACCATCCGGCGCCCAACCCTGTTTCCCATGTGGTCTACGCCGCAAATGGACACGACGTGACTGACAGTATTGTGGCTGGAACCTTTCTCATGCGGAATCGTGAGCTGCTGACCATCGACGAAGAGAAGGCCGTCTTTGAGGCAAACCGCATGTTTGAATTGCTGAAACGTTAAAAGGTCTCCTGTCTTGGCGAGACAGGAGTGAAGTGGTAGGTGTAGGCAGGGGAATATTTTGTTGCGCGTTAGACGTTCGATCTTTTGGCTCGCCATACTTCCTCTAATGGCGTGTGCCGCCATGTCAATGGTGTTTGGTGGGGCAAGGCTCTAAGCGGTGATGACAAATCTGCCCATGAGACGCGAAAGAAGTGCAAGGGCACGGGTTTCGTTTCAGGAGATGTCGTCATGGAAGGCAGTTTCACGCGCTCACCTCCTTGGGGGTGTATCTGTAGTATGACCGACGGCTTGTCTGCTATGTTTAGAAACTTTTCCGTCCCGTTCTAAAACCTTCCCGTATGACATATGCTTTCGGAAAGCATGTCAAGGGAGGACAAAGAGGACGGGGAGGAAGGTCCATGTACATCCGACCACGCCGGTTATGGTGGTTTTTGCCTTTGTTTGCTGCTTTGTTTTTGCTTGGGATGGCGCTTGGCAAAGTGACAGACAAGCCCCAGGTCAAAGAGGCAAGTGTGGAAATGGACAGCAGGAGCCAAGAAAGAGCGAATCGGGCTGCAATTGCCGCCCTCCTGGATCAGGTGAATTCCGGCGAGGAGACCCCCTTTCAAGTCAGGGTCAAAGAGCAGTCGCTTGCCGGACAGTTTCAAGGAGCAGCATTCGAGCTGGGTGGAGACATCCACGGTCATCAGTTGAAGATAAAGCGTACCGAGGATCAGGTCACGGTCGCAATCGACGGGGAAGAGCAGGAGGGCACGATGACCCTGCCATTTTCCCTGTATACGCCTTATGAACACATGACTGTCATCAAAAGCCATCTGGAGCAGGTAAAGCCGCTTCCGCTGAAGGATGCCAAAAAGGAAGGCTTGCTCGGGTACCAGTTTTCCCTGCCGCCAGGTGAAGTAAAAGCGATGCTGTCCACCTGGCTGGGGCCGCAGTTTCCTACTGAGCAAGTATTTCAGCAGTTTCTGCAGCAAGTAGCCGTGACCTACCAAATGTGGTATGATGAGAAAACGAGTCACCTGCGCCAACTAGTCGTAAGCCTGAAAATTTCCGGACCAAATGGCGGCAAGCAGGATCAATTAATTTTTCTCTTGTAGGAAGGAAAAGGAGATTTTTTGGTGTTAGCCCGCATTCTCATTTCAATATTTGGATTTTTCATCGTGATTGCCGCGGCGGTTTACTTTTTTGTCTCCAGTGTCGTAAATCAACAGTACACGTTTGAAGATCAAGCCCGGCAGTGGGCCGGTCAGCGAACGCACATTGCCCAAATTGACCAGATTGCGGAATACCGCGGAAAACAAGCCTATGCTGTGGTTATGGGAAAAGATGCGGACGGAAAAGGGCTGGTTGCCTGGATGACACCGGATGAGACGATCGTGGATTCGACCGATGGAATGGTCGCGGAAGAGGACGTGAAGCAGATCGCCTTGTCTGCTTTTCCCAATGGGGAGATTATCCACGCCGTTCCGGGAATAGACGGATATTTGCGTTTTTGGGAAATTTTAGTAATTGATCAGGGCGGTTTATACAACTACGCCTACTACGATCTGCATACGGGAAAGTTGATCAAGTCCTATCGGCTGAATCAATCCACTATCAGTTAACCCATACAAGACCGTTTCTTGAGTAAGCTGGCGCCGGCACATGACCGGCGCCTTCTTATTTAACATCGACTTTCTCCGAGAAAGGCGTCCTATTGAAGCTTTTCTTAACGAGCGGCTGTTCCATCGCCTACAATGAGAATTTTACCGTGCGCCCCTGGCGAATCGGCCAGGCGGACGGCGGCCTTTACCTGCTCCAGAGGGAAGCTGGCGCCGGACGTCCCCAATCTCACCCTCTGACTGGAGACAAGGTCAATCACCCGATGAAACGTCCGGTGCCAGGTTTGCACGGACACCTGTTGGTTCCAGTGCCGCAAATGAAACAATTTGACCCGGACGTTTGCACGCCGCGCGATGGTTCCCCAATCGACAGGTGTACCCGATAAAAGCCCGATGCTGAGCACAATCCCTTGCGGACGAACGCAACAGGCCAATTCTGCTCCGGAGATCCCCCCGACAGAATCGACGGCAGCACTGGCTCCGCGTCCGTTCGTCAGCTCCATGACGGTATCGCGCAGGGGAGCGGCCGATTCCTGGATGACGGCTGAAGCGCCAAGTCGTATCAACTCTTCCGTGTAGGCATTGCTTCTGGTCACGGCAATCAAGCGAAAGCCGAGGACGTTTGCGAGTTGGGCAAAAATACGGCTGAGTGAAGAACCGCCGGCGTTGATCAGCAAGACGTCATCTGCTCCCAGCCGCAGAACCTCTGAACAGGTCAGCCATGCCGTCAACGGATTGATGTACAGCTGTGCAGCCGTCTGATCGTCGATCACATCCGGAACGGGAACGGCCAGCTCTGCGGACGTTTTTACGTACGCTTGCCACGTGCCTTCCCCTCGCAAGGGGAGGACGCGCCTGCCCAGCAGCCATTTTGGAACGCCGGGACCTGTTTCTTCCACAATGCCGACCCCTTCGTATCCAGGGATGGAGGGCAGGGAGATGCGGTGGGCATACGCCCCCCGGACGGGGATCAGGTCGGACGGGTTGATCGGCCGGACACTCATCCGCACCAGGACCTCCCCGTCACCGGCCCCAAACACGTCTGTTTGCTCTACCCGCAAGACATGCTGCGGGTCACCGAATTGACGGTATCTGACACACATCGCTTTCACTCGCACATCCCCCTTTTAGGCAGCTCCGGTTTGCCTCTTTCACTCTATTATCGCCGCTCGGCAGGCGAAGAGACAAGCACCTGTCGTTCGATCCCAACATCTACATGCGAACCATGCTATATAAATGTGATATACTGAAAGGCGTTGAACCTGATAGACGAGATGCAGCATGAGAAAAAAGGGGGAGTTCGTGTGTCCGTACGTAAAGTACCGGTTGTGCTTTCGCTGCTTGCTACGCTTGCTCTCCTGTTTGGCGGATGGTTTATCTATCAGAAAACGGCAATTGAAGAGCCAATTCGCACAGAAGTGAATCAGATGACCTCGGCCAAATTGGCTGATTTACTCGTAGATAAAGAGCGTATCGCATTGAACCTAACGATAACAAAACCGGACCAGTTTGCCAGTGAATATGCGCGGCTGTTGGCCGCGATCAAGCCTATTTCGGCAGGCAAGCAAGTAGAAATTCACTTGACGAACCAGGACCCGGAATTGAAGCAGATCTGGTCGAACGGAATATTTGACATCACGGAGGCAATGGACTTGCATCAGTACAGCAGAATTCCTGCGATCCTGAACAAGTGGAAAGACGCAAACCACTTGGATCTGGCTGCCTCCAGCATGGACGACACCAATGTGTACGTCTACCTGCAGCGCGGTTCCAAGCAGTATTATACCGTATTGCCGCGCTTATCCCAGCAAGGAAACGAGGTGACGATCCGTGACTAAGGAGATTCTCTTCGGAGCGGTTCCGGCGGTATTGATCTTTCTGATGTTTTTAGGGATTAACATCGGCCCCTTCCTGCTATTCGGCGCTATCCTGGCAGGAATTCTGTTCTTTTTTTCGCGCCAGGCCGGCATGGGCGGATTCAAAGCGCGAAGCAAGGCGGGAAAACATGCGGTTGTGAAAACGGCCATTCAGTTTTCCGATATCGGTGGACAAGAGCGGGCCAAACGCGAATTAAAAGAAGCGTTGGACTTTTTGATCCACAAGGATAACCTGGAAAAGTACGGTATCCGGCCGATTAAAGGCGTGCTGCTGACAGGTCCCCCCGGTACGGGGAAGACGCTGATGGCCAAAGCGGCTGCCAACTATACCAACTCCGCATTTGTCGCCGCGTCCGGCTCGCAATTTGTGGAGATGTACGTCGGTGTAGGTGCCCAGCGCGTGCGGGAACTGTTCCGCGAAGTAAAGCAGCTCGCGGAGAAGAACGGCCAAAACAACGGCATTATCTTCATCGACGAGATTGACGTCATCGGCGGAAAGCGGGATGGACAGCAGCAGCGGGAGTACGATCAGACGCTGAACCAACTGCTGACTGAGATGGACGGGATCACTACCAGCGACAATCCGCGCATCCTGTTGATCGCGGCGACGAACCGCAAGGATATGCTCGATTCCGCCTTGCTGCGGCCTGGCCGGTTCGACCGCCATATCGCCGTGGATCTGCCGGACAAGAAGGCGCGAATGCAAATCCTCGAGATCCACACGGCGAACAAGCCGCTGGCCTCCGACGTCCACGTGGAGCGGATTGCCCAAGAGACGTTTGGATTCTCCGGAGCGCAGTTGGAGAGCGTCGCCAACGAAGCGGCCATCTATGCGATGCGGGACGGTGCGGAGCAGATATGCGGACAGCATTTTGAGCTGGCTGTTGACAAGGTCATGATGGGCGAAAAGAGCGACCGGGAAGCCTCCGACGAAGAAAAACGGCGGGTCGCCCTGCACGAATTGGGGCACGCCATCGTCAGCGAGCGCGTCCGGCCCGGTTCCGTTTCCCAAGTGACACTCAGTCCGCGCGGGCAGGCATTGGGCTACGTCCGGCAAAATCCGATGGAAGACCGCTACCTCTACACCAAAGAGGCCCTGGAAAAGCAGATTATGGTCTGCCTCGGGGGAGCGGTTGCGGAAGAGATCTATTTCGGCGGACGCAGCACCGGTTCCAAGAACGACTTTGAACAAGCGTTGAGTATGGCGCAGGAGATTGTCCAAAGCGGCATGTCGGAGCTGGGGATTGTCCATCTGCAGTACATCGACAAAACACAGGTGCATGAGGAAGTAAACCGCATTCTGGAAGATCTGGTCGAGCGGACGCGAAAGCTGCTTCAGGCACATGATGAAGTGTTTACGGGCAGTTTGCAAATCTTGTGGGATCAAGAAGTGTTAAGCGGAGATTCCTTCCGGGACATGTTGAAAAAAATACAGCCGGTTGAAGAGCTAGCGGTGTAAAAGGCCGCTGGCTTTTTTTTTACGAATGATATGCATACATCATAATGAATTTATAAAACTTCACTTTGGTCGAGCTTGCTGGAAAGTGGCTTAAAAGCTGTAAAAACAGCGAATTTGTACAGTTTTACAGCTGCTGCTGTTAATATTTGAAAGAAAAAAACCGAAGAAAAGCCCTTGTCAAATTCATTATAACGATGTAATGTTTAGATATGAAAGCGAATTCAAATCGTATAACATTATGATGAATTTTGGGGTTGATATTCCGTGTTGAGCAAGGATTCTCATGAACCGCTGTACGTGCAGCTGCAAAAGAGCTTGCGCGAGTATATCGAAGAGCATTTGAAACCGGGAGATATGATCCCGACCGAACCGGAAATCGAAAAAACCTACCAGGTGAGCCGGATGACGGTCAGAAAGGCGATCGATTCCCTGGTTGCAGAAGGGCTGGTGGTCAAGCAGCAAGGCCGGGGAACCTTTGTGCAAAAGCCGAAAATCACCCAGGACATGGAGAGTATCACCAGTTGGACCGAGGAGATGAGGCAAAAAGGGAAGACCCCGGGAACCAAAGGCTTGCAGATCGTAGAAGTGCAGCCTTCGAAAAAAATGATAGCCGAGATGGGACTTGATCCCGACGAAAGCATGATCTGCGTCAAACGGATTCGCTGTGCCGACGGAGAGCCGATCGCTATCATGATGAATTACCTGCGAGCCAAGTTTTTGCCGGGGTTTCTCGAGCGAGGGCTGTCGAACGAATCCCTGTACAGCGAACTGGAGACCACCTACGGCCTGAAAATCGAACGTGCTGATGAATTGATCAGGGCCCGCGAAGCGTCCGAACTGGAGGCTTTTGAACTGGAAATTCCGCCGGATTCGGCTGTTTTGCACATCACCCGCGCCTCCATGCTGTCTGACGGCACTCCGGTGGAGAGGGTGGAAATGATCTGCCGGGCCGACCGTTATCAATACCGGATCTCCTTGTCCGGCCGGACCAAACAGAAAGTGATTGACTTCGACTAGAGAGGACAGATGTTGATGCTGCTATTAAGCCAAGAAGTTGTACGTTTGGATGCTGAAGCAAAAACGGCCGAGGAGGCAATCCGGCTGGCCGGCAGCCTGTTGGTTGAAGCAGGCAAGGTAGAGGCCGGTTATGTCGATGCGATGGTCAATGGCTTTCGGGAAATTGGCCCCTACATCGTACTGGCGCCGGGAATCGCAATCCCGCACGCCCGACCCGAGCATGGGGTGAAGGAGCAGTGCCTGTCGCTGGTCAGGCTAAAGGAGCCGGTAGCTTTTGGACATCCTACCAATGATCCGGTTCGCCTGGTGTGTGCGATCGGCGGAGTGGACAACACGGGCCATATCGGCATGCTGCAGGCCTTGGCCGGTATCCTTGGCGATGCAAACAAGCTGCAAGGGATCATGAAGGCAGCGACATTTTCTGAGCTGCAGCAGGCAATCCAGTAAATAAAACCTGAAGATGAGAGGATGGAGATCAGAGATGAGAGTGGTAACGGTATGCGGGATGGGTTTTGGTACAAGTTTGATGCTGCTGATGGAAGTGCAGGCGATTGCGCAGAAGCACGGTTTTGCCGTTGACGGTGAAGCGGTCGATTTGGGTTCGGCCAAAGGGAAGACTTGTGACTTTATGGTCGCATCCGGAGAGATTGCCGCTGAGCTGTCCGCAGAGACCGTAGAAGTAGTCGCGATTGACAACCTGCTCGACAAACAAGAGATTGAAGCGAAAGTGATGCCTGTGATCAGGCGGATTGCCGATACCAAGGGGGCATAGCCAACATGCTGAATTTTATAACTGCCATTTTGAGCAATCCCGCATTCATCCTGGGGATTATCGCTGCCGTCGGGCTGATCGCGCTTCGCAAATCGACGTCAGACATCATTAAAGGAACGTTGAAAACCTTGTTTGGATTTTTAATCCTGCAAGCGGGATCCGGGATTATCGTCAACGCGCTGGTTCCCTTCAGCACGATGTTCACAAGTGCGTTTGGACTCCACGGGATCGTGGCAGAGGACAACTCACTGGTCGCAGCCGTTCAGGTTGTTCTTGGCAAGGAAACAGCATTGATCATGGTCTTTTCCTTCCTGATCAACCTGGTGCTGGCTAGATTTACGCCGTGGAAGTACATCTTCCTGACCGGACACATGATGTTTTCCTTCGCCGGAACGATGGCGATTACACTCGACCAGATGGGGGTCACAGGGGTAAAGGCAATCGTGATCGGTTCTGTCGTGCAAGGGATCTCGATGGTTTTGTTCCCGGCCATTTCCCAGCGGTTCGTCCGCAAGGTTACCGGCAACGACAGCGTCGCCTTCGGTTTCTGGGGCAGTTCCTGGATCAGCCTCTCCGGTTGGGTCGGCGGACTGCTCGGTGACAAGACGAAGAGTTCGGAAGATATGAAAGTGCCGAAATCACTAGATTTCTTGAAGGATATGTCCGTGTTGATGGGGATTGTCATGGTCCTGGTCTACGTAGTGACGGCCCTGTTCGTCGACCCGGCGAAAATGGCAGACATAACACAGGGACAAAACACCTTCCTGTTTGCCATCATCAATGCCTTGACGTTCGTCGCCGGCGTGCTGGTCCTGCTGCAAGGGGTCAGAATGTTCCTCGGGGAAATCATTCCTGCCTTTAAAGGGGTAGGCGAAAAAATCGTTCCCGGTGCCAAGCCGGCGCTGGACGTGCCGATTTTCTACTCCTTCGCACCGGTCGCGGTGACGATCGGCTTTCTGGCGGCGATGGTCGGCGGACTCTTGGTTACATTTATCTCCAAGTGGCTGCCGGTGGTTGTGCTCCCTTCTGTGATCGGCCTGTTCTTCATGGGCGGCGCCGCAGGCGTCTTCGGCAACGCGGTTGGCGGCAGAAGAGGAGCGGTTGTCGGCGGTTTTTTCCTCGGTTTTACGTTCTCGCTCTTGATCGCACTGGCGTATCCGCTGATCGACGTGGGTAAATACGGCGTGCAGGGATTGTGGTTCGCGTCGCCTGATGCCGTGATCGTCGTCATCCTCATGCGATTGATCGGCATGTTGTTCGGCGTCTGAACAGGAGAAGGACATCTGGCGGCTTCCCGGCCCTTTCCGGTACGGTCAGCACCACGGTTAGGGCCGCATCATCTTCACCTACAGCAAAAAAGACAAGGAGTGGTAAGAGATGAAAAAAATTCGTACTGTACGGGGTGACATTTTACCTGAGGAACTCGGTTTTACCTATTCGCACGAGCACTTGTGGTGCTGTCCGCCGCCGTCGCAAAAAGACCGCGACCTGGAGCTGACCAACTACGATGCCTCTCTGGAGGAGCTGCTCAACTTCAAATCGGTCGGCGGTCAGGCGCTGGTTGACGCCTCTACACTGGATTATGGCCGCGACGGCAATAAACTAAAAAGCATGTCGGAAGCAGCCGGTGTCCATGTCATCGGTACAACTGGCTTTAACAAGCATATCTACTTCCCCGACTGGGTGGAAAAAGAGAGCATCGACCAGATCAAAGATCGCCTGGTTCACGACGTGACGGTAGGAATGGACGGCAGCGATGCAAAAGCGGGGTTCCTCAAGGCAGGATCCTGGCTGCAGCTGATCCATCCGCTAGAGGAAAAGGTGACGCGCGCAGTCGCCCGAGCCCAGCTCGAGACAAACGCGCCGATCTGGCTGCACACCGAAGCGGGTACCATGGGAATGGAAATGCTGGATATTTTGGAAGAAGAAGGTGTCAACTTGTCTGTAGTGGCGGTCGGTCACAGCGACCGCAACGCTGATCCGTACTACCATTTGCAACTGGCCAAGAGAGGCGCATACGTTCAATTCGACGGACCAAGCAAAGTGAAATACTACCCTGACAGCACCCGTGTCGCCTTGATCAAAAACATGATTGACAACGGGTTCCTGGAGCAATTGCTGATCTCGGGAGATATGGGCCGGCAATCCTACCTGCACGCATACGGCGGAGGTCCCGGATTCAAATACATCATCACCAAATTTATCCCCCGACTGCTCGATGAAGGGATTACACAAGAGCAGATTGACACGATCTTCATCAAAAATCCAGCCCGCTGGCTGGCATTTTGAGGGGGAGCATGATGAACTTGCAAAAAGGTGAAATCGTGGCGATTATCCGCGGCGTTGCGCCAGAGGATGTCTCTGACGTAGCCCGCACTTTGCTTGACGAGGGCATCTCCTGGATGGAGGTATCGCTGAGTGAAGAGGAGATAGGCCTGGCCTGCATCAGGACCCTTGCCGCCGAGTTTCAAGGCAGGCTGCAGCTTGGCGTAGGAACCGTCACTACCGCTGAGCAGGCGGACAAGGCGATCGCAGCCGGGGCACAGTACATCATCACGCCTGGCTGGGATCGTGAATTGACCCGCTGCGTTCTGGGCAAGGGCGTGCACATTTTCCCCGGGGTGTATTCACCCGGCGAGGTGATGCAAGCGCTGGCTGACGGAGTCGAAGTGGTCAAGCTGTTCCCGGCAGGCTCGCTCGGCAGCGATTATGTAAAAAACTTGTTTGGGCCGTTTCCAAGGCTGCAGTTGATGGGAGTCGGCGGGATCAGCAGGAAAAACCTGGCGGAATTTTACGCCGCCGGCTGCAGTTCGTTTGGGATTGGCAGCGACCTGGTCCCGCGCGGTGCGACCCGTGAACACTTGGATGCGATCCGTAAGAGCGCGGCTGAATATGTCAAACTGGTACAAACGCTAAAAAAGTGAGGTGACTCTAGATGGGAGTGAAAGAACTCAAATACATGACGCGGGATGAAGCGGCAGCGGCCGTACAGGAGTTTCCTGTCGCCGTCCTGCCGCTCGGCGCGACGGAACAGCACGGTCATCATCTCCCTTTGGGTGCCGATATCTTTTTAGCAGAGGGACTCTCTCGGAAGATCTGTGAAAAGACCGGAGCGCTGCTGCTGCCGACAATGCCATTTGGGTATTCCTGGGTATGGCGCGATATTCCCGGCACCGTCTCGCTTCAACAGGATCATGTAGAAGCCGTAATCAAAGACGTGGCTCACAGCGTATCGCGATACGGCGTCAAGCTGCTCGTTCTGGTCAATGGGCATGATGCCAACAATTCGTCGATGAAATACGCCGCCCGCGAGTTGCAGGACGAATTGGATATGCCTGTCATCTACCTGTTTTATCCAGGGATGGACCAGATGTTTAAACAGGTTTGCGAGTCTCCAACTTGGCATGGCATGATCCACGCCTGTGAGTTTGAGACGTCACTGATGCTGGCACTTCAGCCGGAGCTGGTGCAGATGGACAAAGCGGTTCGCGAATACCCGGACAAGCCGCCGCTGTACGGCAAATCGACCATGTCGCTCGGCCATATGAGCAAAAGCGGCGTCTACGGCGACGCGACTCTGGCGACCCGGGAAAAAGGGGAGAAGATGCTCGCTTACTTCGCTGACGAGATGGCCGAACTGCTCCAGACGGCTTATCAGGAGCTGACAGCACCCGAGCTCCCAGAAAAACAGCGCGTATAACATGCATGCTTCTTTTACTGGAAACAGCGCATCTCAGCCGGAACTGGCCGAGGTGGGCTGTTTTTTTTCTACGACTGACCAATTAACATACAAAATGTATATTCT